>PMJO01000207.1 GCA_003158455.1 Myxococcales bacterium | reverse complement strand
GACCGTCCTGAAACAGGCCGAGCTACTCTGCGCGGACTGGGTGTAGTGGCCGAGCCCGCCGGCGGGCTCGCGCCCGCGGCGCGGCCTTGCGCCGCCGCTACAGCTTCAGCTCTACCGGGGCACCGTCGTAGCGAATGGTCTTGTCCGGCTTGGGCTCGAAGGAAAAGCCGACCGGCTTTCCCTTCGTCACCAAAACGACGTCGAAGGTGCGCTCCTTCAGCATGCCGGCGAATGAGCCCTCCCGCTTGCCGATGCTCAGCGTTCGCGTGGCCTCTTTCCAGCGGATCGGGATGCGTGCGCAGGCGCCCTGCTCGTATCCGTAGGTGAGACCGTCGTCCTCGTACAAGGTGAACGCGCCATCCGCACCGGCGTAGACCCACAGCACGATCGGGTCGGCTGGCTTTTCGTCCGTGTACGCGAGCTCGGGCCCGGTGGGCACGATGGCGCCGGCCTTCACGTGGATGGGCATCGATTCATACGGCGCGGGCGCCTCAATGGTCTGTCCGCCAGCGAATTCACGGCCGGTCCAGAAGTCGTACCAGAGCGGCGCAACCGGCAGGTAGACGGACCGGGTGCGCGCCTTGTAAGTGGTCACCGGGCTCACCAGGAACGCGGGCCCGAAGAGGTATTGATCGCTCACTTCCAGCGCCTGCTTGTCCGTGCGGAAATCCATGGCCAGCGGCCGCAGGATAGTTCCTCCCGCGTGCGTTACCGCGCCCGCAAGCGAGTACAGGTAGGGGAGGAGTCGATAGCGGATCCGGTCGAACTTCAGCTCGGTCTGGTACGCGGGGTGCGATTCGCCCCCCAGCTCCCACATCTCGCGCGCAGGCGCCTCGCCGTGCACGCGCAGGAGCGGAACGAACGTGCCGAACTGGAACCAGCGAGTGTTCAGCTCGCGCCATTCCTCAACGTCCGCCGCAGCCGGCTTTTTCGCCGCGAAACGCGCTGGGACCGAGAATCCTCCGATGTCCATGGTCCAGTACGGCAGTCCCGAAAGCGACAACCCGAGCCCGGCTGGAATCTGCTGCCGCAGCGCCGTCCAGGTCGAGGTGATGTCGCCCGACCAGACCGCCGCGCCGTAGCGCTGTTGTCCGGCAAACGCCGAGCGGGTCAGAATGAAGACGCGCTGGTCGGGCGCCGCGGACCGCTGCCCTTGGTAGACGGATTTGCTGTTCACCAGCGAGTACGCATTGAGCATGCGCGAGCCGGAGCCGAGCGCCGTCGGGTGCATGTGGGTTCGTTGTCCGTCGAGCGTAGGCGTGGGCAGCAGGTCCGGCTCCGGCGCGTCCAGCCACCAGGCGTCCACTTGCTTGCGAAACAGTGTCTGGTCCATCTGCGACCAGAAGAGCCGACCCGCTTCGGGATTGAAGGCGTCGTAGAACGTGTAGGGATGGCCGCCGTCGCCGACCCAGTCGCGCAGCCCTTCGCTCAAGTTGCGCTGGTAAAGGAAACCCTGCAGGCGCATTTCCTCGAAGTTTTTCGTGCCTGGATAGAACTTGCCCCACACCGAGATCATCAGGCGCGCGTGCTTGGCGTGGATCGCGCGAATCCACGCATCGGGATCGGGGAAGCGCGACTTGTCGAACTCGTGCGAGCCCCAGCTGTCTTCCTTCCAGTAGAACCAGTCCTGCACGATGTTGTCGAAGGGGATGCCGCGGGAACGGAAGCCGTCCAGCACGCCGAGGCTCTGTTTGGCCGTCTCGTAGCGCTGCCGGCTCTGCCACAGCCCCAGCGCCCAGCGCGGGATCATCGGCGCCGGCCCGGTGATGCGCCGGTAGCCCGCGACGACCTTGTCGAGCTCCGGCCCGTAGACGAGGTAGTAGTCGATGCCGTCGCCCACTTCGGACCAAAGCGAGGTCGACTCGGGGCCGGTCGCGTGAGAAGCGGCGAGCTTTGCTTGCCGCGCACCATCGCGGGGGGCGAGGGGACCCTCTCCCATATCAGAAGGTGTCTTCCACAGGAGCTGCACCGTCTCCATTCCCTCTTCCTTGATCCACTCGACGCGAATCTTGTGGCGGCGCTTGGCTTCGAGCCGCACCTTGGCCACTTCTTTCCAGGGCAACCAGTTTTGCCGCCAATGGTTGGCGACCAGCCGATCGTCGATCCAGAGCTTTATGCTGCCATTGGAGAAAGTCTGGAAGGTGTAGTCGCCGGCCACCTCCGGCTCAACCTCGCCGGTCCAGCGCACACTGGCCGGGCCTGGGGGCAAGCCGGGGTAGATGAGCTGGTTGGGTTTCTTCTCTTTGCTGGACAGCGCGATGTCGATGGTGCGGTCCAGACGCTCGCCCACCAGGTGATTGAAGCTCGCGTCGCTGTAGTACGACCCGGTCAGGCCGCCGCGCTTGCCGCTGCTGTCAAGCAGGCGCTCGGCCGGGATTGGTTCCAGTTCGCGCAGATCGCCGAAGCGCGTGAAGGAAGTGTTGTCCCAAAAGATGCCCCAGCCGCGGCTCGACACCAGGAAGGGAATGACGATGGTGCCGTTGTGTTGCCAGAGGTCGAGGTCGTATCCCTTGAGGTTCAAGAGGCCGACCTGGTTTTCGCCGAGGCCGTAGAGGGCCTCCTCGGCATGGGCGAGCCACTCTTGTCGCACGTGCTGCGTGTTCTCGCCCTGGACGATCGCGGGCATGAGCGTCCGGCCGCCCGGTTTCTCCTCCAGGATGGGTTTGCCGGCAAGGTCGAAGAACGCCACCCGGCCAGTGGCGATGTCGACGCGAGCACGCAGCCGCGAGGTGGCGACGGTCGCCGCGAGCGCATCCTCGCTCACGTCGAACTGCGCCCCATCGCAGCGCTTGGGCTGCGCCGCCAGGCTCTGGCGGGCAAAGAAGGCCTGATCCTTGGCGTACGCGACCCGCACGACGTCGTTGGCACAAACCTCAAGCTTGAGGAAGCCGTCGCCCACGCGAAGCAGAACGCCATCCGGCAGGCGCTGAAGGCTGGCGGGAGGCGGAGCTGAAGTTGAAGGGTTCGGGCAGGTCACCGTCGAGCATCCAACGCCAACGAGTAGCAGCAACAGGTACTTGGTGATTCGACACATGTCATCTCCTAGCCGAAGGCGGCACTTTCGCACGAGGGAGGCGTGGATGGCTAGCGGTTCGATGGCTGATGCGCGGGCCACACCAAGACTCCAGGTTGACAAGGGACTATCGCTGGGACAGTTTGCGCGGAGAGGAAGAAAAGGGATGACCATGACGAAAGCACGCACGTTGTTTGTCGGAAGGGTTGCGATCGCATTGGTTCTAGGTACGGCCATCGCCTCGTGTCTCAGGCCGCCTTCGCAAGCGGCGCCAGTGGCATCGACCGTGACGCCAGCGCCCGCAAGCCCGCCGTCAGCCGCGCCGGCCAAGCTGGTATCGGTGCCGGGCCTGCCTTCCAGCTTCTTGTGGACGTCGAGCGGCCCGATCATCGTCCCGCAATCCGACGCCAGCCATGACCTGGTCGCCGTGAAGGATCCCACT
Source organism: Myxococcales bacterium (assembly GCA_003158455.1). Taxonomy (GTDB): domain Bacteria; phylum Myxococcota_A; class Polyangia; order Fen-1088; family Fen-1088; genus Fen-1137. The sequence continues at coordinate 23,239 of PMJO01000207.1, read as the reverse complement.
GTGGTTCGCTACCACGACCGCTGGCACGTCTATGCCAGCTCAGTTGGCCGTGGCGGGATCTACGGCATGGTCTACACCTCGTTTGCCGACTGGGCTGACGCGCCCAAGGCGTCCTTCTACTACATGAGCAAGACACCTGGCTTCGACACCTACGTAGCCGCGCCACAGTTGTTCTACTTCACGCCGCACAAGCAGTGGTACCTCGTTTTCCAGTCGGGCCCGCCCATGTTTTCGACCGCCGACGATCCCGGCGATCCCAGCAAATGGGCGCTGCCCCAGCCTTTCTATCCGAAGACACCAAAGATCATCGATGAAAACGGCGGGTGGCTGGACTACTGGGTGATCTGCGATTCCCAGTTCTGCCACCTGTTCTTCTCCGATGACCACGGCCGTTGGTACAAGAGCAAGACATCCATCGAAAAGTTCCCGCGCGGTTTCGGCGAGCCGGTCGTGGTGATGGAGGATGCGGAGGCAGGCCGCGTGTTCGAGGCCAGCAACGTGTACAAGATCAACGGGAGTAACAAGTATCTGGCCCTCATCGAAGCCTTTGACAAGACATCCAACCATAGACGCTATTTCCGTTCGTGGACCGCGGATAGCCTGGAAGGATCGTGGACGGTCCTGCACGACGATGGGTCGGCGCCTTTTGCCGGCAAGGAGAACGTCACCTTCGACGGCACGCCGTGGACCGATGACATTAGCCACGGCGAGATGATTCGCGCCGGCTACGACGAGACCATGGTTATCGATGGGACGAAGCTGCAATACCTATGTCAGGGGTTCGCACCCGGGGCGGACACGAGCAGCTACAACGCAATTCCGTGGAAACTCGGTCTGCTCACCCTGAAATGAGCGATGCCGAAGGCGACAACCTCGCCCTTCATCCTGGTGGAGCTGGCCTTGGTGGAATACCCCACAAAGAAACGACAGGGAGGCACCCCATGAAGCTTTCGGGAAACACGATCCTAATCACCGGTGGCGCGACAGGCATCGGCTTCGCGATGGCCGAAGCCTTTCTGAAGGCAGACAACGAGGTCATCATTTGCGGGCGAAGGGAAGCAAGGCTTCTGGACGCGCGCAAGAAACATCCCGAGTTTCACGTCAGGACATGCGATGTGGCGAAGGAATCTGACTGTCGGGCGCTGGCGGAATGGACAAGCGCGAGCTTCAAGGACCTGAACCTCCTGGTCAACAACGCCGGCGTGCAAAGGGACATCGATTTCACAAGAGGCGTCGACGCATTTCTGACCGGGGAGAGCGAGGTCAGAATCAACCTGGAAGCGCCCATCATGCTGTCAGGGTTGTTTGTCCCCCAGTTGATTGGCAAGAACCAGCCTGCAATTGTCAATGTGTCCTCCGGGCTCGGCTTCGTGCCCGCCGCCCGCATGCCGGTCTACAGCGCGACCAAGGCCGGGCTGCACGCCTTCTCCATGGCGCTCAGACATCAACTTTCGAAGCTCGGGATCAAGGTCTTCGAGGTCGTTCCGCCCGCCGTCGACACGGAACTGAACTCGGAAGGCAGGGCGCAACGGGGAAATTTCCGTGCGGATCTCAAGCCCGAGGAATTCGTGGACGCAGTTATGAAGGGCCTTGAAGCCGACGTCACCGAGATTGGCTACGGGATGAGCGCGGGCATGCTCAAAGCATCCAGGGCTGAGCTGGACAAGAGCTTTCAGCAGATGAACAGCCGGTGGTAGAGGACATCCGGTCGCGAGCCAACACCATTTACTCACTCAGCCTTCTCCGGCATAGGTCGGACCGGTGGCACCCAACGAGCTCCCACCAGTGCTTGCATCCGCAGCCCACAAGGTTCTTGCTACCATGACTGCATCCTGCTGCACTGACCCGACAACAAGCTCTTCTCGCAGCCGCCCTGACGGGACTCGCATGTAGCGGCTCTGGTCTGAAGACCCCCCGGGCCCGCGCGACGCGCCCTCTCCATCGGCGTCCATGGTATCGTGACTCTCGTGCGCACGCTCGTCGGATTTTACCTCGCGTGTTGTCTGGCTACGTTGCCTGCTTGTCACGATGGCTTGAAGGTTTCCCATCGCGACGCTAGTGGTGATGGCGCCGCTGTGCCCGCGGACGCCCCGAGCGACGGCGGATGGGCGGGTGCAGCGGATGCGCCGGCTTGGCAAGGGCCGCGCGATGCTGCCGCTGCGGAATCTGCCCAGGGCCGGCTTTGCGGCTCGGTTGTCCAGGTAGCGATGGGCTGGCACCATACCTGCGCCCTGGCAAGCGATGGCTCTCTCTGGTGCTGGGGCGAGAACGCTTCAGGTCAACTCGGCGATGGCACCTGGGAGATCAAGGCTTCGCCGGTCCAGGTGGCTATTCCCGGCTCCGGGGTGGTCGAGCTCGCTGCCAGCGGAGATACCACCTGCGCCCTCGAGCGCGACGGCTCGCTCTGGTGCTGGGGCGACAACGCCGGCGGGCAGCTCGCCAACCAAACCTTTACCAACTCGGCTTCCCCCAACTTGGTCTCGGGCCTCGGAGCCGCGGTCGCGCAGGTCGCCGTCGGTGTCGATCATGCCTGCGCTCGCAAGATGGATGGATCCGTGTGGTGCTGGGGCTACCTGGACGCGGGCACAGCCACGTCCCTCGTGAGCACTCCCGCGCAGGTGGCCGGGTTGGGGAACGACACCGTGAGTGTCGCCGCGGGCGCCTCCCACGTCTGCGCGCTGAAGACCGACGGCACCATCTACTGTTGGGGCAACAACAACGCCGGCCAGCTTGGCAACGGTTCCACCATCAGCAGCCTGGTACCAACCCAAGTCATCGGCCTCGACCAGGCTGCCTCGCGCATCTACGCGGGCTCCGATGAGAGCTGCGCAATCGTGAAGGATGGATCGCTCTGGTGCTGGGGAAGCTCGGCCGTCAACACGAAACCCGTGCTGGTTGCGAGCCTGCCGGATACTGAGGAGGTCGCACTGGGAATGCAGCTCTCGTGCGCGCGCAAGCGCGACGGCACGCTTGCCTGCTGGGGGCTCAACGACCACGGCCAACTGGGCGATGGAACCCTGCACCCGAGCGACCAGCCGGTGATGGTCGCGTCGGTGACCGGGGCGAAGCAGGTCGCGGTCGGCGAGGCCACCGCTTGTGCGATCGATGCGACGTCGAATCTGCGCTGTTGGGGCAGCAACGATTGGGGCCAACTCGGAACCGGCAACCTGCCGGTCCAAACCGAGCCCCGCAAGGTCCCTAGCCTGAAGACTCCGGCGGCGCAGCTTGCGGTGTCGTTCGCGTCGTACTGTGCGCGCCTGACGGACGGAACCGTCTCGTGCTGGGGCCAGAGCTACTACATCGAGCTCGGCTACGGTCCCCAGGGAGACACCTCGGGACCGGTCCCCATCTCTGCTCTGGGGAGCTCGGTCGTGCAGATTGCCGCCGGGAGTGTTGGAACGACCTGCGCGCTGCTCAGCGATGGCGGGATCTGGTGCTGGGGCATGGTCAGTAACTCGGCCGGGGTGTTCGACCGGCAGCTCGCGCCATCTCGAGTTGCCGGCCTGCCGGTGGCGGTCAAGGTCGCTGCGGGTTGGGGGCATGCCTGCGGCAGGCTCGGGGACGGCAGCGTGTGGTGTTGGGGACGCAACGACGACGGCGAGCTGGGAAACGGAACCACAAGCTTTTTCGAGCCGCTTCCCACGCAGGTGAAGCTTGGCCAACCCGCGGTCGAGGTGGCCAGCTCCAGTGTGCACAGCTGCGTGAGGCAAGCTGACGGCACACTCTGGTGTTGGGGCGCCAACACTGCCGGGCAGCTTGGCGATGGCAGCAACCTCGCGAGACCGACCCCGGTTCAGGTCGCCGCGCTCGGCTCTGACGTGCGCCAGGTGTCGCCCAGCTCGCACCTCCATACCTGCGCTCGGCTCGACAACGGCACGGCGTGGTGTTGGGGCGCCAACGATTATGGTCAGCTCGGCAACGGTACGGCCAGCTCGAGCTCCGTGCCGGTGAAGGTGGCAGGCCTTTCCAACGTGGTTCAGGTCTCGGCCGGCGACTTCCATACCTGCGCGTGCACGAGCGACGGCGCCGTCTGGTGCTGGGGATGGAACGGCTTCGGCCAACTCGGCAGCGGCGTGGCCGACCTTAGAAAAGCCACGACCACACCGGTCCGGGCCGCGGCCCCGGGCACGGTCTTCGTCGAAGTCTGCGCGGGCCCCGACTCCACCTGCGCGCGAGCGGACGACGGCTCCGTCTGGTGCTGGGGCTCGCGGAACAATGGCTTGCAGGCCGACGGCCAACTAGGGTTCAGCCCCTCGGGGGTCGGGCTGGCTGGCTGCCCCTAAGCTGGTGGTTCCGAGTACTTCTGCTTTGCCTAGAAAAGCGCCGCATCGGGTTCCAGAGCGACGGCACGCAGGAGACCAAGACCCTGGCCACGCTTCTGCGCCACGTGAACTACGACTATGTGACCAAGGCCCTCGTCTGGGATTCGGCAAGCTCAAACCACACCCTGCCGAATTCTCTCTACATGACCAAACCGCCCGACTTCATGGCTGGCTACGACTGGCCATGGGTCGATCCCGTCACCGCCGTAGTGGCATCGGTTACTTTGGCGTCAGCTGCATCAAGGTGCCGTAGAAGTTCGTCCAGTAGACGCTGGTGGCGTCGACGGCGATGGCCTCGGGGTCGCCTTGGCCCATGGCGAGGATCGTGAGGGTCCCGCCGCCAATCGGCACCTTTGCCACGGTGCCGTCCGTGTAGTAGTTGGCGCTCGTGCCTGCGTTGGTCCAGTAGACGCTCGTACCGTCAACCGCGATACCCGTGGGGCCGTTCTGGCCTGAGGCGAGGGTTGTGACGTCGCCGCCGCCAATCGCCACCTTCATCACTGTGCCGCGGAGGTAGTTCGCCCAGTAGACGCTCGTACTGTCGACCACGATGCTGGCGGGGCCGTTCCGGCCCGTGGCGAGGGTTGTGACGGTGCCGCCGCCGCCAATCGGCGCCTTCAACACCGCGCCGTCATAGGTCGTCCAGTAGACGTTTGCGGAATCCACGGCAATGGTCCCGGGGCTGTTCTGGCCTGAGGCGAGCTTGGTGAGCGTGCCGCCGCCAATTGGCACCTTCATCACCGTGCCGTCGTAGCTGCTTGACCAATAGACGCTCGTGCCGTCGACCGCGATGCCGATGGGATACCCCTGGCCCGAGACAAGCTTGGTGACCGCCCCACCGCTAATCGGCACCTTCACCACGGTGCCCTCGTAGTCGGAATAGGCGACGGTCCCGTTGTTCACCCAGTAGACGTTCGTGCCATCAACCGCGATGGCGCCGGGACCGGCCTGGCCCGAAGCGAGCGTCGTGACGGTCCCGCCAGCAATCGGCACCTTCACGACGGTACCGTCGGCGTGCGTCCGGTATACGGCCGTGCCGTCAACGGCGATGAAACCGGAACCAATCCGGCCGGAGGCGAGGGTCATGAGGGTTCCGCCCGCACTGCTACCTGTGCCCACATCCAGCAAATGGTAGTCCATCGGGCCGTCAGACTGGACTGCATGCAGAGACGTCGGGCTGTTCATCGTGATGGGAAAGGATTCGCCGTTGGAAAAAGTTGGGACCACAGGCGAGCCGATGAAGTTGACGGTCGCTTCACCCCAATCGCAGTAGTACTCGCTACAGGCGCCGTAGGCATGAACACCCAACTGGGTACTGTTCTTCTTCACGATGTCGATCACCGCGATATCATCCCAACCAGAATCGTCAGGCACCCACAATCCCAGGTAGTCATCGATGCTCGATCCGGCCGAGGCGAGGCCGCCTTCCACGGTCGTGTCCAAAGTCTTCACGTCACCCGCGCTGGCTTCCATGCCACTTTCAGTGGCTGGCGCATCCACGGCCCCGCTGTCCGTGGCGATCACAGGGCCACCGTCCGTCCTGGTGGCACCACCCATCCCGGTGGCGCCGCCNNGCCGGCTCCAGGGCCACCGCCCGTCCCAGGAGCGTCGCCCGCCCCAACCCTGCCGTCCGTGCCAGCGGTGTCGCCCGAGCCGCCGCCCGAAGCGGCGCTATCCGCGACGCTGTCTTGCCCGCCTGCGGTCACGTCCAAACGACTATCCGGTGTGACCGGGGCCACCCCGCTGTCCAGAACGCTCGCGCCGCCCGTGCCCAAGTCTGCGTTTGCGAAATCCGCGCCCCGATAGTCGACTGAGGAATCCCTAGGCACCCCGAGACCACCGCCGCAGCCAGAAAGTGGAAGCGCAATTACCAACGTGATGCCGTACACCCATCCAGTGTTCTTCATGCTGACCTTTCTGCGGACCGCAGAGAAACAAGACATCGGAATACTAGGGACATCCTGCACCTTCGGCGAGAGCAGCAATGTTACCACGGCGAGCTCGGAGTCGGCGAGATTGGGCCGGCTCCGCCGGGGACGTGCGCCATGCGCGATCAGGGAAAGGTAACCGAACACAGTCGCACGTCGCCCGTGAATGTTCCGGTGGCGTGCGCGTAGCTGACGACCACCGTCCTGCCGCCATCGGTGGCCAGCTCGGGGTGCTCTTTGCCTGCGTAGTCATTGCCCGACGGCGGTGCCAGCGCCTCGAAGAGCAGTCGCTCCTCGCTCCACGGCCCCTCGGGACGCGGCGACGTGCGTCCCCTGACGCCGTTCGAAAAGATTCCGCTGTACACAGCGAGAAATTGCCCCAAGTACGCATTGAACGACACCGACAGATCACCCGGAGGACCGTGCAGTACGGCTTCCGCCTGGGTGAGGTCGACTTGCCAGGTCGCGCCGTCCCACGCCTGCCACGCGCTGGCCAGGGGCGCGTCCGCGACGGGAGCGCGGACCACGCGGCATACTTCATCGAGTTGCCCGGATACGGGGTCGCATGCATGGAGGTACACAAACCCGCCGTCGACCGCAGCGGCGAGCGCGTACGCGGGCGTGGGCGCGCTGAACAGTGGAGCTGGATCCCGTGCTGCCACGGTCGAACTGCGGGAGAGGCGCGCCAGCCCCACGTCAAGCCCTTCGAAGTTCAGGTATCCAGGGTGGACCATGAGCCGCTGATAGAAGATCCAAGCGCCGCTGCCATCGGGCGCCTCGATCACGCTGCCCGGCCACAGGGCGTAGCGTTCCGTCGGCCCGTTGGCAGCGTTGTATGCTGCCTCCTCGGCCGTGAAGGGAAACAACTGGAAGGGCGCACCCATTGCGTCTAGCTCCTCGTCGAGTTGGAGATCGCCCACGCTGCCCCATCCCGCCGTCGCCGAACGGTAATTGAACCCATCGGCGCCCGTCACCGTCATCAGGGTGTCGCCGAATGTCCAAAGCATGCGGCCGCCCACCAGCGCGGCCGCGCCACCGTCGCGCGCGGTGACCACCGCCGGTTTGGAGAGCGCGCCGAGATCGATCGACGGCAAACCTGGCGACGACGACGAGCAGCCACCGAGAGCCGCTGCGAGACAGCTCAAAAGGCGGATCTTGGCCTGTCCCCTAGGATTCACGCCCAAGAGTCTACCTCTCGTCCTGTGACTTCTGTGTACCTTTCGCCTCGGCCGCCTCTCCTGCAAGCAGCGCCTCGAACGTGGCTGAGCGTCGGCCTATACTTGACCCTGTGGTGGTAGTCCGCACTTCCGAAGAGGACGCGATTCAGACCATGATCGATAGGGAAACCTCTGCCTGGAATCGGCAGGATGCCGAAGCCCTGGTTTCTCTCTTTCACCGACCGTCGAGGCGTGTTCCGGTTGGCGTCCTGCTCGTGTTGGGCGCCTGCGGAACCGGCCCACCGCAGAGCCAGCCGCGGAACGGCTTGGACGCCGCCAGCTCGCTTCCCGTCACCTGTCCAGGAATTTGCAACGCAGCCACCCCGAGCTATCCGCAGGTTCAGACGGACAGCGGGGAGGGCAACGTGACGATGTACGACACGGCGCCGAGCAGCGGCGGAGCATGCAACTACGGCACGACGAGCATCCTTTACTACGCCGCCATGAGCGTCAACCTCCAGCCGGGTGACGGCAAGGGGCAGTGGCAGAACGGTCGGATTTGTGGCCAGTGTGTCGAAGTGACCGCGCTTACGTCGCAAGGACCGCAGTCAGTGATCGTGCGTATTATGGACAAATGCCCTGACCGCTACTGTGGCATTGACCTCGGTGGATTGGCGCCCGCGGCGATCATGCTCGATGGTTCTGGCCGCTATGATGGCACGTGGCGTTTTGTTTCGTGCGCGGGTCACACCGAGGTGTTCGACGGACTTCCCAGCTTGTCCGTGTTCGCCGGGAGCAATGCATTTTGGTCGCGCGTACAAGTCCGGAATCCGCCATCGGCAACCGACTCAATCGAGTGGCAAGACGCGACCGGCACGGCCCAAGGATCGTTCCCCTACGCCGACGATCCGGAAGATGCGTTCGAGGTACCGGCGGAAGTGTTGCAGTCTGGCGTCGCCTTGCTTCAGATCACGGTTCACTACACGGACGGCAGCTCGGCGGCCGTGCGGCTCGCTCCAGCACAGCTCGCGGCTCCCAGCACGTCGTACCCGCTGGTGGGCCCGTAGTCAGTTGGCACAAGGACGACTCCACCCACGACTGCTACCTGCTGACAGATGCCCCAACATACCCGCTGGTGCGAGTGATCTAGGTCACTAGTCCCAGCCGCAATTTGTGGGAAGATACTCGGTCATGAAGGAACAGGATGTTCGGCAGCGTATCGAGAGCTTCCTGAAGAGGACGGCACGGGAGGTAGTGATACCCGCATCGGTGGGTCTGGGCCTGGTGCTCGCCGGCTGCAGGGAGCCGGACGCTGTGGTGTTGTACCGAGCTCCGGACCCGGATGTCGGTACGGATGCGGACGTACCTGTTGCCATTGTTCCGTACCACCCTAACGCACCGGTGGATACCGGTGCTGGTGTGGGTGTGGATGCAGGTGCTTCAGAAGCAGGCATGGATGCAGCCGTCCCAGATGCAGCTGCAGATGCCGTCACCCCAGATGCCGATGTGGATGAAGGGATGACAGACGGAGAAACTGACTGAAAGGCTGAGCCTGTCCATCGTGGGATTCAGGTTCTCAGATAGCGCTTGGGGGTGTACAATGCACTTGGCTAGGTGGAAAGTGACTGACCGGTTCTTGCCACGATCGAGAAAGCGATGGGCATCCGTCTCTGGTCTGCTGTTGGCCGCTGCGGTGGCTCGCATTGCCGCCGCATCACCCGTCGCCAGCGATTCGGCTGGCACGGTGACGGTCGAGATCCACAACGACATGCCCCATCTTCAATTCACTATCCTTCGCGATTCGCGCTGGGGCGATGCGAGCGTGGGCGAGCCGGTCTGGCAGTGCAATGATGGATGCGTTGCTGCCCTGCCGCCGGGCCGCTATCGGCTGAAGACCGTTGGCCTGCTGGGGAGCAATGTCGGAGAGTACGAAACTGCGCTCAAACTCGGCGGCGATGTGGATGTCCGCGTGATACCGCCCAGCCACACTGCGCGTGTGGTCGGGCTTGTCGCGGGAATCGCCGGCTCGGTCGTGGCCATGGGGGCGGGCTTCGTCCTTTTCGCCGGCGCACTCGGCGCCACCACAGGAGATTGCGACGCCAGCGCCGACTGTCACCGTCTGACTCGAAAAGAACTCATCTGGGGAGGAATTCTTGCCGGCGTCACTCTCACGGGCGCCGGCGTCGCGGCCGTCGGGTTCACCAGCTTCGCTCACAACGGTGGCCCGCGAATCACGGTCGCGCCACAAAGGCACAGGAAGGACACAACCCAAGGAGTCTCCTTGGGTCCTATCCGCACCGGCAGTGGCTGGGGATTGGGTGTCGCCAAGAGCTTCTAGGGCGCACCCTGGAGGGTGCACGCGGCCACGGCTTGAGCCGACCCTGTGCGGAAGCTTGAAAAGGTGAAACGGCGAGGCTAGTGCCTCTGTGCGTCCTCCTCCCTCCCCAAAACCCCAATGTTTCGCTGCGGAACGATTGGCGGATGTGGATGGAAGTCAGATGCTGCCCAAAGGCAGCCCTCTTCCTGAGGGTCGCAACGTGCGGGTCGCCTCCGCAGCCATCATCAGCTCAGCTAGACCAGCGCCCCGCGATCGGCGTCCTGTTCCACCACGTGATCAGCGCGCGACGGACCATCGTCCGAGAGCAGGAGTTCAGCGACCCGCTGGTGCGAGAGAACACTGGAATCCCGCCCTCCCAACTGGTTCCGGCTCTCGACGGGAACCAAGGCGAGTTGCATGGACTCCGTTTCGTCGGGGAAAGCGGATCCGATGTTCCAGTCGTTCCTCGGGCGCTCTCTTCTGCACGAATCGTCGGCGCACTGCTGGGTGTCCGACTCAATCGGGAGAACGTCGCCAACGTTCCAGCCGTCGCTTCGGCGCTCTGTCCGCCATGGATCGTCTTGGTCGAGACACGTGATCACGCAGGCTTCGTGCAGGATTTTCATGCCTGATCCATACTCCGACGGCGAGAAATCGTCGGCGCCATCTCGGCAACATTTGCGTGGCGCGTCTGTGACACAGGCTGTGGCCAGAGGCGGCATTGTCGACCGCGGCGCGGTGCTCTGCGCCGAGTTCAAAGCGACTCTTGCGCAAGAGTTTTCCATTACGTCACCTGTTCGCTACCGGGCTTCGTCACAATACCGACCATGAGATCTGAACGCGGCCTGGGCGCTGGCCGGGCTGATGGGTTACATGTCCCAACCGGACAGCCTGCCGTCTGCCGGTTTCCAGTTGTCCGAGCCGAAGTTAGCCCCGGCATTTTCGCGTTTAGCAAGACGCTGGCCGAGACAGCCGCAGAATCGCTACGTCCCAGAACTCGGTCGCACAACACGAATCTCCGGTGCCCAGATGAGGACGCGCCCAGCTGTTACCGAACGGCACCGGCTCGCACAGGAGCTCGCCGAACATGACGGAGCGGCTGTACATCGACAAAGGATATGACGATGACCTTCGGCGCCTGCGCGTCCAACTGATCATGATGGGCGGTCGGGTCGAAACCCTTGTCGGCGCCAGCGTGCGGGCGCTAACCGAGCGCGATACCGAACTGGCTCACCAAACCGTCGAGTCCGATTGTGCGGTCGAACAACACGAAATCGCAATCGATTGTCTCTGCCGCAGAATCCTCGAGCGTCGCGAGCTGAGGGCCTCGAATCTGCGTCTCGTCACGAGTTCACTCAGACTCGCGACCGATCTTGAGAGGATTGCCAATCTGGGCGTCAGCATAGGCCAGTGCGCGCTCAATCTGTGCGCCCTGGCTCCCCTTCAACCCGAGGTGGGAATTCCTCGGATTGCCACCGAGGTCGAGTCCATGTTGCACGACGCTCTCGATGCGTTCGTCACCTCTGATGCAAGCAAGGCCGAGAAAGTCATCGCCCGCGACAAGCTGATTGACAACCTCTCTGCCCAGATCTTCTGCGAATTGCTCACCCACGTGGGCGAGAACTCCCAATGCATCACCCAGGCTTTGCGGTTGCAAGCGGCTGTCAAACACGTTGAGCGCGTTGCAGACCACGTCACCAACCTTTGCGAGACGGTCGCGCTGATAGTGGGCGGAAGAGACCCTCGCCACGCTGCCAACCTTGGAGACCCTAGGCTTGCTGTCCCAAACCACGAAAGAAACTGAGGAGCCCAAGAGCCCGAAACCGAGAACTCCGACGGGCCCGAGCGCGCAGCCCGCGCCGCGCCCGCCCGCGTCCGGTGCGGAAACTGCACGCCTGCGCAAGGGTCGAGTTCTGTTGGTGGAGGACGAGGCCGATCTGGCCACCAGCCTCTCCTACAGCTTGAAGGCGGCGGGCTACGAGGTGTGTAGTGCACTGGACGGCACAACTGCACTGCAGCTGGCGAATGCCCAGCCACCGGACATCGTTCTTCTGGACCTCATGCTGCCCGATATATCCGGACTGGAGGTGTGCCGCCGAATTCGCGCCAACGGCCAGACACCCCAGCCAATCGTGATCATGGTTACCGCGCGCGGTGAAGAAATCGACCGCGTGGTGGGGTTCGAGGTGGGCGCTGATGACTACCTGGTCAAGCCGTTCAGCGTGCGCGAGTTGCTTCTCCGTATGGAGGCGCGGCAGCGCGGTCAGAGCGTGGCGGACGAGCGCGAGCATGACGCCCCAGCCGAGGCTGCGCCGGGCAAGGCCCGCATCACCATCGGCAACTTCGAGGTTGACCCCGACTCCCACCAGGTCTTCATTAATGGCAGCGAGGTGCACGTGAGCGCGCTCGAGATGCGTCTTCTGCTGCATCTTTTGCAAGTGCCAGGGAAGGTCCGCTACCGGCGCGAACTCTTGACCGAAGTGTGGGGCTACCACCCGGAAGTCTCCAGCCGCACCCTGGACACCCACGTAAAACGACTGCGCCAGAAACTCGTCGATGCCGGCGCCTATGTCGATACCGTCCGCGGGGTTGGCTATCGCATCGTTGAACGATCTGTCCCTTCTAAGTTGCGCGAGCGAAACCCGGGAGAAGGCTGACAGGGCATGGCTGACATCAAGATGGAAACCCTGGGAGGGTTCGCTTCGCCCTTCGGCCCCACACCTCCACACCCACCTCACTCGCTTTGCTCGGCCTCGCCATACCTTCCCGCGATGGTTCGCCGCCGGCGAGGGCGCGCGCGAGAGCGCGCGGGGTGGGCAGGGTGGGTTGTCCGTCCTGAAGGCCGGCGGGCTCCCCACGCGATCTACCGCTTGCACAGATCGCGGCCAGTTGGGGCGATGGCATTGGGCGCCAGCCCGAGCAGCGAGGCCAGTGTGCGGGTGAAGGCGTCGAAGCGCAGCGGCCCTGTGACTAGCGTGCCTGCGGGCATGCAGCCAGGTGCCCGCAGATAGAGCGGCACGCTGCGGTCGAAGCGGCGGGGCGTGCCGTGGTTGGTGCCCAGACCTGGATCAAGATCGACATCGAAGAAGTCGTCCTCCGCCAGTTCGACGAAAAGGTCAGCGGCGACGTGGACCGGCAGCGACCGGCACAAGAGAGCGTCTGCGCGATCCGGGGAACAGGTGCGCGCAAACTGTCGCACGTCAAGCACGTCGCGCGCTCCGAACGACTTGCCCAAAACCCTCCGGGCGACGCGGACGAGCCGCGCCCGGTCCGCGGCCGCGCCGGGCGCCTTGCTCAGGTAGACAAACGGCCCCGCCACGCCAGCAACCCAAGGCCCACGATGGCCGAACTCGCTGGTCCAGGCACTCTCCAAAACCTCGCGTACTGTGGGTTCGGTCGCTGGCGCGCCGGCCTTGGCCGTCGCGCGTACGCGTCGAGTGGGGGAACAGGGCCGTTGCCACGCGTCGGGGCTGGCGCACCAGAAACGCTCGTGCGGAGCCAACTCAGGCAATGGGTTGATGCCATGATCGCCGGTGAGGATGACTGCGTATCCATTCGCCCCGACACTGTGGTCCAGAAATGCGAAGAAACCGGACAGGGCTTGGTCGAGCCGCAGGAGCTCGTCCCATGCTTCCCAGGACTGCGGCCCAAAGAGATGCCCGATGTAGTCATTGGCGGAGAGGGACAACGCGAGAAACACAGGTCTAGAGGAATTCGCTGCATCCTGTATCGCCGCCTCCGCCAGCCCGAGCACAAGGTCGTCACCCAATGGCGTGGCACGCAGGGCCTCCGCCGAGGGAATCGCGTGGGGAAAGTGATCTCCGAGGATGTGCGTCGACTCGCCCGGGTGAGCATCATTCGGATAGGCATGGCGGGTAACCCAGGCGCGCTCCTCCCCCTCTAGCGCCCAGGGTGTTTGCAACAATTTCGCCACAGCGCTGCCGCCCCCGGCGTTTGCCGCCCATGCGGGGAATTGTTCAGCCGGGGCAAACGGCGTTGAAGTGACCATGCGGGCCGATTTGGTGTCGAGCCACAGGACCAGGTCAGGATGACGGCCAGCGCCGAACAGCGCACCACGATCCTTGAGCGAAAAACTGAACACGCGTCCATCCGGATGCGCCTCGCGCCACCGGTCAGCAACTGTCGCCACGCCCGAATCAAGGGCTGTCAGTGAACTGCCCTCGCCCTCGACCGACGTGCCGTCGGCAGCAACCAAACGGGTGGTCCGATCGCGNNGTCTCGGTGACCGCATGCTGGAACTCCATTTCGCGCGCATAGAAGCCCTCGCGGCTGAGGCGGGCAAAGCCGCCGTTTGCGGGCAACTCCTGCGCCCGCTCCGCCATCACCCAAGCCGCCAGTTGATCCACCACGATTGCCACCACCACGCGATAGCTAGTCCCGACTGGCGGGCCAGTGGAGACACCGTCACGTGTGGCATGGCAGGCGGACAGCGCTGCAAGGGCAAGAGTGAGAGTGAGAAATCCAGATCTGCTCATTGCGTGTGGCCCGGAGCCGTTCCCGTGGAAAAGACGTCCGGCGATCTCCCGATGAAATGCATTGTACCTGGTCGCTTCGAGTTGTCATGGACAGGCTTCATGCAAGCGCGCCGAAATGCCGATGCGGGGGGCGGCGCCCCATCGGCGGCAAAGGGAACGAATCCGCTAGGGCCGAGGAGCAGGAAAAAGCGTGTCGCAACGTCAAGTCCCCATGCTGCCTCCCTTCCGCAATAGTTGCGAAAGCCACCACAGATGACGAAGTCGAAACCTGTCAAGCGAGGCGACGCGTGGTCCGCCACCAAGCTCCACACGGCAAATGGTTCGTCAAGTGCGATCACGCGAAACCCCTGGGCACGAAGCAAGCGGCTCATCCGGCGCCGAGCTTCTGCATCCTGCAATGCGACCAAGATTCGCGAAGACGGCTGGATGTCGCTTGTCTGGCTGCCATTGTCGTTGAACGCGTGAGATTTGGAATCTCCGCATGGGATAGAGATGGGCGTGAACGTCGAGGTTGCCATGGGTCTGGTCCTTTCGGTGGACCAAGTATTGGCCAACTCCATGCTCACTGTGGTGGCACCTGGGTGACAAGTCGGAAAAGAAGTCTCGCATGGTTGCCGTCCGCTCTCGTCTTGTGACGGTGAACGCGACTGCACCGGGTTTCGCAACCGTCGCGCAACAGTGACTCTGTGTTCACAGAGAACTCGCTAGGATGGAATCAGAACCGCAGCTACTACCCGATTCACGAAGCACAGGCAACCGAACCCTTGTTTTGGAGGAGGGAATGGACGACCCAAATGCGAATCCGCGCAAAAGACCTAGCAATTGCGCCCCGGGCGAGCCGGAAAGAAGGAACGCGCCGGCCGTCAGTCCCAGCGAGAATTCATGGAAAGACAATGAACCGACCTGGCCGGGGGCCGAGTACGACGATGAGGCCGTGGCCGATGGAATGTGCGATGACGACGATGACCCGCCTTGGCCATGGGCGTCTGCCGTCCTCGGCCCTCAGCAACCGTCGGTGTGGGACGAGGCCATTGCCAAAGTCTTCGCCAACAAGTCTCACAGCGGCTCGGCGTAGACAATGAGTGGGCCACCCAGGCCCAGGAGATTGAGACGAACCCAGGTGGCCCACAAAGACAGAATCGCTTGGGCGTTCCAACGCCGACCGGGAATCAACCGGGCCAACGTCCGGCCCGGACGCCCGCAGGTAGACTAGCCCGTAATCGGGGACCCTATCGGCACAGTTGCGTATCAGATGCGAAAACGTCGTGTGACGGGCGCGCGGATCCAGCTTACTATGACGGCAAAGCGGGCTTGCCGTGCATGGCGGGCAGTGTGCTAGTAGCCGTGGTTGTGGTCGGGCTTTCGCGCCCCGCCGCCACGTATTCGTCCCCGTCTTCCCTCTGCACCGGCGGCTTTGTCGCAGATCGCCTCGCCAGTTCAGTAAAGCGCTGCTGGCTGCGCCGTAATGGATCGCCATTTCCGGGACGCAGGCGCTGATAGGTACCGTCGGGCAACAACATGCGTGCTTTTACGTTGTCGTCGCGGTTTGTGGCCAGAATCTCGTCGATCAGGCGGTCGCGCAGCGACTCGTCGTCTACCGGAAACATGACCTCGACCCGGCGGATGAAGTTGCGCGGCATCCAATCTGCCGAAGACAAATACACTTCACGCCGGCCGCCGGCGTGAAAGTGGAAGATGCGGGCGTGTTCCAGATAGCGGTCGACAACGCTCAGCACGCGGATGTTTTCGCTCATGCCTGGAATTCCAGGCCGCAGGCAGCAGATCCCACGCACCAGCAGGTCGATCGACACCCCGTCCTGCGATGCCCGATACAAGGCGCGGATGACGTCTGGGTCGACCAGCGCATTCATCTTGGCCACGATCCGGCCGGAATGACCGTACATTCGCTCCCGCTCGATGAGTTCGACAATCCGCTCGGCAAGGCCCAGGGGCGCCACGGTGAAACGCTTCCACGAGGGCGGAGCGGAATATCCAGTCAGCAAATTGAACAGCGCCCCGGTGTCGTCGGCAAAGGCCTCGCGAGCGGTGAAAAGCGAGATGTCCCCGTAGGTCCGGGCAGTAGTCGGATTGTAGTTCCCGGTCGACAGGTGCACATAGCGACGGATGGCATCGCCCTCGCGCCGAACCACCAGCGAAGCCTTGCAGTGGGTCTTCAGTCCCACCACGCCATATACCACGTGCACACCTGCCTCTTCCAGTACCCGCGCCCAGGTGATGTTCCGCTTTTCGTCAAAGCGCGCACGCAGTTCGATCATGGCCGTCACTTGCTTGCCATTTTCCGCGGCCCGAGTCAGCGCAGTGACGATGGGTGAATCGGCGCTGGTCCGGTACAAGGTCTGCTTGATGGCCAGCACGTCGGGGTCCGCGGCCGCGGTTGACACGAAGTCCACCACGTGATCGAACGACTCGTAGGGTAGGTGCAGAAGCACGTCGTGCTCGGAAATCACCCTAAACATGTCCGCATCGAGAAAGGCCGCCACCGGTTGCGGAGTAAACGGCTCGTCCCTGAAGTCCCGCAATTCATCGCGCGCGGCCAGCGGAGTAAGATCAGCCAGGTGCAGCGGTCCCTCGGCCGGGTACACGTCGTCCGGCTGCAAGTGCAAGGCTTTGCGCAGGAAGCTCTCCACCTCGGCGGGCGTGTCATGCGCGAGTTCCAAGCGCACTGCCTGGTTGCGCTCGCGGCGCCGCAACTCGCGCTGGATGGACTTGAGCAGATCGTCTGCCTCGTCTTCGTCCAACGACAAATCGAAGTCGCGTGTCACGCGGAAGCAGTGACATCCCACCACGCGGAAACCCGGAAACAGCTCGCCCACATGCATGGCAATGACGTCCTCGAGCAGAACGAAAGCGGCCCTATGAGGTGGTGAAGGTGGGATCTCCACCAGGCGCTTCAGCACCGCCGGGACTTGCACAACCGCGAAAATGCGCGAGCGGCGAGCCACACGCTGGGTCTCCTTGCGCAAAACGATGGCCAGGTTGAGGCTGCGGTTGCGCAAGACCGGAAACGGATGCCCCTGGTCCACCGCCAGCGGGGTCAGCACCGGCCACACGTTGCGACTGAAGTGCGCGTGCAAGAACCCCTTCTGCTCGGGGTTGAGCTGGTCAGGCGCCAGGATGGCCAGGCCCGCCTTGGCGATCAGCAGGGGCGCGATGAAATCGCGGAAGTTCTGGTACAGGGCCGCCACCATCTCGTGGGTGCGCGCGGAGATCGCCGCGAGCTGCTCTCCAGGCAACATCCCATCTGCGCCACTCTCGGCCACACCGCCGGCCAGCAACTGCTTGAGACCCGCGACCCGCACCATGAAGAACTCGTCCAGGTTGGACGCCACGATGCCTTGGAACTTGCACCGCTCGGCCAGCGGCACATTCGGGTCACACGCCTCCTCCAACACCCGCCCGTTGAACGCCAACGACGACAGCTCGCGATTGATGAAGTGGTGCGGGCGTACCTCACCCCCTGCGCTGCCGAGCGCGCGGTCAGTCGAAGCAGAATGGCGCTTGGAAGACAAGGAACTAGGTCTTGCTCCGCGTTGAGACCAGCTTCTGTGACATTTCTGTGAACTCTTTGGATGCCTGCCAACCTCGAGCGTTACTGATCATCTGTTCAAGCCACTTCAACCCGCAAACGGCGGCGAAATACCTGGCGAAACAGCGAGGCCTCACGCATCACGTCCCAAAGTTCCAAATCTACCGTTCCTCGCGCGGTCAGGCTCAAGACGACCTCGTGCGGCCGCGCGCGAGCCACCAGGCGTCGCACTGGCCGGACATGACTGCGATCAAGAGAGTCGGCCACCCGCAGCAGGGTGGCCAGTTTTCGCACGATCCCGGCTTCACTGCGCGACAGTCCCGCCATGCCGCTGTGGTGCAGGTCAGGGTGGCTTCTGCGGTGATAGCGCGCAATGCGCGCCACCAGATCGCGCTCGCGATCGGCCAGGCCCGGGATGTCCGTATTACGCACCAAATACTCCGTGTGACGATGGTGCTTCTGGTAGTTCACAGAATTGCCGATGTCGTGCAGCCATGCGGCCGCCTCCAGATACGGACGGACTGCGGCCGGCAGACGGTGAACCTGCGGGATCTGATCGAACAGGGCCAAGGACAGCGTGGCGACCTGGCGCGCGTGCGCTTCATCGAACTGAAACCGGCGTCCGAGCGCGAGAGCCTCGTCCGCCAGGGAACGGTCGCGCTGACTGGTGCTGCGGCGGTTGAGCAAGTCGACCAGCAAGCCGTCGCGCAGGCCTCGATCAACCGCAGTCACCGCATCCAGGGAAAGCCGACGGGCCAGAGCCTCCAGAATCACGGCGCCAGCCAGCACAATGTCGGCACGGGCGGGGTCAAAACGCTGCCGTCGCTCGCGCGGAGTCATGGCCGCCAATTCTTCAACCGCACGCGCCAGTTGCTTGACTGTGGCCTGGTTGCTGCCTTCGGCCGCGGTGTAGTCAACCACCGCCCGAATCGAACCTGAGCTGCCAAGCGCTACGCGAGGCGCGCCAGGAAGAACCTTGGGCAGCGACTCGGCCATGGCTTCGCGAGCATACTCGCGCGCCAGCCGAAGCTGCTTGTTGGTGGTGGTGTGGGCCAACTTGAACAGCTCAGTCAGACGAACCGCGCCCATCGCCAGACTCCAGAGGTGGGTCGGTCTGTCGCCCAACGCAACCGCCACCTCAGTCGATCCGCCGCCAATGTCGACGCACAGTGATCGGGTATTGGGTCGCTTGCCCTGCAACACACCAAGGCAGATGAGTCGCGCCTCTTCCTTGCCCGAAATGATCTCCAGATTCAGCCTGGCCTCGCGCTGTACCCGCCGGACGATCTCGTCGCGGTTGCGCGCCTCACGCAAGGCGCTGGTCGCCACCGCGCGCACCCGCGCGTGATAGCGGCGGCACAAGGATCCATAGCGTCGCAAAGTGGCCACCAGACGCTCGACCGCCTGTCCCGGAATCGCTCCCCGCATGAACACGTCCTGCCCTGGCCGCACGGGATCACGCTCTTGATGAGTGATCTCGATGCTGCCGTCGGGCAAAGCGCGGCCCATCTGCAGGCGCACGGCATTGGCGCCTACATCAACGGCTGCGATGATGGAATCAGTCCCTGGTGTTCTCACGCGGCAAGGCTCCGGTTTCTAGAGGCCTTGTGCGAAATTATGGCAGGGCCTTGTGACAAACGGGCAACAATCGGACACGCCGGCCCACTTCCATCCCGCTATCTACAGATGACAGTCCGCGGGATGAGAGAAGCGCGAAAGTTGCAGCAACTTCACCGTCCCGTAACCTGCATGCCGTAGCCTGGCGGCAATGGTTGAAGCCAGTCGCCGACCCTTGCCCCGCATCCTGATCGTCGAGGACGAGGTCGACATCAGCACTTCGTTGGCATACAGCCTGAAGGCGATGGGCTATGAAGTGCAGGTCGCGGATCGTGGCGAGGCGGCGTTGGAGGCGTTGGCCAGCTTTCGCGCCGACCTGGTGCTGCTGGACATCATGCTGCCCGACATATCGGGGTTCGATGTCTGCCGCCGCATTCGCGCAATGACCGGCGGTGTCCAGCCCGCGGTGATCATGCTGACTGCGAAGAGCCAAGAACTGAACCGCGTGGCCGGTTTCGAAGTGGGCGCCGACGACTATGTGACCAAGCCATTCAGCATTCGCGAGCTGATGCTGCGCATCGACGCGCGACTCAAGGCACGCCGGCCAGCGGTTGAGTCGGCCGCGGGATCGAAGGGCTCCAAGAACCCGGAAGACGAAGCCAGGGTGAAAGTTGGCCCGCTGGAGATCAATAGGGCCGAGCATCGTGTCTTTGTGTCTGGCGAGGAAATTCGGGTCAGCCCGCTGGAAATGCGACTTCTGCTTTTCCTGGTGCGAACGCCGGGCAAGATGCGCACGCGCAAGGAACTGCTGACCGAAGTGTGGGGCTACCATCCGGAGGTCTCCAGCCGCACTCTGGACACGCATGTCAAACGCATCCGTGACAAGTTCGGCGCGTCCGGCGATCTCATTCAGACGGTGCGTGGGGTGGGCTATCGCCTGGCCGTGCAAGCGGACCCGGCGGCACAGAAACCAGCAACGGCCATCCCAGCGCGCAAAGGCTGAAGCGTCAATGGGGCGTACAGCCGATCCTGCCAGCCAACGCATCTCACCTGCGACGGGCGACGTTGCCCGTCGACTCGTGACGACGGACCCTTTGCTGTGGCTTGGCCAGGCGGTAGCCCACCCCATGCACCGTCTGGATCATCCACGCCATTGGCCCGAACTTGTCGCGAATGCGCTTGATGTGCGTGTCAAGAGTGCGGCTGGAAACGTCGGGGCGATAGCCCCAGACCTCGGTCAGTAGCTCGCGGCGCGTGTGCATCTTGCCCGGCGAGCTGGCCATATACGCCAGAAGGCGCATTTCTTGCGCGCTGAAGCTGACCTCCTCACCTGAGAGAAGGACCCGATGACCCGCTCGATCGATCTCCAGCGGTCCCAAGGTCAGGCGCTCGTCAGTCCCCTCATTGACCAGCGCTTCGTCACTCGCCGCCAGCTCTGCGCCCTGGCGAGCCCGTAGCCGGACCTCGATGCGCAACATCAGCTCGCGCAGGCTGAACGGCTTGGTCACGAAGTCGTCCGCGCCAACCTCGAAACCGGCAACCCGGTCACTTTCCCCGGTCTTGGCGGTGAGAATGACCACGGCCGGCTGCCGGGCCACCGCGCTGGCGCGGATTCGACGGCAAACCTCGAAGCCGGAGCAATCGGGCAGGCTGATGTCCAGCAAGACCAGGTCAGGACACAAATCAGGGAAGACACGCAGGGCCTCTTCCCCAGTGCCGACGACCTGCACTTTGTAGCCCGCAGCCTCGAGAATGTACGACAGCGAACCGCTCAGGTTAGGCTCGTCTTGCACGACGAGAATGCGCACGGGCGCCTGGGATGAGATCCCGAGCATGCGGCGACCATATTCGGGGCAGGATGGAGATCGTGTTACAGCACTGCAACGTGATTGTGAACGCCAACTGAAGCCAATTGGCGTCATTGGGCTGGTGCTTGCCGCGCCGGCGGAATCCGACCAGCAACTACTGTGTGACCTGAATCTGGTACGACTTGAAGTCAGTGCCGCCGCGTGAATCGCGCAACACAAGCCACAAATTAACTGGCGTTGCCGTGTCGGGAGCCTTCCAGGTGTTGCTGGTCGAAGTAGCGGTTTGGGTGCCTGCCACACCCGTGCGATCGTGTTCAAACGACCCAGACGTGGCGAACCAGGACATGTACAGGCTCTCTGTCTGATCAACCAGCGCATCGCCGCTCTGGTTTAGGACCGGGAACGTCTCGGCAGAGCCGGCGGCGAACGCTGCCGCGAAGACGACCGACTCGCCCGGCGACACGATCTGGGTGTCGGAATCCAGGTTCAGCCTGGAACCGTCGGCCCGGATAACATCGGTGGCAGCGATGCCGGGATCGTTGTTCGGTTCATACCGCGTGTTGTATTCGTCCACGACATCGGTTGGGGCATTGGCCAGATTGCAGGCAATTCGCTCAAAGGCAAATCCGGTCACACTGCCGGTCGCCAGATCAGGGAACTTCACCCGAACCGGCAAGTAGTAGCCGCCGGTGCTATCTGGATCGCGCGGTCTGATCGCCGGCTGGCCCGCCGAAGGCGGGGGCGCAATGGGGCCGAACAGGGTGCATGCGTTGGTGAGAACCGGGGTTTCGAAGGTCTGTCCCGTGGTCGGGCCGGGTGCGGGAGGATTGCAGGCGCTGGCCACCGAGTTGTTCTCGGCCGGGGGTTTGGGTGTTTCGCAAACATCCCAGCCTGCGGTGGCATCGGTCACGGTTCCCGTGGGCGATGCAAGCAAGAAGGAGTAAACCACGTCGGCCCCGGGCTTGGCCTCGGGGGGCTCGCCCCTTACCGCGAGAAGAGCGTAGTCGGTGACGAGCGAGGGAGCCTGGCCCACCTCGGGTTTGCACCCGAGCACGGTGCTGGCAAGAGCGACCACAAGAAGAAGTTGTTTCGCGTAGGCCATCTAGAACTCCAGGCGTGCACCCGCAACCGCAAGTATCGGCAGTCCGATGATGTAGCTTCGCTGCTTATAGTCCTGACTGTAGATGATCTCCTCGGGGTTCTTACGATTGGTGATGTTCTGCACGTCGATGAACACGCTTAGCTTCGCCCGCTGCATGACGAAGGCCTTTTCGNNTAGCTGTCCACCACCGGTGTGCGCGGCATCCCGCTGGAGTAGCGGAAGCGTCCGCCCACCACGAAGCCCCGGCCCAGCTCGTAGCTGGCGAGAAAAGCCAGCACGTGGGTCTGGTCATAGTCGAACAAGCGAAATGCCTGATCAGGATGATCGCGGCGCTCGCTGCGTGACAGGGTGTAGGTCGCCCAGCCGAAGAAGCCTTTGAACAGTTCTTGCCGAAGCAGGATCTGCAGTCCAAACACGCGACCGGTTCCATCCTGGGTCAGCGCCTGTCCCACTGGCGGGGATGGACTGGCGCTGCGCGAGACGAGGTCGTACAGCTTCTTGTAGAAACCCACGGATTCCAAGGTCAAGGTTGGACGCAGCTTGAACGAGAACCCACCGGTCAAGTGTACGGCATATGACCCCACGATCGACGGGTTGCCAAACACCGGGGACATGTCCGCAGGATCGGGCGGCTGGCCGTACACTCCCGCGCCACTGGTGAGGGTGAGCTTGGGGGTAGGCCGCCAGGCGATCTGCAGGCGCGGATTGGGGAGGTTGCGGAGCACCGGGACGCCAATCGGATTGGGGGGAGCGTCGAGCCGAGAATAGCCAACCGGGGGCGCGATACTGCTGAACGGAAGGCGATGATCCCCTTCGATCCAAGTGGGCTCGAAACGCAAGCCCGGCGTCAGCGTCCAGTTCCCGAGCTTGATGTCCACCGTGGCATAGCTGGCAACGCTGAAGACAGTCACGTTCCAGTTGTCGGATGCGGTCTCGGATGGGGGGCGTTGGCCGAAGACGACGATGTCCCCTTCCCGCGGTGGCTGGTTCACGGAACCGTTCCGA
>PMJO01000124.1 GCA_003158455.1 Myxococcales bacterium | reverse complement strand
GCGCGGCCAGCGCGCCGACGAGGCACTGGGCGAGTTGGAGGCGTTTCTAGACCGCACCGCCCTGGAGGGCGCTGACACCGTTTTCATCATCCACGGTCACGGCACGGGTGCGCTTCGCAAGGTAGTGCGCGAGTATTTGGCGACCTCGCCCTATGTCGAGCGCTTCCGGCCCGGTGGCAAGGGTGAGGGCGGCGACGGGGTCAGCGTGGTGTCGTTGCGAGGCTAGGGAGCCGATGACGGGAAAAAGAGAAAGACTGATCAGCGGCTTGCTGGTGCTCGCGCTGATTGTTGCGACAGTGCCAGCGCTCGTGCAGCTTGGCTGGCACCTGCGGCTCTTCGCCGGCCGCGCCGGCTTTCCGCTTGACCTCGAATGGATGGAAGGCGGCATGCTGGTGCACGCGCAGCGGATCGCGGCCGGGCAAGGCATCTACGTCAAGCCGTCGTTGGATTTCGTCCCCTATCTGTACACGCCGCTTTATCCCGCCCTGCTCGCCCTGCTGTCGTTGCTGTTTCCCCTCGGCTACCTACTCGGGCGTTTGGTTTCGCTGCTGGCGTTTTCTTCTGCGCTGGTGTTGCTTGGACTTTGCGTTGCGGGCGAGGCACGCGAGCTTGCGCGCGGCCGCCGCTGGCTGGCTGCCCTGGTCGGCCTGGTGGGCGCCGCGGCCGTCGCGGCGGCCTTTGCATTCACCGGCGGGTTCTTTGATCTGGTCCGTTCCGACAGCTTGTTGCTGGCGCTGGAAGGGTTGGCCCTGTGGCTGGTCCTGCGGGGTGGCACCTGGAAGAGCGCGGCAGCGGCAGGTCTGGTGATCGCGGCCGCGTTCTTCAGCAAGCAAACCGCCAGCATTGTCGGCGTGGGGCTGGGCGCGGGCTTGCTCATGGTGAACTGGCGGCGCGCGCTGGTCTATGCCGGGGCGGCCGCCGCGGCGCTAGCAGCGGGAATTGGCCTGCTGGTGAAGACCTCGGACGGGTGGTTCTGGACGTACATCTTCAAGTTGCACCAGACTCACGGCTATCGCTGGAAAGTGGTGGTTGCCTCCGTGTTGCCCGACACGCTCAAGCAGCTCTGGCCGGTTTTTGCGGTGCTGATGGTGGCCACTGTGGTCTTGGCCTGCACCCGCAAGTTGCGTCGAACCGACATCATCCTGTGGGCGGTGGCAATCGCTGGCGAGGTGGCAGCCGCAGTTGGGTTTGCTACCCAGTGGGCATTCAGCAACGCCTATATTCCGGCGGTCTTCTTCCCCGTGTTGGCTGCATCCGTGTTGTCCGCGCGGTTGCTGTTGCATGCGCTTGACCGCCGGAGTTGGCTTTCGGCAGTGCCCACCTGTGCGGTCCTGCTTGCCCTGGCCTGGCAGAACCAGCACATCCCGCGTCCCACCCTCAAGGCTTTCGTTCCTCAGTCGGCCGACTACGTCGCGGCGGCGCGCCTGCTCGATCGTCTGGCTGGCGTGCCCGGCGATCTCTTCATTCCCTTTCACACCTACTATGGCGCGCTGGTGGGCAAGCGAACGTTTGTCCATCGCATGGGCATATGGGATGTCAGCCCGGCACTGGGCCGGCCCAAAGGACTGGATCAGGCGCTGCAGGAGCAGTTGTTTTCGGCCATCGTGCTCGACTGGAAGGCGCGGCCCGGCGAATTTCCCTTTGTGGACTCGCGCTACCACCTCTGGTGGCAGCTGCACGAAGGCGTAGATTCAGTGCGCATGTTCGCGGGCGCGGAAACCTCTCCCAACGCGCTGCTGGTCCCCACCCTGGCGCCGCCACCCGTGCCGGCCGAAGGGCGCCGTTTGGCCGACTTCGAGACTGGCACCTGGCAGATCTTCGTCGCCGAAGGTCAGGCATTCGGAAGCGGCCCCGCGCCGTCGCCGCCTGGGACATACGGCCGCTTCGCCGCGGATTCCACCCGTCTGGGCCCGGCTGCGCGGGGGACGCTACGTTCCGCGCCTTTCACGGTTGCGGAGGCCCATCTGCGTTTCGTGTTGTCCGGGCCCGCCGATCCTGGGCTGCGGGTGGCGTTGCTCGACCAGGACAAAGTAGTGCGAGCGGCGTCGCCGTCAGGCGCGACCGCTACAGTCGACTGGGACACCAGTGAGCTGGTGGGCCGCTCAGTTGTGTTGCTGGTGGAAGACCAGTCACCAACTGGCGGTCTGGCTTTCGATGAGGTTGTGACCTGGTAGCGGGCCAGCCAACGCGAACCGTACCACCGTATGGAGCGCATCTCCGGCGGCGCACAACTCGAAGATGGCAGTCATTATCCAGCCGCCTACCGATGGTAATATGAAGCTCTAGACTGGGGTCTGCCCGGGGGCACAACCAGAGCTGATGCCCGCTTCGACTCACCCCAGGGCGTGTTGCTGGATGGTGCGGGAAACCTTTTGGTCGCAGACTCTCACAACCACAGCGGTGTGCTACCTGTTGTCCCGGATTCCGGCTATCATCCGGCACGGATGCGTTCGGTAGCGCGGACGACCATACTCCTATGATGCCCACCGCCCGGAAACATAGTTCTGCCATGAGATTGGCCTATGGCCTGAGCATCGGGGTGCTCGGCCTCGCGGTCATCCCCGGCTGTCGCGCGGCGCCCCCCGCCACCAGCACGACCCGCAGCGAGCTGACGGCGGTCACCTGGAAGGAGGTGCCGCTGCTGATTCGCCGCCAGGGGGGCACCATGGCGACGCTCGGGAACAAGGTTGTGCTCTTCGGCGGTCTCGGCAACAACGTGCACGGCGACACCTGGGAGTGGGACGGGACGGGATGGACGCGAAAGTCGCCGGCCGCCAGCCCGCCCGCGCGCAACGGGGCGGTGATGGCGGCACTAGGCAGCAAGCTGGTGTTGTTCGGCGGCGAGGGGCCGACCGCGCCGCTCAACGACACCTGGGAGTGGGACGGCACCAACTGGGCCCAGCGAACCGGGTTGGTCGGCCCTCCGGCGCGCTACTGGCACGGGATGGAGACGCTGGCCAGCAAGATCGTGCTGTTCGGCGGCTCGACGACGGCTGCTCTCTACAACGCCGAGACCTGGGAGTGGGACGGCACCGCCTGGACCCAGCGCACGCCGGCCGCCAGCCCGGCCCCGCGTGGGGCGCAGATGATGGCGACGGTCAGCACCCAGGTCGTGCTGTTCGGCGGGTACGACGGCGTCGCTCCCGGCAGCGGCATGCTCGGCGACACCTGGAGCTGGGACGGGACGACCTGGACCGAGAGGGCGGCCGCGGTCACGCCGCCCGGCTCGTACCTCGCCTCCACCGGCCAGATGATCACGCTCGGGAACAGGGCGGTGCTGGCGACCTCCGACGAGGGTGACGACCAGACCTTGGAGACCTGGGAATTCGACGGCGCCGCGTGGACGCGACGGACGCCGGCGGCCAGCCCCTCCGCGCGAACCTGGTATGCGATGACCGCCATCGGCAGCAAGGGGCTGCTCTTCGGGGGCGAGACGCCGACCGCGAAGCTCGGCGACACCTGGGAGTGGGACGGCAGCAACTGGACGCAGCTTTCGCCGGCGGCCAGCCCGAGCGCCCGCTGGGGCGCGACCATGGCGACGCTGGGGACCCACGCCGTGTTGTTCGGCGGCGTGCCGGACACCGTAGCGGTGGGGGAAACCTGGGTGTGGGACGGGGCAACCTGGGCGCTTTCGACCCAGCCGGCCCCCTACCCGCTCGCTCGCTGGGGCGCTACCATGACCTTCGACGGGAACCGCGTCGTGATGGTCGGCGGCGCGGTGGGCAGGTCGGTGAGCGCCGAGATGTGGGGCTGGGACGGCGCGACCTGGACCGCGATCCCGTTCTCGATCCTCACCTATCCGCCCGCGCGGGCGCTCGAGGGGCTGGTGACGGTGGGCGGGACGATCGTGCTCTACGGAGGGAGAAATGAGCTCGCCTCTCCCCTCCTCGATACTTGGACCTGGGACGGAACCGAGTGGCACGACGTCACCCCCCTGACGACCGCCAGCCCGCAACCGGGGTTCCCCGTGATGACGGCGCTGGGCGACGGAGTCGTCATGTTCAACGGGAGCGAGACCTGGACGTTGTCGTTGACTAACGTGCCAAGCGACGGCGGTGCGGACAGCGACGCATCGCCGCCCGATGCGAGAACCGGCGCGGGGGGAGCGGGCGGCATTGCGGGCACGAGCGGGAACACTGGCACCGGCGGCAGTGTGGGCGCGGGCGGAGGCGCCGGCACAGGCGGCAATGCACGTGCAGGCGGAAACGCCGACGCGAGTGGCATTGCGGACGCGAGCGGGAATGCCGGCACGGGCGGCAGTCTGGGCGCGGGCGGAAGCGCCGCCACAGGCGGCAATGCACGTGCAGGCGGAAACGCCGACGCGAGTGGCATTGCGGGCATGAGCGGCAATGCGGGCACGGGCGGCAACGTGGGCGCAGGCGGAAGCGCCGCCACAGGCGGCAATGCCGGCTCGGGCGGGAACGCCAGCACGGGCGGCAATGCGGGCGTAGGTGGAAGTGCAGGCGCAGGCGGGAACGCCGGCACGAGCGGCAACGCGGGTGCGATCGAAGACGCGGGCGCGGGCGGCCACGCCGGCACGAGTGGCCACCTCGGCACGGGTCAGAGTACCGGCGCGGCGGGCTGTTCGTGCGATCTCGGTGGCAGCCGGACGCCGTCGGGCTTCGGCTGGATGCCACTGTCTCTGATCTTCGGTGGCGCGCTCGTTCGTCGCCGCCGCTGAAGGATCTTTGCAAGCGGCTCGCTCTTCCTCCAGTTCCTATCCCCCCGAGCCCGGCCCACTGTTGCAGTATTCATAGAACCCCGACGGCGACCGCAAATCGCGAAGACACCTCGGCCAACCTCACTGCGGGCCGGCTTGGCTCCGGATGGTGGCTTCGAGGTTGCTCGTCGCATCGGGGGTGAGCTGATAGGGAGGCGTGAAGCCGGTCCCCGAGGCGGTCTTGGATCCCGACGTGTTGGTGAAGACATTGCCGCGCGCGAGCATGTTGCCGTCGCTGTCCTCCTGCAGAGGATTGTTCACGCCGATGTAGACGTTGTTTTCGACCAGCAAGGATGAAAGATTCCCTGAATTGGTGCAGTAGTCGTTGCCGCTCGCCGTGAACAGGTTGTTGACGACGTGAATCTTGCCGTCGCGCGAACGGGGCATGCGTTCGGCGATGTTGTCCGCCCACCAGTTGTGGTGCCAGGTGATGTTGAGGTGCCCCACGTCGATGGCCAGGCCGTCGGCGGCGCCGATCAGGTTCGAGAAGCGGTGTCCGGTGCTGCCCGTGACCGGATCGGTCCGCTTGGTCGAGTAGGAGAACTTGGTCCACGACACCGTTACGAAATCCGACCCGTTGGTAATGTCGAGGTTGCCGTCCGAGCCGTCGGAGACGTCGAGCTGGTCGAACCACAGGTGGTGGCCTGCCTTATTCACCGTGATCGCGTCCGCGCCGCTCTTGCACTCACCGGGACTGTCGCTGCAGTTGTAGCCGACGATCTTGATGTTACGAAGAATGACGTTGATGGCTACCATCCAGTACATCCCTCCCCCCAAGCGAAAACAAGCCCAATTCCGCACCAGCTTCTCGTCCGGCAAAGGCGCCCACCGGCCGCATCGCCACTGCACGGTGCTACAATCACTCTCTCACAAAGGAGTCGCACAATGGCGCGCGCCGTTCTGAATACACGACCCGTTTTCGGCGTCGTCATCTTGTCGCTGGCGTCGATTCCGGCAAAAGCGGCTGAGGTGCAACAGATCACCGACTTCGGCGCCAACCCGAGCGGCATCGGGATGTACCTCTACACGCCGAGCAATGTCACGGCGAACCCTGCCGTCGTGGTCAACGTACACGCCTGCCACGGCAAGGGCACGGACGTGTGCAGCACCAACAGCGCATTCGCGCAGCAGGCCGACAAATACGGGTTCCTGGTTGTCTGCCCCTCCGCGGTCAGCAGTGATGGCTGCTGGGACGTTCATTCCACCAACGTTCTCACCCACGACGGAGGCGGCGATGCCACTGGCATCATCTCGATGGTCAAGTGGGTGATTCAGAACAAGAGCGGCGATCCGAATCGCGTGTACGTCGCCGGCCACTCGTCGGGCGGCATGATGACCAACGTGATGTTGGGGTCGTATCCCGATGTCTTCAAGGCTGGCGCAGCCTATGCCGGCGTTCCTTTCGCTTGCTACGCGCAGGGCACAGTCGACAGTCTTGGTTGGAACAGCAACTGCGCCCAAGGCAAGGTCACGATGACCGCGATGGAATGGGGCGATCTGGTGCGCGCGGCCTACCCAAGCTTTGCCGGGACTCGTCCACGCATCCAGATTTGGCACGGCACTGCCGACGAGGTGGTCTACTTTCAGAACTTCACGGAAGAGATCAAACAGTGGACCAACGTCTTCGGCCTCAGCGGCACGCCGACCACGACTGAAAACAACGCCCTGCAATCGACCTGGATCAGAACCCGCTACGCGGACAATTCGGGCGTGGTCCAGGTCGAGGCCATCCAGGAAACCGGCCAGCCGCACAATATGGTGGTCGACGCAGCCGAGGCCATCCACTTCTTCGGCCTCGACGGCCCCCCATCGCCTGCCGACGCCGGGCTCAGGGACGCGGCGGTTGACGCCCGCTTGACCGGCGGCACCGACGGCAACCGCGACATCGGGGGAGGCGGCGGCAATGGCTCTGGCGGCCAGTCCGGCGGCGCGGGCGGAAATCGCGACGCAGGTACGGCGAGCGGCAGCAGTGGCGGCCAGGTTGCGACCGGCAGCAACGCCAGCGGTGGCCAGACTGCAAGCGGCGGAAATGGCGGACAAACCGCGGCCGGTGGCAATGCCAACGGCGGCCAAAGTATTGGCAGTGGTGGGCGCAGCGCGGACGCCGGCATCGACAGCCCCATCGCAACCAGCGGATCCTCCGGAGGCAGTGTCGGCTCGGGCGGGGCGCTGGGCACGGGTGGCCGAGGCAGCGCGGCTGATGCTGGAGGCGCAGCGGGATCGGACAACCCGGGCGGCCGCTCGGGCGGCGGCGGGACGACCAGAGTCACCACCGCCGGAGGCTCAATTCCCAGCAACCTCGGCAAGTCCGGCGGCTGCTCGATCGCCGGCCGCCGCGGCGCCAATCCCGACCTCTGGATCTGGCTCGTCGCCGCGTTTGCATGCGCCGCTCGACTGCGGAGGGCATGGCGCCAGTGCTCTAGTCAGTTCTTGCTGGGATCGAGGACGCGGCCCATGAATAGAATGGCGCCGGTGGGCTGGTCACGTAGGAAATAGAGGAAGGGGCGGGTCGCGTCGACCCGTAGCCCGGGCGAAATCCCGGTGGTGCGCACCGCAACTCCCGTGGCCGCCGCAGCCTCAGTGCCCTTTTCCGCAACGTCGATGAAGGCTTTGTGGACTACGCCCGAGATGTAGAGGTCGCGCGTGCCATCCATGCCCGAGAAGTCGGCAACGCCAGGGCTGAAGGCCGATGTCATGCCCAGGGCCTTGAAAACGCTCGCCAAGTCTGCCCCGGTCTCGACCTTGAAGCGGGGAAGGAAGATCGAAACCATCTGGCTGGTCAGCCCGGCCACGATAGTCGTGAGGGTCGATGCGTCCAGAGATGATTCAAACTGGCTGAACGTGCCGGCATCGGGAACCACCAGTACCAGCGACAGGCGGTCGTCCGCGTATGGCAACGAGACGGCCACAAAGTTCGTCCCCTGCATCGCCAAGGCTCCTCCATACGGATCTGCGAGCATGATTCTCGCGGCCACACTGCTGCCGTCGATGAGCGCAAAGCGGCCGTCGTAGGACATGTTCGGGTCGAATTGGGTCTTCCAGGCCGCATTGAAGTAGACCGCGTTGGTCAGGACCAGACGGGTCACGTTGTTGATGGAACCAGGTGGCAGCAGATCCTGGATCTTGTTCTCAGTCTGGTCGGCCACCCAGGCGTTGATGGTCAGACGTGATGGATCAGGCGCATTGACGAAATCGAGCAGGTTCACGCCCGCGCCATAGTTCGTGGCCAGGGTGTCCAAAAAGGCCGTCTTGAAGGTGTAGGTCCGCTCGGCCCAGGTGGCGTTGACGATGTTAAGCCGCATCGGGCCACCGTCAGCACCGGGCTTGCCCTGACCGCGCGAGGCTAGCGCCTGATCCAGGGCATTGAACGCCGGGTGGAGCCGCGCCGATGGCAGGCTGAAGTGAAGCGCCTGGGCCATCTCGCTGGCGGTGTTTCCCGCCGCACCGGCGTAGGTCATGGCAAGCGCGATGGAAATGCTGGCCGGCGAGAAAACCAAGTTGGTGTTCGTTGCGGTGAGTTGCTTGTAGGCGGCAAAGGCAAAGGCGGCGTTGTCGGATGCCAGGGTGGCACTGTCGAGCGCTGGCACCTGCGGATCAACCACACGCGGGATCGAAGATGAGGCAGTGGCGATACCCAAGGCGAACGCGTCGCCAGGCGTGACGATGGCGTCTGAGGAGGCCACATCAGTTGCGCGAACGTCGGCAACCGAGGCCTCGGACGAGGCTGCGTCAGTTGCGGAAACGTCGGGCTTGACAGCATCGGGCCCGACGATGCGATCACCAGGACCGTCCGCAGGCACGACAGTATCCTGCGCCACATCCGTCGCCACCGGAACGTCGCCAGGGGCGACGTCAGACGGGGCCGCGATGTCGCTGGGAATGGTATCGGGCGCGATGCTGTGATCACTCGCACTGTCAGGTACTCTGGTCGCGTCCTGTGCCAAGTGGGCGTCGCTGGCAGTGGCAGCATCAGGCGCTGGTCCCGGGCTGTTTGCAGCACAGCCAGCCAGCACGGCAGAAACAAGAGCCGAGAGAACCCAACGACCGGTCGCACCTCGAATTGAACAGGCCATGGCTGCCTCCAAATGGAACATGCAACCTATCAGCAATTTCCAGGCCAAGGCAAATTGGCGGCGGGCAGTGGGAGCGAGCCAGACCATGGTGGCAGGCCCTCAGAATTCTGAGGGCTACCTGGCGGCGACGTCGCGGCTCTGTCGCAACGGCGGCACCCTTCGGGTTCACCGCCACGCCCGGGTTTCAGCGTCCGACGGATCTCTGAAGGAACGTGGTACTCTCGTCAACGTCCGATGAATAACCTCCTGCCACTGACGCTGCTTCTTCTTTGGGGCCTTGCCTGTGGAAGGACGCCCATGAACGAACTCGGCGCGGCTGGCGGCAGGTTGTCGATGGGCGGTGCTACCGGCGAGGGCGGCGCCATATCCAGGGGCGGTGCTATCTCCACGGGCGGCACCCACCCTTCCAGTGTGGCCTGTGAAGGGAGCGTTCCCGTCCACCATCGTCCAGTGGGCTCGGCCTGCCCACAAGCGCGCGCCCCTGGATCGGTTTTCGTGAACACGTGCTCGCCAGGCTTGGTGGGCATGTGCGCTCGGGATGCCGACTGCGCGGCGGGCACGAACGGACGTTGTCTACCCAACTCTCGTGTGAATTGCGCCGGGCAATGCGACTACGACGGCTGTTTCAGTGACTCGGACTGCCCTGCCAGCCAACCCTGCGCGTGCCGGGCATCGGCGTCGGATAGCGCGGCGAACTCGTGCCTTGCCGGAAGCAATTGCCGCGTCGACGCTGACTGCGGCCCATGCGGCTTCTGCTCGCCTACACCAGTCAGCCCTTTCTGTGTATGTGACAGCCCGGCTTTCTGCAACCCCCCTGATCCCCACGCCTCTTGTGGGGATAGCTGCGGTCACGGCTACTTCTGTCACACACCCCAGGACACCTGCTTGGAGGACAGCGATTGCACTGGCCGCGACAGGTGCAATTTCGATTTGCCGAGCCAGACGTGGACCTGCACTCCGTGCATGGGTGTTCCTTGAGAGACGGGAACCAGGCTCGTCGAGCAAGCTAGCGTCCCGGTCGCGCCGGGCTGGGATGGACTCCGGTCATGACGAAGAGATGGTCGGCGAAGCGGCCGCCCGGGTGGTGGTCGAAGTAGTAGTAGGTTTCGGAGCGCGCGGCTCCGATTCGCTGCTGGTTGATGAGCGCATCGACCAGCAGTGCATCGCGCTCGTCGGCATCCCGGCTGTCGGCAAAGCGCTGTCTCGCTTCCCGTGCCAGGGCCTCGGCGAGCTGCGGATCGCTCTTCACCTGCGCGCGGATCTGCTGCATCAGGATCGGCTCGTCCAGAACGGGGTGGCCAACATCGGCCGTTCCCGCGTCCGGTCTCGGCCGCGCGAGCGCCAAGCGAGGAGTTGGTGCGGCCACCATAACCTGTTCACTCGTGCCACCTGCATTCTTCGGCTTTTCGGGCCGCGGTCGGCTCCTTTGCCAATAGAGGAAAACCGCGCAGGCCAACACCGCGACGTAGAAGACGATCTGCCGAGCACGCCACATCTAGTACCCCCCGCCCGGTCCCACGGGCGTGGGATGAACCCCGGTCATGGCTTGCACGTGGGCTGAATAGGGGCCGTCAGGGTAATGCGCGAGAAACTCGTAGGCACGCGAACGGGCCGCGCCGATGCGATCGAGGTTGATGAGCGCTTGGATGGCCAGGGCTCGGCGCTCCTCGGCGTGCGGCGAATCGGCGAAACGACGCTCGCCCTCGTCGGCGAGCGCCAAAGCCGAGGCTGGGTTGGGCCGCAGATCGCTGCGGAGCTTCTCCATCAAGGCTGGTTCGTCGAGTTCCGACCGAGCGGCCGTGGGGGCGCGTCCGCTGGTGCTCGCGCAGGCGGCCATCACCAATGCCAGTGCCAGCCATCGCACGGCTGTGGGAGCGTTCATTGTCCTAGTAATGGGTATAGCAAGTATTGGCGGCGGCCCACGCCTTCACATTGGCCTTGCCGTTGGACCAGCTAAAAGCGCCGCCGGAGGTGTCCGAGAAAGACCAGCCTTGAACACCGGCGTAGCCCTCAGAGAAGAAGTCGTCGACGAGTTTGCCGTAGGTGATGCCACCAAATGCTTGCCCGGTGGTATCGCTGGCCGGATTGAGGGGAAACTCTCCCACCACCACTTGCTTGTCATCTACCTTGTAGTACGCCGGGGGGTTGGTGTGAGGGAAGTACTGGTCGACCCATCCGTACCAGTGGAAGTCGTAGAAGTCGAGGCCGACCTGGCTCCAAGCCTTGGCCCATTTCACCGCGGCACTGCCCACGGTGACGGGCGCGCTGCTGGCGCCGTGCAATGCCGTGACCACATCCTTCACGAAGGTTTCCATTTGCGCAAAGGTCACGGTCGACATGGTCTTGCCATTACTTCCGCTGCTAGTCGGATCGAACGCCTGATCGCCATAGGGATCGGAACCCGTGATGGACCACTCGGGCTCGTTGATCACATCCCAGGCGACCATGCGATCCTTGTTCGGGCTGGCCTCGACCGCCTGAGCGATGGGAATCACGACGTTCTTGATGAGCGCCGCGCGCTTGGTGGCGTCGGTCGCGATGGGCTGCAGGCTGGGGAAGGTGAGGCCACTGTCAACGAACTCGGCCCAGAAGCTGTCGAACGAGAACAATGTGAGCTTGATGTGAATGTCGAGGGTGGCTGCGATATCCAAGGCGGCGTTGATGTCGGCCACCAGCGTGCTGCCCACGCCGGTCGGTGTCTTGCTGCTGTCGAGCTTCACCCCGTCTCCGCCCAGATCCGGGAACATCCACCAGCGAACGACGTCCACGCCGTTGTTCTTCATGTCAGTCAGGTCGGTCGTGCGCGCGTCCTTAGCGCCCGCGACGCCTTGTTGATTCCAGGCTGAGATGCCGCCGAAGTCCCCGGCAAAGTACGCCCAGGCGTAGTTGACTCCATACATGAAGCGCTTCTTGCAGTTGAGCGTCACCCCGCCCTTGGGCGCTGGGCAGGTGTCGGCAGAAGTGGAGCACGTTCCGGTTCCGCCGCCAGTGCCAGTGGAACCCCCGGTTGCAGAACCACCCGAACCTCCGCCGGATCCACCCGTGCGGGTCGAACCACCAACGCCACCAGATGCGCCTCCTTTGCCGGTTATTCCACCATTGCCACCCAAGCTGTTGCCTCCGCTGCCGGTGAGGCCACCAGTGGCAGAACCACCCGTGTTCCCGCTCGATCCACCAGTGCCGGTCGAGCCACCGGTATGCGTCGAGCCACCGGTACCCGTCGATCCACCAGTACCACTGCCGCCCGATGCGCTGCCGCCCGATGCATTCCCGCCGCTAGCGGTTTGCCCGCCCGTCCTGCTGCCACCAGAGTTGTTGCCACCACTGC
The DNA here is from genome assembly GCA_003158455.1 of Myxococcales bacterium. GTDB lineage: Bacteria > Myxococcota_A > Polyangia > Fen-1088 > Fen-1088 > Fen-1137. The sequence goes on along the minus strand of PMJO01000124.1, from coordinate 60,114 downwards.
CACCCGATGCACTGCCGCCCGATGCATTCCCACCGCTACCCGTGTGCCCGCCAGTGCCGCTGCCACCGGAACTGCTTTGGCCTCCGGTCTGCGAACCACCACTTGAAGTCGAGCCACCACTGCCGCCCCCGCTCTCTCCAGTCGCGCAACCGTTCGCAACCAAAGCCGCTGCGCAGACGGCCATCGAAAGTGATTGAATGAGCTTCATGAGGCGGAATCTAAGCACGGTTGGTGGCGTGCTGCTAGTGCAAGGTGCGCTGCGCGGCGGCCCGCGGTTCTTGCGGTTTGCGGCGGGCCCTCCGGCCCACCACAGTGGAAGGGGCCACCCTCAGTAGTACTCGAGTTGCCCCGCGTCGTTGAGGCGAATGTTGCGATGTCGGTGAGCCCCGGTGAACCGCTCGATGTCGCGAACCCAATCGGAGTCGGGATAGTGGTTCACCATATACTCGCCCTCGCCGCGCACCTCGGAACGCCGCTCGGCATCGGCCAGCGCATGGATGAGGATCGCATGGCGTTCGGGAGCGTCCGCGCTGTCTGGAAAACGGCGATTTCCCTCGCGCGCCAACTCGATGGCGAGCGAGGGATTCTTGCTCTTGATCTCACGCAGACGCGCCATCAGACCTGACTCCGTCAGCGGAGCTGCCGGAGTCGGCGGCTTCGCTTGCGGCGAGGGGGTTCGAACGGCGGTCGAGGGCGATATCGCAGGTGGCGGCATGGCGGAAGGAACAGCGGGTGCCCTGGAAGGCGCTGAGCGCTTGACCGGCTCGGACGAGACCTTCTCTGCCAGCGAGGCTTGTTTCTCGCTTCCCGGGCCCTGGGAGGAAGGCTCTGCCCGCAAGAGCACGACCGTCGCGACGCCGAGCACGATGACCGCCACAATGGCCAGTCGTGTCATAGTTTTCTGCATCCGCCTGGCTCCTATGGGCAGCTGCCTACCTCGGAATGGGCAGTGAAGAGATTCTTCATTGGCGTCTGCATGGAAGGCCACGCGTAGACGGAATTCCCCTCCGTGTACGACCAGCCCCATGCGCCGTCGTAGCCTCCGGAATAAATCGTCGTGTAGGTATTCGCCGCTGCTACCCCGTCGGTATCGGCGGCGTAGAATTCGCCCATTACAAGCTGCCTCTTGTCTGTCAGGCCCCAGTGCGATTTCGGATAGGTGTAGCAAGAGTCCGATGAACCGTTTGATGCGTAGTAGTGCACTTCATAGAAATCCAATGTCCCGGTCGCTTTGCCACCGACAGACTGAAGCACGCTGTCGGAGTAGTAGTTGCTCTTGCCGCTCACGCCATTCGAGCAGTAGTCGAACGTTTGCGCGCCGGTTGTGACCGGCACCGTTGGATCGGCTGCGTGAATCGCAGCGGCGAACCAGTTAACGCAGGTCTGCACAGCCACCTTGGTGGTTCTTTCCGTAGCCCATCCCCACGGCTGTGCTCCGTTGGCTCCACTCTCCATCATTCCCTCGGCCTCGTTGAAGATCTCGTACGCGTAGAGACCGGGCGTGCCCTTCAATGCCGTGACGAGTGGGGTGAGGTAGTTGTCGATGTAGGCTTGCCGATTCGCATCCTGTTCGAGCAGAGCGTGGTTGTTCTTGCAGACAGTGCTTGTCGTGCTTGCATCGCCCGTGCAAGTGGCGTCGGCCTGCAACATGTCGAACGACCAGAGACTGATCACCACACCAATCTTGGCGGTGTTGGCAGCGCCGAGGATGCTCTTGAGCCCGTCAATATGTGTTTGGGGAAGCTTCTGGGCCTTGCCGCTCGAATCGTAGCCTGGCGTGACCGTCCCATTGGTGTGGAACCACCAACGAACGATGCGACCGCCATTGTCGTAGGTATTCTTGAAGATGGCATTGAACGTGGCGATGTTGGGATTCGGAACATCACCAGCAAACTGCACCCATGCCACGTTCAGCCCACTGGCGAAATTGCAGGTGGGGCCACGGCCTCCCGTTGATCCCCCGGAGCCGGTCGAGCCACCGGTGGCGGTCGTGCCACCCCTGCCCCCGCTGCCCGCGGAACCGCCAGCTCTGCTCCCCGCCGCCCCCCCGCTGCTCGTGGAACCGCCAAGGCCCGTGACGCCGCCCGTGGCAGCCGTCCCTCCTGAGCTGCTGGTTCCGCCTGACGCGGTCGTCCCCCCCGAGCCCGTCGTCGTGCCGCCACTCGTCGTGCTTCCCCCCGAGGTCGTCGCGCCGCCCGTATGAACACCCCCGCTGCCGCTGGTCCCGCCCGTGCTCGTCGTACTTCCCCCACTCGTCGTGATCCCGCCCGAGGCCGTCGTGCTTCCCCCACTTGTCGTGATTCCACCTGAAGCCGTCGTGCTTCCCCCACTCGCCGTGGTCCCGCCCGAGGCCATCGTGCCACCTGCCCGAGTGCCGCCTGTACTCGCGGACCCACCCGAGGCTGCGGTACCGCCCGAACCGGCTGGGGTGTTTTCCGCGGATTCACAGGCGGTCAGAAGAAAGAATCCCATCGCGAGTCTGTGCAGTTTCATGTGGCCCCTTCGCGCATGCAGTGGCAACTCGTGCACGTTTGGGCTCAGAGGACGCTCGACGGCGGACGCCCAAGCCCCACGGAGTAAGAAATACTGCCGTCCCATCCCTAGCACTACTGCTACACTTGGACAAGGCGACGGGGCACCGAGCTGGGACTCTAGGCGCGGGCAGTTGCTAGTAAATCCGCGTAGTTAGACCCGCACTTTGGCGGAGTCTGCGCAGCCGTGCGATGCTCCGCCGCGATGAAGACGTCGCCCCGAGCTGCGGAGAAGTTGCTGCCCACGCCGCGCGAGATCGTCGCGCACCTCGATCGCCATGTAGTCGGCCAAGCGCGTGCAAAGCGCACGGTGGCCATCGCGGCCTACAATCACCTCAAGCGTTGCGAGCAGAAGACTGCGGCGGGCAAGCGTCTCATCAAGAAGTCGAACCTGCTGCTTATCGGCCCCACCGGTTGTGGCAAGACCCACATCGCCCGCACTCTGGCCGAGTTTCTCGACGTGCCCTTTGCCATCGCGGACGCAACTGAGTACACCGAAGCTGGATACTACGGCAAGGACGTGGAGGTGATGATCGCCGAGCTGCTCCACAAGTGCGGCCAAGACGTCGCGTCGGCCCAGCGAGGAATCGTGTTCATCGACGAGGTCGACAAGATCGCCCGCCGCACGCACAGCGCACGCACCGGCGCCGGCGCGCGCGACATCGGCGGCGAGGGGGTGCAGCAGGGCTTGCTCAAGCTGCTGGAGGGCCGCGAGATCTTCGTTCCCCAGAACCTGACCCAGCACTGGAACAAGCACGACTTCACCGTGGTCGACACCCAGGACATCCTGTTCATCGCCGCCGGGACTTTCACCGACCTGCGCCTGTACCAGGAAAGCCGCACGGTCGGGTTCGGCCAGGGGGATGCGGACAGCCGGCGTCCGCTACCCGTCACCGAGAAGGAGTTGCTCGACTACGGCCTGCTGGCCGAGTTTCTCGGCCGGATTCCTGTGCGGGTCGAGCTCGACCCTCTGTCGCGGGACGATCTCTTTCAGATCCTCACCGTCCCGCCGGACTCCGTGGTGCGCGAGTATCAAGCTTTGCTCAGGATGGACGGCGTGGACCTGTGCTTCCAGGACGAGGCACTGCGCGAGGTGGTGCAGTTCTGCTTGCGGCGCAAGACTGGCGCACGCACGCTGCGCGGCCTAGTCGAAGAAATCTGTCACGAGGCGATGTTCGAAGCGCCCGAACGCCGGGGCGAGACTATCGTGATTGACGCCCAGACCGCCTCGAGCAGGCTGGCGCGGCTGGGCGAGGGCGCCGGTGCGCGTGACTAGCTCGGATGAGTTAGCTTCTTCACCACAGAGAACACGGAGAACACAGAGATCGGATGGAAAGAAGAAGTTCGGATCGGACACCCAGTCCCTTTCTTCTTTCCGGTCCGTCTCTGTGCCCTCTGTGATCTCTTCGGTGAAGGAGCTAACTCTCCCGCAACCGCAGGATTCCCATGAAGATCCGTGATCTTTTCGGCAAGGGCCGCCCACTTTTCTCGTTCGAGTTCTTTCCCCCCAAGACCGAGGCGGGCGCCGCAAACTTGCAACACACCCTCGCCGAGCTGACCGACCTTGCCCCGGCTTTCGTCTCTATCACCTATGGTGCCGGCGGATCGACCCGCGATCGCACGGTTGAACTGGTGACCCGCATTCAGCGCGAACACGGCCTGCTCGCCATGGCCCACTTGACCGGGATCGCGTCGGGACGGGCCGAGATCGCGGCGCTGATTGCACGCCTGCTCGACGCAGGAATCGAGAACCTCATCCCCCTGCGTGGGGATCCGCCCGCCGGGGTGGAAAGTTTCGTGCCGCCGGCCGACGCCTTTGCCCACGCCTCGGATCTGGTGGCCTTTGTTCGCCAGCGCTATGGCCAGCGCTTCTGCTTGGCCGGTGCAGGCTATCCCGAGGGCCATCCCGAGTGTCGCGACCTGGGGCTCGACATGCAGCACCTTGTGACCAAGGTGCGCGCGGGCGTGGATTTCATCATCACCCAAGTTTTTTTCGACAACCGCCGCTATTTCGACTTCGTGGCGCGCGCCCGCGCGGCCGGCATCACCGTGCCCATCATCCCCGGCATCATGCCAATCACCGACGTGGCGCAGATCCAGCGCATGACCCAGATGTGTGGTGCCAGCATCCCGCCGGTCTTGCTGGCTGAGCTGGAGAGACGGCGCCACGACCCAGTGGCGGTGGTCCAGCTCGGCGTGGCCCAGGCCACCGCCCAATGCGTGGATTTGCTTCTGGGCGGCGCACCCGGGGTCCACTTCTACACGCTGAACCAGTCGCCCGCGACGCGGATGATCTTGACCGCGCTCAAAGCCCGGATGTGACCGCAGGTGCTACCCGCGGGCTACTTCAGCTCTTCCTCGACGATGCGCTTGACCGTGGGCGGTTCGAACTTGCCTTTGTGCGCCTTCATGATCTCGCCCATGATCTTGCCCACCAGCTTCGGGTCCTTGACTCCCAGGCGGGCGATGGTTTCCTTGACCACGGCGCGCACTTCGTCGTCACTAGCGGCCTTGGGCAAAAAGCGCGCACAGAATTCGATCTCGAAGTCGATTTGCGGCAAGTGCTCCGCGCCCCGCTCGCCTAGGCCGGCGTATTCTTCGCGGGCTTTCCGCATCTGCTTTTGGTAGGCGGTGATCACGTCCAACCACAGGGCATCGTCAAGCGGCCCCTTGAAGCCAGCCGCGGTTCGTCGCTCCATGTGCTTAGTCTTGATCATGCGAATGCAATCGGCCGTGCGGCTGTCCTTGGCGCGCATGGCGGCCTTGAGCAGGTCCTGAAGCTCGGTTTCTATGGCCATGGTCATGTCCCCTTTTCGCACCCTGACGGGTGGTCCGAGTCTGCCTCCCATCACCCTGGCCGTGAAGCAGATTCACACCACGTGCACGCATTTTCGCCACGCTGTGAGTCGCGTGCCAGGCGGGGCGAACGGTGCTGCTCGCAGACCTGGTCGTCCTCGGGGCCGTGTCCGTGACCGACGGTGATGACTCCAACCACGTTCACCTCTGGGGCCACGGCCTCATGCGGCTATCGGCGGGGTGTGGTCTTGGCCCGCCGATTGCTGAGGATGCTTGTCAGGAACACATTTGCCCAAGAGGTCGGCCATGTTACGCCATGCAAGCTCGCTCGTAATTGTTCCGTGGGTCGTCGCGGGCTTGGGCCGCCTAGCCGTCGCGCAAGAGGAGGGCGAAGGAATCGTCGAAGCTGCGGCGGGCGACCTGGCGCAGCAAGCGCCGCCGCCCGAGTACGGCCCACCACCCGCCAATGCTGGCGATACGGAGCCCGCGCCTCCGCCAATTCCACCCAACGCCGAGGGCGCGGCATTCTCGGTGCCGGGTGGAGGATATTGCTACTCTGGGCCTCATCCAGTCGACACGCGAGTCGCAGCCGGCGATCCTTGGGACGACACGCCGGGCGCGCACATGCACGCGTACCCACCCTTGGACTTGCGGCTCTTCGAGCTGAGAGATGGCTGCTACTACTTCGTCGGGGATCCGCACGACTTCGGCTATGCTGGTCCAACCTACAGCTACTACGGCGCGCACCCGATCCTGGACGAATACGGCGGCGGCTGGTGCTTCATGATCGGACCTCACACGCACCTGTGGCGGCCCTGGTCGCCGCACTTCACATTGGTCGGTCCCTGGTACTACTGGGAAGGGCCGTATGACCCGTTCTTCTGGGCCTACTGGCCCTACTACTCGTTCTACTACCGGAACCACTATCCCCTCTACTACAGCGGTGGGCGCTTCTACCGTACCGGAGGCTACGCCACGGCGCCTCCCATCCAACGCGTGCCCCCGCCCTCGCGGGTCGCCGGAGCGGCTGCGGCCGGCTCGCCCGGCTGGCGCGGCTCTCCGTCAGCACCACGGTCGAGCGCAGCCGCGACCGCCGCGGTCATGCCATATCGATCCGCAACGCCGGCTGCGCCGGCTGCCACGTATCGACCGGCAGCCGCGGCCGCCGCGGTCGCCCCATATCGACTTGCAGCGCCGGCCGCTCCCGCCGCCTCATATCGACCGGCAGCGCCGGCCGCCCCGGCCGCGCGATCCTTCGGCGGCGGTGGCTTTGGCCGAAGTGGCGGTGGCCGTCGCCACTGAGCTGGCCCCTATTGTGCCGGCTTAACGTTCACCAGCGTGAACACATAGTCCTGGAAGTCGCTGTCGCCGTCCTCATCCACCACGACCAGCATGGCGTCGGGGACCTGCGCGCCGCCTCGACTGCGCAGGGGGTAGACGCGCATCGCATGCTTGGCCGTCTCGCCGTTGCGCTGGCCTTCCGAGTACAGTGTCCGCTTGGGTAGCTTGACGAAAATTCCAAACGGCGCGTCGCCCGGATCAAAACTGGTCTGTCCTTCGCCTTCCAATTCGGGATTGAGGGTCTGATTGTGTCCCTTGGCAATGCTGCCCATCGGCTTGGTGACCAGGTTCTTGCCATCAATGGAATAGATGCCGTAGGAAGAAGTCTCGTCCTGGGAGTAGCGTGCGACGACATATAGGCCGACGTTGCCGGTCTTGGCATGCTGGAACAGCCCCGACATCGCTTCGCCGCCAGCCTTTGCCTCGGAAATGGATGGTCCCAGGTCCGACGCATAGCCCAGAGTATCGAGGATCGGCTGCAGGGAAGGCTCGCCGGCCGCGTCGGTTCCGGTTGTGACCAAAGCCGACATGTCACACGGTGGGCCGTCATCCTCGCCTGAACGTACGATGCGGAGGCGCGCACGATGCACGCCCGCCTGGGCATCGGCGGGCGGAGCAAAACCCACGCTCAAGGTCACCGACTGACTGGGCCGCAGCAACAACGGCAAGGGAGGCAGGCCGGACAGCTTGAAAGTAGCTGCCTGCGTGCCCACGATAGTGAGGTCGTTCACCGCTACCGACTGGTCGCCGGTGTTCCGAATCGTCACCGACTCACTCGACTTGGCCACCCCGCGCACGCCGGAAAAGAACAACTCCAGCGGCAGGACTTCGAGCGGCTCGCGCATCTTCTCCAGGCGCGGAGCGGGAGGCGGCGGCGCCTCGGTCTTCTCCGGCGGCTTGGGCGGCGGCGCCGTCGCACAAGAGATGCTCAGCAAACCAAGGAGCAAGAGCTGGCGGAGTATTCTGGGCATGGGCATCATTCTTCCTCGCTCCTATCAGGCCACTGGCTCGGCGGCCGGTCAATTGTTTCCGTGCGGGAAGAATGAATCGTCGTAGCTGAACTGGGTCCAGTGGTCGAAGGTGATGGCGCCGAAAAGGTTGACCGCCACCGCCCATACCAGCAGCGCCTTCCACAGCCAGGTGAGCCGGCGATTTCCCACCGCAAGCAACATTATGAGGAAGACCATGTAGTCCAGGCTGAAGCGGTAGCCGAACTGTATGTAGCCCGAATTCTGGTAAAGCAGTGAGGGCAGTGCCGTGAAGAGGATGGTGATCCACAGAGCGCGCGTCAGCGGGCTGCGCTCGGCGGGCGCCAATGTGTAGGCCAGGTTGGGCGAAGTCACGAACAGGGACATGCCGTGCGCGCCAACCTTGACGTAGGGGTATTGCGCCAGCACACGCGGCAGCAGCACCAAGGCGCAGGCCAGGTTGCGCGACAGAAAGTGGATGTTGACCAGACCCCATTTCTGAATCCGGTCCTGCCACGCGATGTTCAGGTACTCGTGGCCGAACACGGCGACGTGGCCGAAGCGCAAGAAGTTGTGGGTGAGGATCACCACCAAGATCGCCCCGGCAGATAGGGAAAAGCGCAGGCACCTTCCCAGCAGGCCCGCGGGCAGTCCTTGCTTGGGCAATTGGCGCAGGCGTTTCCAGCCGCCGGCCACGCGCACGACCTCAAAAAAGAAGAGCGGGAACATGAACCCGAGCTCCGGGCGGGTGGCAAAGCCCAGGCCGATGAACAGTCCGGCCAGAGCCGGCCGCGACGCCTCGATCGCAGCCCAGGCGTAGGCGATCACACAGGTCACGCTGATGACGTGGGCGGTGTACCAGACCTGACCCAGCACCGAGCAGTAGAAGTAGACCGAGCCCGCCCCCAGCATCACGGTCAGCCAGAGATCATCGGCCACGCTGCGTTTGCTGTAGCCCCGGCGTTGTAGACTGCGCAGCAACAGGAAGAGCAACACCGGATTGAACGCCGCCCAGACTACGGTGAAAAGCACGTCGTTGAAGCCCAGGTGCCAAATTGCCACGAAGGGCAACATCAACACCCCCGGAAGCGGCGGGAAAGACACGTAGCGAATCCAGAAACGCGAAACGATCTCGTCCTTGTCGACCGTTAGGGACGGGCCGCGCAGGGGATAGAAGCGATCGGTGGGGCCGACGGTGCGGAATTGGCCCTTGAGCGTGCGGCCGTCCTTTAGGTGCAAGACCTCGACCCGGGCCCAGTCGTTTTCGTTGGGCGGGCTAGCCGCCAGGTCCAAGCGGCCGTGTAGCCAGCCATCAGCCAAGTACACGTAGTGGTTGTAGGCGGAGTGTTGGCGAAGCCGCCCATCCGAGGCCCCTAGGTAGGCGCCCAAGAACACGACATAGATGATGGCCAGCCCCCAAACGCTGGAAAACAGACGTTCAAACCGGGTCATGGAGGCAAGGGCTCCTGGCGCGGCGGCGGCGCCCCGCGCTGATAGGCGACGACGAAGGGCACGCCTTCGTGGGCATACACCTGGGCCGGCCGGGTGGTCTGAAAGGCCGCCCAGTGCAGGTACTCGTAAACCGCGAAGTGTTTTTCCAAGATGACGATGCCAAGATCCGACTGCGCCACCACAGATTCGCCCACGCCCGTGTCGCCGATTCCCAGCGGCAGCCGGCCATCGCGAACATACATCATCACGGCGTCGTGAAGAACATCATGCCAGTAGATGCGGTTGGATGGGGGGCGATGCGCCTTTATCCAGGGCAGAAGGGGCAGCACGGAATAGCCCCAGAACTGCCGGTTCATACCCAGCGAAGCCCCACCGGCAAACCCGCCGGCGGCAAGATTGTAGTGGCCGATACCGTCAGGATGCGAGCGTTGGGTCTCGGCCACCGCCGGCAGGCAAAGCAGGGTCGCCAAAGCCGCGGGCAGGGCTCGGCGCAGGCGTGACGGCCGCACCAGGGTTGTCGCCTGCTGGGTGACCCAGGCCAGGCCCACCCCGGCCAGCATGGCCAGAAAAGGCATAGCCGTGAGAAAGTGCTTCACCCCTCCGAAGATGGGCGTCGCAGGCAGCGCCAAGGTCCCCAGCGGTCCCAGGATTTGCACCGCAAGGAACATGCCGGGAGCCAAATCCACATCCGCGCCCGGTCGCAGCCAAGAGGCGCGCGCACCGAGCGCAGGCGGCTCGGGATTGATGACGGCGGGCTCGTCGGTCGAATCCGTCTTTCGGCGCCGACGGGCCAGGACCAGAGCGCCCGCCGCGGCCAGGGCCAGGGTGGTGACCGGGACAGTGAACGCGGTCGACACAAAGGGAAACGTCGCACGCAGCAGCCAGCGGCCGGTTTGCGCCGGCGGTGGGGGCAGGTTCCAGTTCTTGCCCAGGTACTCGAAATTGTAGTGCTCGTGTTGCGCATGCCGGTTCACCCATTCGCGCGCGCGCGCCACCGGCGCGTGCCACAGCCATGGCCAGAGCGCGAACAAGACGATGGGGCCCAGGCTGGCCATGGATACGAAAGCCAGGGGGACGCGCGCCGGGCGCAGGCGGAGAAAATCACCTCGCCGCATCCACAGGTAGTGGACGACCAGGAAACACGGAATTAGCCAGGCGTTGTGCTTGGTGGCCAGGGCGAAGCCATAGAAGACGCCGCACAGAATGCCCCAGCGAGGCGAACGCAACGATTTCCAGTAGGCCAGCCCCACCAGCAGGGCCATGACCGCGATGGGGGCATCGAAGCACGAGATCTGAGCGTGGAAAAAATAGTGCGGCTGCGCGACCGAAAGCACCGCCGCGCCTGCCGCGGCCCAGGGCCCGACCAAGCGGCGGGCAAACCCGTAGACCAACCCGACGCCCAGGCCGGCCAGCAAGATGGCGGGAAAGCGAAAGGCGGTCGACTCGCGGGAAAACAGGGGCAGCGTCCGGTGCTTGCCGTGCACCGCGATTGGGTGCAGTCCTTGCTTGGCCCCCACGCAGTCGCAGCGATGGAACAGACGCCACGACAGGCCGTACAGGGTCTTCATCAGCGGCGGGTGCTCGTGGTTGTCGCCCCAGAAACTATCGACCACGGCGCGCGAGAAAGCGCGGCCCGGCTTGCGCGCACGCACCGCCTCGCCCAGGGCTTCGAACCAGCCCCAGTAGCGCTCGCCGGCGCGGAAGTACTGCGCCTCGTCCCGGGCCAAGCCTTGGTGGCCCTCCACTGCCAGCAGCCAGCCACTGGTTGCCAGCGCGAGCGCCAGCGGCACGATCCACGGGCGTCTCCACCCTCGGCGTTGTCCGACTTCGGCCGTCAACTGCGCGCCTCCGCGGCAAAACCTAGATAGCGAGCGCTGGGGTCGTCGGTGGTAATTTCGAAACGCACGCTCTCCGATCGTCCGGCCAGGGTAGAGGTGTCGAACCTGCCCAGGGTCCAGCCGGTCAGGCTGCCGGCCTGGATGCGCCCCAACTCGCGGCCCTGAACCAGCACGCGCAGGCTGACGGTTCCCTTGCCCGACTTGCGCAGCCACACGTTGTGCAACCCGGCCCCGACCGCCAGCTCGCGCCCCAAGGGAACGCGGTCGAATTCGACGACCGTGGTGGCGTCGCCAGTGAGCGAAGTAGCCAGGGCCAGGTGCGGGCTGGTGTCGATCTCGAGCAGTTCGGCTTTGACCGACTGGGCGGGGGCATCCGCGCATTCGAAGCGGTCGGGCACGCGTGAGCACAGGCTGACCTGACCCCCGGGTGCGACGCGCGAGACGGTGGCGCGGCTCCACTCGGCGACGAAATCGAACGACACCTGGCTGGCTGGCCGCTCATAGCGGCGCAGCGTGAGCGCGCCGTGGCGGCTCGACTGCGCGGGGCGGATGCCTTCGCTTTCCGACGCGCGCGCGCCTCGCTGCGAGATCTCCCAGATGCGGCCGAAGCGGGCGGCGTCGAGTCGCCCGGCCACGGCAAGCGGGATGAGATCGCCCAGGTGCATGCGCAACAACGGGTCGGCCCAGGCTGGCGCCGCGACCACAAGATCGCCTGGCCGAAAGCCAGCCCGAACCGCGGCGGCAGCCGAGCGCCAATCTCGGTCGGTAGGCGCGCGCAGCGGCGCCAGCAGGGCGTTGGCCGTCTCGACCAAGGCCAGGACAACGATCCCCGCGGCGCAAGCGTAGGCCAGACGATGGCGCCGAAAAGAATCCGCGTCGAGGAGACTGCTCGCTTTCACCGGTCGGCAGCGTACCGCGTTCGCGCCAGCAGAGCGAGCGCATCCTTTGCCGACCGCTCTACTGGACCCAGTCGGAACTTGCCTTGGCAGCCAGCCAGTTCTTCACCGCCGTGCCAAAATCCGTGAGGGTGGTGAGCGCGCTGTTCGAGAACAAGTTGGGTGTCCAGGAATTGTCGGTGACCCATGCGGTCCAACTCGCTCCGTAGCCGTCAACTGCCGTCTTGAAATCAGTTTCCCAGGTGGTGCTGGAGGTGCTGAGATTGCTGTCGCTGCCATTGAGCTCGTACCCCCACTCGGTTATGAACACCGGCGCCTTTGCCACCGCGGTGGCGACCTGTGCCTGGAAGGACGTGTTCCAATTGCCAGGATAGACGTGCGCGGTGAACACCAGATTAGTTCCGGTTGGCGGATTGCTGGCGGCGTCGCCCGGGTGTTGGTCGTAGCTCGTGGATGGAACGATGATGATGTTGTTGGGGGCGCCCGCGCGAATGGTCGTGATCCAGCCTTGCACGACGGGCTTGAGAGTGACCCACTGCGCTGAACTGTCGATGGGTTCATTGAAGGGTTCATAGATTACGTTGGCATAGCTGGCGAATTTCGGGGCGATGTCGGTCCAGAAGGTCGTCGCGTCGGCTGCCGAGGTACCCGTGGTGGCATTGTCGATCTGATGGTGATCGATGATGACGTACAGGTTCTTGCTAGTGGCGTAGTCGACCGCTGGCTGGAGAACCTTACTGACATAGTCGGCGGCGGTCATCGGCGCGGTGGGGGTGCAGCTTGCGTTGGGGCCGCTGCCAACCGGGTACGGCAAGGGCGAGCAATACGGATATCCGCCGTTGTAGTCGGTCTTCGGGTAGACCGGCATGCGCACCATGTGGCCCTGTAGGCCGGCGGCAGCTATCTTGTCGATTCTGCCCGTGATTCCCGCAGCACTATTGCCACCGTAGGAATAGAGCGATCCGATGTCGATGAGCGAGGTCCCGCGCAGGATGATGGTCTTGCCGCTGGGATCCTTGACGAGGGGTCCATCGACGTGCAAGGCAGGCAGGCCGCCGGTGCCGGTGGTGCCCCCCGTGCCCACGGTCGCGCCGCCCGTGGCCGTTGCACCGCCCGCACCCGTCTTGCCGCCGGTTGCCGTCGTGCCGCCCAGGCCACCGCTTCCGCCGCCGGTTGCCGTCGTGCCCCCTCGGCCACCGCTTCCGCCGCCAGTCGTGCCGCCGGTTGCCGTCGTGCCGCNNGGTTGCCGTCGTGCCGCCCGTCGCCCCACCCCTGCCCCCGCTCCCGCCGCCGGTCGCGCCGGCTGTGGCACCGCCAGACGCGACTCCGATGCTGGTGGTTCCGCCCGAAGTGGTTGTACCGCCTGTGCCTGTCGCGCCTCCATTGCCTTGGCTGCCGCCGCTGGTCACGCTGCCACCACTGCCCGAACGTCCTCCGGTTCCGCCTCCCGAATTGGAGGTGCCCCCCGTCGCAGGGGTGCCCCCTGACGTGTTGCCACCGCTGCCGACCGGCGTCCCGCTGCCATTCGCGCAGCCAACCAGAGCGACGCCCAAGATCGTGATGCCCAGCAGAGCCTTGCTATTCGTCATGGTGCGGCCTTTCGGAATGTCGGTAGTCGCGTGGTGGAAACCCTTTCAGGGTTCCCACATCAGAGCACGATTGTACTCTCCCGCCGAAGCTGTTGTCCTCCTTCATCGAGTTGCAAGCGGCGCCGCTGTTTATCCGCGAAGCCGCCTGCGCCGTGGCGACGACTTTCGGGACGGTACGGGGAAACAAATTCGATTGGCCGCGGAGGCGGATAGGAGTAATGTTCCGCGCCAGGAGGTTCCAATGCTCAAGTCCAGATTGCCATTCGCTGCGGTTGCCTTGTTCCTTTCTGTGGGGTGCAGTTCCTACTATTCCACTATCCGTCAGACCCCGATGGCCGGGAATCTGCGCGCCTATCCCATGATTGCCGTGGGCTGGCTGGATCTGGGTGAGCAGAAGTACCAGGCCTATGGCTACTCCGAGCAGGACAAGGACAAGTGGTTCAAGATCGTCTCCGAAATGAACCTCAAGAGCATGCCGCAGTATCTGAAGGAATACATCACCAACAAGAACATCTTCGTGGGCAGGTCGAAGACCGAGCCGCTCCCGCCGGATGGCATGGTCGTCATCTTCACCGACGTGAACTACAACCAACAGACCAGCTCGGCTGCGCAGGTGATGTTCGGGGCCATGGCTGGGTCGGACACCCTGGATGTCACAGTTCATTTCATCGACGGAAAGTCACAGCGAGAGTTGTACAGTGAGGCGATCTCCCTCAGCTCGAAAGCCGGCATGGGCTATTCGAGCATGGGCTTCGAAGGTCGTGTGAACAACACGGTGTACAACCTCGCCCGCTTCATCTCGGAAAAAGTCCAATAGCCACCAGCGCGGTGGCTACCCGAGCGAGATCGCAGCTGCGACTGTAGGGTGGGACGATGGTCCGGACCTGACTTCGACTGGTGCCGACGTTTCCATCGTCCCCCTAGACTCTACGTCGAGGAGAGTGCTTGGCTTCACGGGTAGGCTGCGTAGCAGCCGGCTACGGACTCCGTCGACTCGGGAGCGGCCCGCGTGCACCTGGCCGCTTGAGCAAAACCATCTCGGGACGCTCCCCCACCACGACGTATCCGGCGCGCTTGGCTCCAGCGACCTGTTGCAGCTCCAGCTCGGTGGGGTCCAGCGTCTGGTAAAGGATGTAGTCGGACCCCTCCCATCCTACCGAGAGGTTCCAGCATTCGAGACGGTTCGAAACGTGCGCGATTTCGCGATCGGTGGCAGCCAGAATCACATCCGGCGGCACCAGCGCGGCAAGTTCAGTCATGGCGGCGAACCTGCGGCGCTCAATTGCGGTGGGCGGTTCGAATGTCTTCCAACCGTAGCAGGACTTGTACGTCGCGCGCGTCGGAATCGCCCCCCAGTGGAAAGTGGCGATGGCCGTCGCACACACCAAAGTCGCGACGGCGGCCCGCCGCCGCACGCGGCCCATCCCCGCAAGGGTCAAGGCCGCGGCCGGAAAGATATAGGGGACGAAGTCGGCTCCGTACTGGAAGCCGATGTCGAGGGTCGGCCCGTACCCAGTGGTCAGCAGGGTGAATAGCGTTCCCGGTAGCACGCTGAGTGCAAGCAGCGGCCGCCGCAGGGGAATGAACGCGACCGGAGCCAAGATCTGGAGCGCATAGCGCAGCTTTTCGGGGGTGCAGAGCGTGCGCATGGTGAACAGCGGATTGGTCACGATAGTTTGGATGATCCCGGTGAAATTACGCGCCCCCGTCGGAAACAGCTCCCGGTAGGTATCCGCGAAGCCCCAGGTCCCCACCGCCGGCATGATGAAGAAGCGCATGGCGATGAAATAGACGAGCGAGACCACGGTGACGACGATCCCCGCGCGCACACGCTGGCCACACAGGATCAGAAAGATCCCGAACACCGCTGTCCCGGGGGAGACGTCTTCGCGGCATCCGATTGCGAACAGGAAGAACAGCGCAAACAGCCACATTCGGCGGGCATCAAAGCAATCGAAGGCCCAAAGCAAGAACGCCGCCGCCACCGGCTGGAAATGAAAGTCGAAAAGCTGCGCACCATGCAGCGGTGGGTACAGGAGGTAGGCGAGGACGACAATGATCGAAAGCCAAGGCGACAGCCGTCGGGCGGCAATCCGGTATAGCGGGATGGCCGCGGACCCGAGCAGAAGCGCCTGCAGCACGAGCAGGGTACTGGCGGAAGGATGAAGCGCGTAGAACGGCAACAGCGCGAAGACTGAGAACTCAGCGTGGTTGCGCAGTTCACTCCAATTCCCCTCGCGAATCAGCACGGTGCAACGGAAGGGATGACCGTGGAGGGCGTTGTAGAACTGGTTATCGAGTTGCGCGAGATCCCAGTTGTAGGTGTTGAACTTGGCGTGGCTACGCAAGGTCAAGAACCCCATGAACACGGCGTAGCCAACCGCCACGGCGGCCACGATCACGGCCGGCCCGCGCCTGCGTAGCGCGGGCGCGATGCGCGCCCAGAACACCGGGAACCGCCGCCCGCTGGGAAGGCCGGCGCGCAGAGCAGGCATGGTGTCGTAGACGCTGAAGTGCAGACGCCAAAGCGGCTCGATGCCGACAATGAACGCCGTGAGCAAGAGGCAGACCATCAGGGTGTCTGACCACCCGTTAAGCCCGAGCAGCGCGGGCACCAGCCCGGCGAGTACCAGCGGAGCCAAGAGACGCGCGGTTCGCGTCAGGCGGTCAAGTGTCGCTCCCCCTCGGAAGACAAGGAGAACGGCGCATAGCAGACCAACCACCGCACCCACGCCGAGGTCCCGCAGAAGCACTTGCCGCCCGCGCACCGACGCCAAGTTCTCGGCGGCGAACCGTGGCAGCGCCGTGTTGGCGATCTGTCCGATGGCCAGGCCCACCGACGCCCCAATCAAAGCCATGCCCCCCATCGGCCGCGCCAGTGCGCCGAGTTCGCGATCCGCGACCCTGGTTTCTTTCACCACTTCGCCGTCCAGCCTAGTTGTCAAACCCGGCCTCGTGCGTCCGATGCGCAGAACTTTCCCGCAGGGCGGCTCTGACCACCCGATGGGTTTCGTGAAAGAACCAAGGAAGGTAAAGGTCGCTCTTCTTCATGCCGTGTCTTGCCTTCATCGCTCAGGTATTCGCCGCCGGAGGAAAGGAGGCACATTGTACCGGTTTGCGAGCCTCGGGCACAGGGTTGACCCTACACCAAGATCCCACGATAGTCGCAGGAGGTCGTGGCCAAGTGATCACGGTCACCACCCGCTTCAGGGCTTCGCGACGGACGCCCCTGCAACTCGTAGCGCATGTTGCGACGGCAAGGAATGAAACCCGCGCCGCGCACGGTGCGTTCGATATCGTCCGCGGAAATCTTGAACACCGTGCCCGCAGTGGCGACCACATTCTCTTCGATCATGGCCGAGCCAAAGTCGTTGCCCCCGAAGCGCAGGGCAACCTGTCCCACCGCCGGTCCCATGGTGACCCAGGAGACCTGCAGGTTGGGAAAGTTGTCGAGGTACAGGCGCGCCAGGGCCAGGACGCGCAGGTAGCGGAGGCTTCCGGTGTCGTCGTGCAGAGGCAGGCGCGTGCCCTCGGCCTGGAAGCTCCAGCAGATGAAGGCGGTGAAGCCCGCGGTTTGGTCCTGCAGGCGGCGCAGGCGGTCGAGGTGCCCGACCAGTTGGCGGGGCGACTCGCCGAAACCGAAGACCATGGTGGCGCTAGTACGCAGCCCCAGCCCATGCGCCGCGCGCATGACATCGATCCAGGTGTCGGCAGAACATTTCTTCGGTGAGATGCGCCGGCGGACTTCGTCGTCCAGGATCTCGGCCGCGCCGCCTGGCACCGAGTCCAGGCCCGCGACCAGCAAGCGTTCGAGCACGGCCCCCACCGGCAGCTTCTCGCGTTCTGCCAAATAGCGAATCTCCTCGGGCGAAAGCCCGTGAATGGCCAAAGGAAAGTTCGCCTTCATGAAGCGGAACAGATCTTCGTAGTAGGCGAGCGACAGATCCGGGTTGATGCCGCCCTGGAGCAACACCTGCACGCCGCCCAACTCGATGGTCTCGCGCAGTTTTTGGGCCAGTTCTTCCCGTGAAAGCGTGTAGGCCTGCCTGTGGCCTGGGGGCCGGTGGAAATTGCAGAAGGAACAGCAAGTGGTGCAAACATTCGTGTAGTTGATGTTGCGGTCGATGATGTAGGTCACCACGCCGTCGGGATGCAACGACTGCCGACGAAGGTCAGCGGCCTGGCCCAAGTCAAACAAGTCCGCCTCCGAGTACAGGCGCACTCCTTCAGCGAGGGTCATCCGCGCGCCCGCGGCCGCGTCGTGGAGCAGGCCGTCCAGCGACCGCGCCGGGCGTGACTGCGGTTCCGGCGGCGCCGGGGCGTCGAAAAGGCGTACCCGTGCGGGTTTGGCCAGAAGCCCGGCCGCATGGCTGCGCGCCAGGAAAGACGTAGCGCCGGACAATTCGTCGGAACCGAGGCGATGGCAAATGTTGTTCAGCAAGTAGTCTTCGCCCACCCCAGGATCGGCGCCATTGTGAAGGGCCCAGGCCCGTCCGATTTCCTTTCGGCGTTCCACCCCCAGCCGCAGGCTTTCTTGCAACAGCGCCACGTCTTCGCTGCCGACCACGCCCGGCCGTCCGGCCCACACAGCGTAGACGAAGGGAAGCCCCACCAGGGCGTGCCATTTTTCACCCAGGTCGTAGACATGGCGAAAGCGTCCGTCGATCTGCAAGCCGAGATCGCCGATGATGAGCGCGCCACGCGTGCCGCTTGCCACGTCCGCGATCTGATCATGCGGCACTTCGACGAAATCGGGATGAAGGCCGCGCTCCTTGCTGAGAAGGCGCGCCAACATCTGCGAGGTGCGCGAAGCCCCGTCGAGCGCGATCACGGTCATCTCTTCCCAGGGTACCTGGCCTACCAGCACCACCGTGCGCACCGGGCCGCGGCTGGCCACTGCGATGCCGGGCACCACGCGCAGTTCCTCGTTCGAGGCCGCGTAGGCAGCGATGGGTATGAGGCCCAGATCTGCCTCGCCCGCGGCTACCGCGGCCGCGCAGCGCGAGGGCTCGGCAAAACGCAGGTCGAAGCGCTGAGAGCCCACCAGTCCCTGCTCGATGCCGTAGGTGATGGGCCGCGCGTTGAGGAAGGACACCGCGGCCAGGCGCAACCGCTGGCTCATCTCAACCCTCCCACGGGCATCTCGTGAGCGTCGGCCAGCAGCGCCTCGCCCTGGGCGACCACGTGGTAGAGCGTGTCGCGTTCCACCGGCGTGCGGCCGGCAGCGCGGATGAGGCGCACGATCTCTGCCGGGGTCAGGGCCTGCGGCGCATCCGAGCCCGCCAGGTGATAGATCTTTTCCTCTTGTACGGTGCCGTCCAGATCGTCGGCGCCGAACCACAGTGCGGTCTGCGCGGTCTTGAGCCCCAGCGAAACCCAGTAGGCCTTGATGTGCGGGATATTGTGCAGCAGCAGCCGCGCCGCCGCACAGACCCGCAGATCTTCGACGGCCGAGGGCGCCGGAATATGGGCAAGCGAGTTGTTCTCGGGGTGAAAGGCAAGCGGGACGAATGCCTGAAACCCGCCGGTTTCATCCTGCAGCGCCCGCAAGCGCAGTAGGTGCTCGACCCGCTCCTCAATTGTCTCGATGGTGCCGTAGAGCATGGTGCAATTGGATCGCAAACCCATCTGGTGGGCGGTGCGGTGCACGTCCAACCATTCCTCCGCGTTGCACTTGTTGGGACAGATGCGCTGGCGTACGCGGGGGGCGAAGATCTCGGCGCCACCCCCGGGCAGCGAGCCGAGCCCGGCCGCGCGCAAACGCTGCAATACCTCGCGCACCTCTAGTTGGAAAACCCTGTGAAAGTGGAAGATCTCGACCGCGCTGAAGGCCTTGATATGAAGGGTGGGCTGCAGCTGTCTGCAGCCTGCTACAAGTTCGAGGTAGTAGTCGAAAGGCAGGCTTTCACTGAGGCCACCGACCAGGTGCACTTCGGTCAAGCGGCCCGCCTGCAGGCGTGACTTCAGTTTGTCCCACACCTGCGCCAGGCTCAGGGTGTAGGCCCCCGGCTGCTCTGGGCTGCGGCGCGAGAACGAGCACAGCTTGCAGCCGGCTATGCACAGGTTGGTCGGGTTGACGTGCAGATTGCGATTGAAGGTGGTGCGATCGCCGTGACGCCGCTCGCGTGCCTGGTTGGCCAACTCACCCAACTTCAGCAGATCGGGTTCGCGAAAAAGCGCAACCCCATCCTCGAAAGAGAGCGGAACCCCGGCGTTCAACCTTTCGCAAATCGAGGCGAGGGTCACGGCGCGAACTCCTCCAGCCCGCCTCCTGCCACGCGCTCGCAAGCGCGCAGCCCAGCCCCACGCAGGAGTTGTGCCGCCTCGGCGCGCGTGATGGCGTGGCTGCCGACGTTGTCACCCAGGCGCAGCGCCCGCTCTACTACGATAGGCCCGCAAAGCTCGTCGGCGCCGAAGCCCAAGGCAAGCTGGCCCAACTTGGGGCCCAGCCGATCCAAATCGACAAGCACATGCGGCACCCCGGCCAGCCCCAGCCGGCAGCGGGCGACAAAGAGCAAGGTTGCCAGGCCCAGGCAGTCTTGCGCGGGCGTGGGCACGACGCCGTCGAGAACCAGACCCGCGCGAACCTGGTCCGCAAGCTGGGACAAGCGTCGTTCCTGTTGCGGCACGGGTTCCTCGGCCGGCAGGGGAAGCCGGAGCAAGCCGCGCAGCCCGTGGCGGGTGGCCTCAATCAGCGCGGGAAGCGAAGTCGCGATGAAGGTGTTGGCACCGGCCGCGACCGCAGCAGCATATTGACCGGCACAATCAGCCTCCTCCACAAAGGCTGATGCCGCAGATGCGGGCCCCTGCGAGAGTCCCGTGGCAAGCAGGCGGCGCCAGCAGGCAAAGAAGCCGCGGCCATCCGTCGCAGCCCGCGCCGCAGCCTGGGCAGTGCGGCCGAGGCTGAAGAGGTCAGGGTATTGACCCGCCGCCGCGCCGCCGGTGTCCGCCGCGTTCATCGCGCCTCCACCAGCGAGGCGATGCCGCCGGGAAAGAAGTTCTGGCCGCGCACCTCGGCGAACCCGACAGCCCGGAGCTGGACTTCGAATTCCGCCCGGGTAACGAAACCCTGAATCGATTCGGGCAGGTAACGATAGGCCGCGCGATCGCCACTTGTCGCCCATCCCAGCAGGGGCAACATGCGTGTTGTCCAAAGCCCGTCCCAAAAAGGACGCGGTCGTAGCGGCCGAAAGAATTCCAGAACCGCCAAGCGGCCCCCGGGGCGCACCACCCGGCGCAGTTCGGCCAAGGCCAGCGCCAGGTCGCGCAGGTTGCGCACACAGAAACCCGAAAAGGCCGCGGCAAAGGCGCCATCCCGGTAGGGCAGCCGGTGGACGTCGGCCGCGTGCAGGGCCACTGCGACCGCGCCCGGCTTGCGCCGACCCGCGGCCAGCATAGTGCGGGCGAAGTCCGCGGCCACTACATGCGCGTCCGGCCGCTGGCGCATAATTTCGACCGCGCCGCCGAGGGTGCCCGCGCCCAGATCCAGCACCCAGGGCGACGGTTCGAGTCCGTCGAGCAAGCAACGCATGGCCCGACGCCGCCAGAGCACATCGAGGCCGACCGACATGACCCGATTGGCGGTGTCGTACCGGCCGGCGATGCGGTCGAACATGGCGCGTACGTCGGTTGCCGCCGGGGCCATCACGCCACTCGTTCGACCGACAGGCGCGCCAGCGAAGCCAGCGCATCCCGGTAGGACGAGGGGGGCACGGCGTGCAGCTCGGCAATCGCGTTGTCAGCCAAGGCCATGGCCTCGGCGCGGGCGCGGTCGAGGCCGCCCGCGGCGCGCGTCGCCCGCACGATGCGGGCAGCGTCTTCCATCGATACGCCCGATTCGCCCATGGCAGAACGGATCTCATCACGCAAGGCCGGGCAAGCCTGGCAGGCCAGCAACACCGGCAGGGTCAGTTTACCATCGCACAGATCGCGCCCGGGGGACTTGCCACTTGCGGTCTCGTCGCCCGCACAGTCGAGCACGTCGTCGGTGATCTGGAACGCGCGCCCGAGCAAGCGACCGTAGCGGGCCAAGGCCGCGTCGAGTGGCGCGGGCAGCACCCCGCCCACCCGCGCACACCAGGCCATCAGCGATCCGGTTTTGCGATCGATGACGTCGAAGTAACTGTCGGCAGTGGTCTCGGGATCGCCCGCGCCCTCCAGTTGTGCCACTTCGCCCTCGGCCATTTCGGTCACCGCTGCGGCCAGGGACTCGACCGCGACCAGCGACCCGGTGGCCGAGACGGTTCCCAGCCCGCGCGCCAAGCAGAAATCGCCCACCAGCACGGCGATGCCGTTGCCATACACCATGCGCGCGGCGGGCCGTCCCCGCCGAACCGCCCCACCGTCGACCACGTCATCGTGAAAGAGCGTGGCGGTGTGGATGAGCTCGGCGGCGCAACCGACCGCGATAGCCACGTTCAAGGGCGCGTCGGTTGCCCGGCAAGCAAGCACCGCCAGAAGCGGCCGCAAGCGCTTGCCGCCCGCGCCGAGCAAATGGCCACTCACCTCGGGGATGCGCCCCATGGGGCTGTCCATCTGAGCCAGCAGCCGTGCCTCAACCGCCTGCATGGGATCGCTGACCAAGGCCAGCACCTCCGCAGCCGAGAGCCGCGTCGCGCCCGGGGCACGGCTATCCCGCCGGCGCAGCGCCGCCCCCCTCATGAGGCGCGTCCTGTCCTGGCCGGCGCGGCCAGTTCGCACGGGAGCAGGGGTTCATCTGCGCGCGCCGCCAGTTGCCCGCACGCCGCTGCGGCGTCCGAGCCGCGCGAGGTGCGTATGTAGACTGGAATGTCGGCCAGCCGAACCGCGTTCTGGAAGGCCAGGGCCCGCTCCGCGCTGGGGCGCTCGAAGGGCAGGCCGGGCACGGGGTTGTACGGGATGATGTTCACCTTGCTCGGAATACCACGCAGCAGGCGGGGCAGGCGAGCCGCATCCATGTCACTGTCATTGACACCGGCGAGCAGGACGTATTCGAAGGTGATGCTGCGGTGGTGGGCGAGCGGGAAGCGGCGAGCGGCAGCCAGCAGGGCGGCCAGGTTCCAGTGTCGGTTTATCGGCATGAGCCGGTCGCGCACTTCGTCGGTCGTGGCGTTGAGCGAGATGGCCAGATTGGGCGCCGGCCGCAGCTTGCCCAGGGCATCGATCCCGGGCACAACCCCGGCGGTGGAAACCGTGAGGCGTCGGGGCGACAGCCCCGCACCCCAAGGATGCTCGAAGATCCTGAGCGCCCGCTGCACCGAATCCAGATTGTGCAACGGCTCGCCCATGCCCATGAAGACCACGTTGCTCGGCCTGCACCCCGCCGACTCCATGCCCCAGTAGAGTTGTTCGACCATCTCGCCGGCCGACAGGTGCCGGTGAAAGCCGAGGGTGGCGGTGGCGCAGAACGCGCAGCCCCAGGCACACCCGGCTTGGCATGACAGGCAAAGGGTCAGCTTGGCCCGCTCGGGTTTGTCGTCGGGGATCAGCACTGACTCGATGGCGCAGCCGTCGTGGGTGCGGAAACGGAACTTGCGGGTGCCATCGGCCGCGACCACCACGCCGTCCAGGCTGATGGGGTGCAGGGGTGCCTCGGCCAGCAGGGCGTCGCGTAGGGAGCGGGGAATGTTGCAAGCAGCATCGAGTGCGCGCACGCTGCCTATGCCGCCCGGCCCAGGGCCGTGCAGCCAACGGAAGACCTGCTCGGCGCGAAATGGGGGTTCACCCTGGCGCGCCACGCGCTCGCGCAGCTCCTCGATGGTGAACGATCGTAGGTCCAACGGCCGGGAGTATAGCCGCGGATCAGCGCAACGCCGGCCCTAACGCCAAGCTGGAGATCCCACGTGGCGCGAATAGACAAAAGCTCGCGCCATCTCCGCGCATCCGTTCTGGCAAAGACCCTAGAAACATGCCAATCGGCAGATGCCGAGCGAGGCGGCACAAACTCCGTTGACACAATAGCCGCCGGGGCAGTCTTTGTCCGTCGAACAGCTCGGGGTGACACAAGTCCCAGTCGCGCAAGAGAAGTAAGAAGGGCACTCGGCGCACGTCAGCGGCTGACAATGGCCTCCGCTGTCGCACCTGTCCGTCGGCGCGCAGTCAGGATCGGTCGTACAAGGCGCCCTGCACACGACATCGTTCTGAGCTTGCTCAAGAGACGATTGGAAGGAATCGGAGCTGCGACACACCCGTCCCTCGGTACACTCCGCATCCTGGGTACAAGCCGTCGCCTGGACACACACTGGGCCTCCAGCATCGCTCACTCCGCGCGCCACGCCAGGGTTTCCATCGCAGATTGCTCCTCCGCCGCAATCGCGGTCCTCGGTACAAGGCTCTCCTCCGGGTGGGATGGGGCCACACCTCGCGCGGTAGTTGGCGTAGGCATCGAGGCAAGTCCACCACACGTTTGACGGCCCTGGCCGGGGACAATCCGAAGGGGAGTGGCACAAGGGCGTGCCGGCCAGGCAGGCACCGCCCAGGCAATGGAGCGCCGAACCCCAAGCCGCGCAGTCCGAGTCGCTCGTGCAGGTGGTCGTGCAGACTCCGCTGTTGGGATACGTTCCGTCGCAGTGTGCCGCGAGGGCGGAACGCTCCGGGGTCACGCACGTCGCGCTCGCGCCGAGACTGTCGCAACCATCTGCCGCACAAGATCGAGCACACGTGCCGCAGAGACAAGTGAATCCATCAGTGCAATCCGCGTCCTGGTTGCAGGGGTGCAACCAGGAGACTCCTGTCCTGCCCGAGCCACCACACCCGGCAAGCGCGGTGAAGACAAGGGCGGTGAGAACACAAGCGGGTTCGGCTGATATCGAGCGAGTCATGGCTGCCTCCGTGGCGAGTCATTTGCAAGTTTGGGGCCGAGTTCCAGCGTGCGCCAGGTCCGCCGAGCAAGCCAGACCATGGCTGCGATCCATCAGAATTCTGAGGGTATGCAGATTGATCTGTCGCGACCGGTGCACGCACGCTCGACCATCCTGGCGCCTGCATCCGCGGGCGAGCCACGACAGCAGGTGGCACGCATGTTGCTGTTTCGTGGGCAAATGCCACGGAAAGACAGGATGAGCGCGAGAAACACTTCTCGGCTGCGTGCTTCATTGGGCTTTGCTGCCTGGGCAGTCTGCCTGTTCGTGGGATGGGCTGGGGCCTGCGGCAAGACCTCGCGGAGTGCTGGGAAACTGGTCGACGGTTCTGCGGGAGGCGCTGGCGGTGTGAACACTGCCGCCGGTACGGGCACGGGTGGAGTGTTGGGAACTGGCGGCATGGGAACTGACGCCGGTACGGGCACAGGTGGAGCCATAGGAACCGGAGGCATGGCGAGCGACGCGGGCTCGGGTATCGCGTGCACCGACGATGGAGGGGTCGGCCTTGCGGCTGCGGCACGCCAGTGCACGCAGGATTCGGACTGCACGATCCTTACCGGGGCGGCAATTGCAGCGTAACTTCCGTGTACGTGGCGTGTTCCTACCCGTGAGGCTTGAGCCCAATCCACCCAGAGCAGACCGTAACAAGCAAACGCCGAGTGAACGCTATTTCTTCGCCTGTCCCGGCGGCGGCTTGACCTT
This sequence comes from Myxococcales bacterium, assembly GCA_003158455.1. Taxonomy (GTDB): domain Bacteria; phylum Myxococcota_A; class Polyangia; order Fen-1088; family Fen-1088; genus Fen-1137. The sequence goes on along the minus strand of PMJO01000124.1, from coordinate 35,163 downwards.
GGGCAACCGACCTGGGGCATTTTCGCTGTTGCCCGGACCGTCGACTGTGGTGCCGGCACTGGACGAGGCTTTGCCGTTGTCCTTACGCCGCTCGTCCTCGACCGCGCGGCGATAGGCGCCCTGCAGGGAATCCGCCGTGGCCAGCCCGCGCGCCAGGGCGTCGACGGCCTCGGCCGGGCTCAGCGCCTGATCGCGCCGGATAGTGTCGAGCAGCGCGGGCACGCGGTCGAGCGCGGCCGGCTCCCGCACTTCGATGCGCTCGACCACGGCCAGCGTACGTTGGACCGGATAGCCGCGCAGGGACAGCTCGGTCAGAACCTCGACCGCGCGCTGGGCTGGCTGCGGGGGCCGGTCGCCGGCCACCAGCGACGGCAGCGTCGCCAGGTCGAGCCCCGCCATCCTGGCCTCGGCCAGGGCCCGCACCAGTCCGAGGGCCACAGGACCCGGCCGCCGCGCGGTCACAAAACGCTGGGCAGCCTCGAGATCGTCGGCAAGTCGCATGACCGCGGAGGCGATCCTCTGGGCGTCCACACCCTTGGCCAGACCCTCGCGCGCCTTACTGACCAGGGCATCCGCAGGCAATCCGGCGGCCGCAGCCGAATCAATGCGCCGCTGCAGCTCGGCCCGCACCGGCACCAAGCGCGCATCCTCGGGCAGACTGACCGCGCCGGACGCCGCCAGGGCAGGGCTGGACAGCATCAGCAGCAAGACAATCTGGCGCAACATCGAATGCCCTCTCCCAAGAATACGAGCAGCCTGCCCGTTGGATGCACGGCCAGCCAGGTAAATAGTCTGATTCATGGCGTCCCTTGCCCTTCGCTCACGTCTATCACGGCATCCCGTCCTCCGAAGTCGTCGGGCAGGGTGCGTACGCCGTCGTATGGCGCGACCGCCCGGCCATCGACCAGGAAACGGTAGCGATGGGTGCCCGGGCGTAGATCTAGCCACACCTCCCACAAGCCAGGCTGCCCCGTGGTGTGCGAGGGCGTGGATCTTGCCCAGCCGTCCCACGAGCCGATCACGCTCACCTCACCTGCATGCTCGACGCGCGTCCGCAACCGCACCCGCCCTGCCTGGAACAGGGGTAGCAGGTCGGCCCCAGCCGATGAAGCCAGGGTGAGCTTCCCGGTGATGTGGCCGACCACCCCGGCCAAGAACACGCGGCGCGCGTAGCGGTCCGTGGTCAGGCCCGCCGACGTCACGCTTGCGGCCCAGTCGAAAGTGGCAAGCCCATCCAGGTTGCCCGTGAGCCGCGCCAGCAACCCGGCCGAGACACCGGCCTGCGCATCACGTACGCCCGCCGCCGAATCGTCGAGAAGACCACCCCACACTCCGAGCCGAGCTTCCAGCCGCCCCCACTGAAGCTCCGCATCGGGCCCGGTCCGAAGCATGGAGAAGGCGCCGCCACCGCCAGCTGACGACGAGTCCATGCGCAGGTAGCTCGATGCGAGGTCCAGCGCGAAAAGAGCGCTGGGCCGATAGGCCAAACGGCCATCGGCCTGCTGCAGCCACGCTGTGGACATCGAGCTGCCGGCGCCATCGGTGGCACCGCGCCGGTCGAGGCGATAGGCCAGGAACAGGCGCAGAGCGCTGGTGAGCTCGAACCGCAGTCCCAGGTTGCCGCCCGCCAGCCAAAAACCCTCCTCGGGAAAGCGATATGCGTCGAAGCGACCGACGCTCACGCCGAGCCAGGGACGCAGCCGTCCCAGCGCGGGCACCGCCAGGGACAGCTCGCCTTCATGTTGCAACATCGAGCCGGCCGCCTGCGAGCCGCGGTAGTCGAGCCTATAGGACAGTCCCAGGCGCCACTCCGGCCAGGCCAGCGCTCCGCTCAGCGCTGGTGCCACGCGGCCGAACCAGCCCGAGATCAGCGGCTCGGCATTGACCAAGTCGGGCGTAATCTGCAGGAACATGTTGCTGTCGTGGCCGGCACCTGTCAGCACCTCGGCCGACCCGATGGCGGTGGGCTGCGCGTACGCCGATGCCCCGGCCAGCCAGGGTACGGCGGCTGCGAGAATCAGAAGGGACCGCGGCGGCTGCAACGCCGCGCCAGTCTACAGCGACAGCAGGGAGTTGGTACGCCCGAAACCGTCTGGAATGTGGGCCGGCGCGGACGGGTCAGGCACCCACTGCCCATCGACCACGAACATATATTCGTGCGTACCGCGCGGCAGCCACAGATTAGTTGCGAAGGTGCCGCGGCCATCGGCGTTCTCGAGCGAAGTGCGGCCCGGATCCCAGCCGTTGAAATCGCCGGCCAGCGCCACCTGGTGCGCACCCGGGGTTGCCAGTACGAAGCGCACCAACACGACCTCGGCCTCATGCGTAGCCGCTGCGGTCGCCCGGCCCGAGGCCAGCGGACCAGGACGCAGATCGCGTGCCAGCAGCGCGGCCAACCCCAACCCAGCCAAGGCCAGCCCGCCCAGCGCCAGGGGCGACAAGCGCAGTTCGAAGCGACGCGGCCGGCGCAGCCAGGTCCACAGTGTTGCTGGCGCAGGCTCGGCGATCCGTTGCATCACTCCCGGCACCAGGGAAGGCGGCGGCGTGACCTCGCGTAGCGTCGCCAGGCGGGCGACCAGTTCGTCGTCCTGCCCGGCCTGCTGATCGCGCTCGCTCATCGGTGCGCCTCCCCCAGCGCGACACGCATACGGGTTCGCGCGCGCAGCACGCGGATCTTCAACGTGGTGATAGGCAGGCGGAGGATAGGGCCGATCTCCTCGTAGGCCAGCCCTTCCACGTCCTTTAGCACCAGCACCTCGCGATACTTGGGCGGCAGGGTCAGCAGGGCTGCCTGCAGCCGGCGTCGCTCCTCGGCCTGCCCGGCGTGGGCCTCGGGACTGCCCGGATCATGCGCGAACATGGCATGGCCTCCCTCGGCCTCGGCGGAAAGCGGCTCCTCGGTCCGCTTTTTCGACTTCAGCAAGTCCTTGGCGCGATTGATTGCGATGCGAAGCAACCAGGTATAGAAGGCCCGCCTGCGCCCCTCGCCGTGGAAGCGATCGAGTGCGGCGTAGGCATCGGCGAACGCTTGCTGAGCCACATCCTCGGCATCGGCCCTGCTGCCTAGCATGCGCAAAGCCACCGCGAAGGTCACTCGCTGGTAGCGCTGCACCAGGGGCCGGAAGGCCTCCGGCTCTCCGGCCAGACAGCGATTGATTAGCACCTGCTCCTCGTCCGGACAGGTCGCGTCCGAGTGAAGAGTCGCACCCTCGATCGGCAGGGCCACGCTGGCGTCTCCTGTCATGTCGGAGATAGTACGACCTTGGCCGCGCCCAGGATGCACCCCTTGAGCATAAACCCTCTTTCGCCACTCGTGCATCCCTTCTTCGGCTCGCTCGTAGTATGGGCGACGCCCGCTTGGCGTCCTGGAGGAATCCATGACCCGTTCACAGCAGAGCAGCAGAAGCGCCCTTGTCGCCGCAGGATGCGCCACCATCATGATTCTTGGTTGCAGCTCGGATTTGTCCGGGGCCCCGTACGGCGGCGTTCCAGCGGGTGGCGCTCTGGCGGGGGGTGCCGGTGGGGGCCGAAACGGCGGACGGGACGGCGGCGACGATGCCGCGCCGGCAGGGTGTCTGGGGCCCGGGCTTTCGTGCACGAGTGGTCAAGTCTGTTGTTCTGGGACATGTGACACGAGCACGGGCACGTGCGGCTCGTCGGTCGCGCTGTGCTCAGATCCCGGTTCCCCGTGCCAATATGCTACCGATTGCTGCAACCTTTCCTGCGTGAGTGGTTTCTGCGCGCCCAGCGTGTCGACCTGCGTGGCGGACAACGCAGCCTGCACCTCGTCCGCAACCTGTTGCAGCGGTACCTGCACCGCGGGCGTGTGCGTTCCCCTCAATGTCGCGTGCAAGACTGCCGGCAACCCCTGCGCTGGCGGCACGGACTGCTGTTCGCACTTGTGCCACAACGGAAGCTGTTCGCTGTCGGCCTCGTACTGCACCCAGACCGGCGATGTTTGTTACCGCAGCGCCGACTGCTGCTCAGGTTTGTGTCACACGAGCAGCACGGGAGCCGCGGGCGTATGTGAGGAACTGTCCACTACCGGTGCCGGTAGCTGCGCCAAGGACGGCACGGTTTGTGACGACTGCACCAATTGCTGTAGCGCCCTTTGCCTGCCCTTCGCTCGCACCGGCGTGAAAATCTGCCAACCCGCCAGCGGTTGCCGTGTGACCAACAACCTATGCAGCATGGACAAGGATTGCTGCGGCGGCGATCCGACGAGTGGTCTGCCCGGCGCGGGGAATGTCACCTGCCAGCTTGCCGACAACGTGTCGCCGGCGCTGGGCGTGTGCCGCAACCCGCTGGGCTGCAATCCCCAGGGTGGCATCTGCGGTCTGAAGAACAGCACGGGGCCGGCGTGCACCAACGCCCGCGAGGACTGTTGCGACTGCCAGCCGCCTAAGTGGCAATGCTGCAAGCCCGATTGGATCGGCGTTCCGCGCTGCTATGGTGGCTCGACCACCGACTGCCCAACCGGCTACACCGGCCAGGAGCCCTGCTGTGTTCACGGGGGCGAGGTCTGCACCTTCTCCGCAGAGTGCTGCGGCGGCGTGCCTTGCGTGCCCGGCGCGGACGGAAAGCTTCGCTGCATGAACCGGCCGGACGGAGGCGCGGTAGTGTGCGTTTCTTCTGCTGGGGTTTGCACGTCCACGAGTGACTGCTGCGCGGGCCTGACCTGCAACATCACGCCTGGGCAGCCGACCGGCTTGTGCGGAAGTCCGCCGGTCCAGCCGCCGGCTGGCGACGGCGGCATTTCCCCCACCGGAGATGCTTCGACCGACGCCCCACAACCTCCCGGAATCTGCGCCTTTGCGGGCCAGAGTTGTTCTGCGACGGTCCCTTGCTGCGGCAACGTCCCGTGCGGCGCTCCCGGATTCACCGCCCAGCTCTGCGCGCCCGGACAGCAGGGGTGTAGCTGCTACCAGATCATCTACTAGGGCGATGTAGGGGAGACATCAAGAGGTCCGGGGATGCAATAAGAAATCCGACCCTGGACAACCGGCGGAACCGGCGCCGGTCATGGCCCACGACGTACTCGCCGGTGTAGCCATTCATTAGACGCAATTGGAGGGCAACGCATGGAACGCGCATGTTGTTGTATCGTAGGCAAATACCACGGCAAGACAGGATGAGCGCAAGCAACGCCTTTCGGCTGCGTGCTTCATGGGGCTTCGCTGCCTGGGCAGCCTGCCTGTTCGTGGGATGGGCTGGGGCTTGCGGCAAGACCTCGCAGAGTGGAGCATCATGAGTACCTACCGACCAAATCGTTCCAGGCTGTACATCGTCGGAGCCTTTGGGCTCTCTCTTGCGATACTAGGCAGCGGCTGTAGCTCGAACGCCAAGACCTGTGGCACCGGTCCAATCTCGTGCGACTGCCTGCAATCGTGCACGGGAGTGTGCACGGTGAGCGGCACGGCTGCGGACGGGATCGTCGTCAACTGCAATCCGTGCCCCGCTGGCGGGTGTGCGTGAGTTGCGAATAGTTGTGAGCCGCAAATACTCCGCACGGACGTGAAAACGACTGGGATTCTGTCCACGCTCGCGTCGCGAGTGACCAGGACCGCTAGGGCAGCCCGAGGTCCGCGCCGGCGAAGAACCAACCAAGCTCGAAGCGAGCCGTGTCCGGGCCGTCGCTGCCGTGCACGGCGTTGCGTTCGATGTTGGTTCCGAAGCGGGCGCGGATGGTGCCGGCCGGCGCCTTGGTAACATCGGTCGGGCCCATGAGCTCGCGCCAGCGCGGGATGGCGTTGTCACCCTCCAAGGCCATGATCACCACAGGACCTGAGGTCATGAACGTGACTAGGTCGCGAAAGAAGGGGCGTTGCCGGTGAACCGCGTAGAAACCCTCGGCCTGGGCCTGGCTCATGCGCAGGTAGCGCAGGCCGATAACCCGCAGGCCGGCTTGTTCGATAGCGGCGATGATGGCGCCGATGGCGTTCTTTGCCACCGCGTCGGGTTTGATGATAGCGAAGGTGCGTTCAATGGCCATGGAGACTCCTAGGCGCAAGAGACTAGGCGCTGGCGCGGGTAACTGCAATACATCAGTCCACCCGTCCAATCGCAAACTTCAGATAGTCGCCCTCGGGGAAGGCCGGCAAGACGGGGTGGTCGAAGCCGGCACCGGTCATTGATTCCAGCCGGAACCTGCGGCCAGCGGCGGCCGCACCTCGCTCCACGCTAGCCAGAAATTCGTCGCGCGAAAAATGGCTGGAACAGGAGGCCGCGCAGAGCAGGCCGCCGGGCGCGACAACGGCAGCGGCCAGACGATGCAAGCGAAAGTAGGCGCGCCGGGCGCCAGGCAATGCGCGCCGGGACGGCGCAAAACTGGGCGGGTCTGCGATGACGATGTCCCAATGCCGGGTGCGACGAGCCGCTTGCTCAAGGAACGTCAGGGCATCCGCGGCGTGAAATCCGGCATCTTTCAACGCCAGGCCATTGAGCTGAAAATTGCGGCGCGCGGTCGCCAACGCCGGACGGGCTATGTCCACGGTGTCGGTATGGCTTGCACCCGCTGCTGCGGCGTAGAGGGAAAAGCCGCCCGTGTAGCCGTAGAGATTCAGCACCGACCTGCCGGCGGCGCGACCCGCAACCGCCTGCCGATTCTCGCGCTGGTCGAGAAACAGCCCACCCTTCTGCCCGTGGCCCAGGTCAACCATGAAACCAATGCGGTTTTCGCGCACCTCGATCTCGCCCAGGTTGCCACCCCGCTGCTCACGATCAACGACTTGTGACAGGAAAAGCGGGGCTGAGCACTCGGCCAGCATGCCATCGAGATCTCGGTAGAACGCCCGCGCGCCCGCGCCGTCGAAGCGCACCACGGCCACGCAGTCATACAGGTCGACGTGGATTCCCGGCAGGCGGTCAGCTTCGCCGTGGACCCAGCGAAAGGCGTTGGTCTGCTTGCGGTCGAGGTGCGCCAGCCGCTTGGCCAAAGCCAGGCGCAGGCGAGCGCAGACCAGCGCCCGCAGCTCGCCGACCGGCTGCAGGTCAAGCACGCGCACCGCGATCGGCCCGGTACAATCCCAGTAGCCATGCGCCAACGGCCTGCCCTCTCGCCCAGCCACCGCGACCACGGTTCCGCTTGGCACGGCGGACGATTCGGCCAGCGCATCACGAAAAATCCAAGGGTGTCCCTGGCGCAGGGCACGCCCCAGGTTCTTGCGCAAGGTGACCTTGGGATAGGCGGGCATCAGGGGTGAGTTCTTGGCAGTACTGGTTCAATTCTTCGATTCACCGACGGGCGAAGGTGGAGTTGAAGCAGTAGTGCTAACCTTGCAACGGATGGAAAGCACACGCAAATCCCGGCCCCTCAAGCAGCGCTGCGGTCTGCCGATGGTGTGTTGTCGCGGATAGGGATCGGTCAGCGGTAAAGGCGGAGTGGGCGCGGGCGTTCGCCAGGTGGTGAACTTCGGGGACGTCACGACGGAGATTGGGATGGTGAGAAGGGATTTCCGGGGATCCGCAAACGAGGTGGGGGGTCCGGCGGTGTCGCAGCCCGCAGGGGTAGGGATCAGGTAGGCACCTGCGGCTCCGCCGGATCGGTCTTGTCCCCGGTGCATGACGAGACGAATAAACCCGCCCCTTTGGTTTCGGCCGTGAGGCTGCCCTGTGATAGATGTAGGCTTGCAGGACGCCACGTGACCACGCCAGAAAAGCAACCGACCCTGAATTGGTTCGACCGCCTGAGCGAGCGACAGATGACTCTGCTCGTGATTGCGGTCGGCCTGCTGCTCTATATCCCGTTCGCGGGTACCTATGGCCTGTGGGATCCGTGGGAGACGCACTACTCGGAAGTCGCGCGCCAGATGACCAAGCGAGGCGACTTCATCAGCTTGTGGTGGCCAGGATCCCCGCGCGACGCTGACGTGTTCTGGTCCAAGCCGGTGCTGACCTTCTGGTTGATGAGCATCGGCATGCACATCGCGCGCATCGGGTTGCCTGGGAACGACCCGGGCGAGATGGCTCTGCTTTCCCGCACCGAGTGGGCAGTGCGCGTGCCCTTCTGCCTGTTCGGGGTGCTGGCGCTGTGGGGCGTCTACTTGGTGGTGTCGCGTTTGGTGAACCGGCGGGCCGGGTTTCTGGCGGCGTTGGTGACGGGCACCTGCCCGATGTTCAGTTTGATTGCTCGTCAGGCCATGACCGACATGGCCTTCGTGGGGCCCATGACCATGGCCTTGGCGCTAGGGACGCTCGCTCTGCTCGATGACCGCGATCAGGTACTGGTACGGCGGGGCCGCGGCTGGCGAAGCTGGCCCCATGACCCGATCTTCTACACCACCATCGGCGTGTTCCTGCTCATCGTCTTGCCGCAATTGATCGTCGATTCGCTCCAGCTCAAGGTCAAGGTGGCGTGGGGCGGGGGCGAAGTTCTGATGTACGGCGCGGTCTTGATGATTCCCTACTACCTCGGCTCGGCCCTCTTCCTGTTCTTTGCCGCACGCGCGCGCTACCGCGCCCCCCTCTATCTCTACATCGCGGCCATGCTGTGCGGCCTGGCGGTGCTGGCCAAAGGCTTTGCCGGCCTGGGCCTCCCGGTAATCATCTTCCTTGCCTATCTTCTGTTCACCTGGAACTGGAAACGGCTGCGGCGCGCGCAGCTTCTGCCCGCGGTGTTGTTGTCGATCGTCGTTGTCGCCGTGGTGGCGGCGCCCTGGCACCACGCCATGATTGCGCGCCACGGGTGGGCCTTCTGGAACGAACTCTTCGGCGACAACCACTGGCGGCGCATGATGTTGGGCCGGCACGGCGATCGGGGCTCGTTCGAATACTTTCTGCGCGAGCTGGGCTACGGCACCTTGCCCTGGGTGGCCCTGGCCCCGGCGGCCATGGCGACCATGGTCATGCGCAAGGCGGACGATGTGCGCCGGCAATCGGCGTACTGGCTGGGCGCCATTTGGTTTGTCGCGGGCTACGCCGTGGTGTCGATGTCCATGACCAAATTCCACCACTACGTCATGCCCGCCATTCCCGGTCTCGGCATCGTCATCGGGTGTTTCCTCGATGATCTGCTTACCCGGCGGGATGCGCGACGAGGGTTGCTGGCGGTTCTGCCAGGGATACCGCTCCTGCTCTTGGTGATGGCAGATCTGGTGAACGCCAAAAATGCCAGCGAGCGCTTCCTGTGGCTGTTCTCATACGACTACGTGCACAGTCCGACTGGGCGGCCCTGGCCGGCGGAGCTGGACTTCCGCACCCCGCTCATTGTCTTTGCCGTGTTGTTCGGCGTGACCTTGTTGGCGCTGGCCTGGCGCAAGTCGCTGCGCGCCGCCGTGGTTGGGTTGTGCGGAGTGGCAGTACTTTTCACCTGGTTCCTGCTGGACGTTTTCATGCGCGAGGTGGCGCCGTTCTGGTCGCAGAAGGAAACCGTGGCCGAATACTACCGGCACCGCCGCTCGCCCGACGAGCGGCTCATCGCCTACTCCATGTACTGGCGGGGCGAGACCTTCTACACCAAGAACGAGATCTACGAAGGCCCGCAGGAGGAACGCACGGTCTTCGACACCGACAACGCCGACGAGAAGATGGAGGAATGGGTGAAGAACCACCGTGGCCGCCGCGTGTTCGTGCTCTTCGAACGTGGCCGCCTGGAGAAAGTGAAGCGGCTTCTGCCCCCAGAGTCACGCGATTCCTTCCAAGTCCTCTACGAGAAGAACAACAAGTTCTCACTCGGCCAGGCGGATATCTAGTACCACTCTACAAACTCTCGGCCGCGGCGATGATTTCGCGCACTCCCTGAACTGAACTATCCAGCATCTGGCGCTCGGTGGCGTCGAGTTCGATGACTACCACCTTCTCCACCCCGCGGCCGCCGATGACCGCGGGAACCCCCATGTAGACGTCGTGCACGCCATACTCGCCCCGCAGGTACACCGCGCAGGGAAGCAGGCGTTTCTCGTCGTAGAGGTAGGAGCGTGCCATCTGAACCGCCGCCGAAGCGGGAGCGTAGTAGGCGCTCGAACCCATGAGCTTGACCACCTCGGCCCCGCTGTCGCGCGTGCGCTGAATGATGGCGTCCAGCCGATTCTGCGGGATGAGCTGGCGCACCGGAATACCGTTGATGGTGCAGTAGCTGAGCACGGGGACCATGGTGTCGCCGTGACCGCCCAGCACCATGGCGCGAACATCCTTGACCGCCACGCCTGCCTCGCGGGCCAGAAAAAGCTGAAAGCGTGCCGAATCAAGCTGGCCGGCCATGCCCACAACATGCTCGGGGGCGAACCCGGTGGCCCGCTTCATCTCGTGCACCATGGCGTCGAGCGGATTGGAGATCACGATGACGAAGCAATCGGGGGCCTGCACCTTGAGATTCTCGGCCACGCTGCGAATGATGCGCAGGTTTACCCCCAGCAGATCGTTGCGTGACATGCCGGGCTTGCGGGGTATGCCCGCGGTCACGATGGCCACGTCGCTGCTCGCCAGGTCGTCCCAGTTGGACGTGCCCACGATGCGCACGTCGTAGCCCAGGATCGAACCGTTCTGTTCAAGGTCCAGGGCTTTGCCCTGGGCGATGCCCAGCTTGTCCGGGATGTCGAACAGATAGACGTCGCCCAACTCGAGTCGGGCCGCCTGGGCGGCGAGCTCGCCACCAATGTTCCCCGCGCCGATGAGTGCGATCTTTTTTCGATGCATGCGAAAGAAGCCTCCGCCCGTCCTGTTTCCGTCCCTAGTAATAGCGTGTCAGGGCGCACAAGCCAACCTAAAACGCTGGCACCAACCCCGAAAGCTCAGACCCGCTCGCGCCGGTCGCCGATCTCCCCAGGGCGCCAGGTTTCCATGCTGGAAAGGTCGCCCTCGTTCTGGCCGAGGAAACGCGCGCGCAGCACCCGCCGCATGATCTTGCCACTGCGGTTTCTGGGCAAACTGGCCACGAACACCACCTCCTGGGGGCTGGCGACAGATGACACGCGGTTCGCCACGTGCAGACGGATGCGACTTTCCAACTCGCGCGAAGCGGAGTGCCCCGAGCGCAAACAGACGAAGACCACGACCTTCTCGAAGCGGATGGGGTCGGGTGCGCTCACCGCGGCTGCTTCGGCCACCTCGGGCAGTTCCAGCAAGACACTTTCGATCTCGAATGGGCCCACCAGATGCCCGGAGGTATTGATGACGTCATCGGTGCGGCCGACAAACCAGAAGTAGCCGTCCGCGTCCCGCACCGCCATGTCGCCCGAGTCGTAGTATGCGCCGTTGAACCGACTTGCGTAGACCTCGGGGCGGTTGAGGTATTGCGTGAACATGGAGGGCCAGCCCCGACGCAGGCACAGCCGACCCTGCTGCCCGGCCGGCAGGGAATGGCCCGCGTTGTCCAGGATGACGGCCTCGACGCCGTCAACCAGCTTGCCCATGGAACCGGGGCGCACCGCCAGCCCGGGCCGGTTGGCGATCATGATCGCGCCGGTCTCGGTCTGGAACCAGGTGTCGTAGATCTCTTTGCCCAGGGTACGGCGAGCCCAGAAGGTAATCTCAGGGTTGAGCGGTTCGCCCACGCTGGCCACGCAGCGCAGGGCCGCGAGGCGCCGGCCCGCATAGAGCGAAGCCTCTTCCCGCATCAGCATGCGCAGGGCGGTGGGTGCCGTGTACCAGACGTTGATCTTTTCCTGCTCGAGGATGGTCATCCACGCGCCGGCGTCGAAGCTGCCGCCGTAGTGGATCTGGGTTGCGCCGACGGCCCAGGGCCCGATGATCCCGTACGACGTCCCGGTCACCCAGCCCGGGTCAGCCGTGCACCAGAACACGTCACCCGGCCCCACCTGCAGAACATCGCGTGTCGTCCCCACGATACTGGGCAAAGCCCCGTGCACGTGCAGCACACCCTTGGGCTTGCCCGTCGATCCTGAGGTGTAGTGCAGGATTGACGGCGTTTCCGGGGAAGTGGGCGCCACCACGAAATCGGACGGGGCCTCGCGCATGAGGCGGCGATAGCTGAGGATGTCGGCGGCCAGGTGGTCCTCCGCGTCCACCAGCAGGATGTGGCGCAGCTCGGGCAGCCGGTCGCGGATGCGGTGAACCTTCTTGAGCAAGCTGTGCTTGGTAAGAAGAACGCAAGCGCGGGAATCGCCCAGCCGATCCAAGATCGCTTCATCGCCGAAGTTGGCGAACAGAGGTCCCACCACCGCGCGCGCTTTCAGGCAACCTAGCGCTGCGATGAAAACCTCGGGCAGCTTGGGCAGCATGATGAACACGCGCGCGCCCGGCAGCACGCCCAGCCTGGTCAGTACCGCCGCAAAACGTGAGCTATCCGAGGCGAGCTGGGCGAACGTGAACTCAGTCCGCTCGCCATCCGAGCCCAGCCAGCGTAGTGCCACGGCGGACTCGCGTCCCAACCGGCACTGCAGGTCGGTGCAGGCAAAGCCAATATTGTCTTCTAAGCGGGCGGGAGTACTCACGGGACTCGTGTTTTGGACGTATGAGCTAGGCGTTTTCTTCTTTCCTGCGAACGGTTCGTCTGCCCGAGTGGCCTAAACCGGTGCCGCGGCTAGAAAATCGCGCCAAGGTTGGCGCCGACGGCAAAGCCGGCCTGGTAGCCCACGTAGGGGACCAGCGTGTATGTGGTCTTGTCGCCTATGAAAGCCATGTTGGCGCGAAGTAGTATGCGCGGCTTGTGGTCGTAGTTTGTCGTCTCGCCCGGGCTAGCCCCGGCGCCGGCAGCGGGAGGTACTACCGTGCTGTGCCAAGTGATGGACTGCAGGTCGTAGGCAACAAACAGCTCGGGAATGCCGGCGAATCCACTGGTGAAGTCGATGCGACGAAAGGCGGAGGCGCCGACCAGCAAACCCCATCCGTCAGGTTCGGGCGCTTCATTGTTGCCAGTGAAGATCCGCCTCTGGAACGCGAACGTGCCCGAAACCGACACCGGCAGCAAACCATCCTCGGCGCGGGCAAAATAGACGGTGGCGAACGGCATCACGCCAATGGCTGCGAGATGGTTTGCGTCCCCGGTGCTGTAGGCATAGCGGGTAAGCTCGAGGCCCACGTCGAAGACGCCCCGGTAGGTGTAGCTGGGCACGACGGACGCGCTCCACCCTGTCCCGATCACAGCTCCGCCGACCACGGCACTCACGCCGGGCTGCCCTTTTTCGAGGAAGAGACCCTGTGCATGCGCCGTCGCGGCGGTCAGGGTGAGGGCAAGAAAGCAAAGGCCGAATGTCTTTCGCATCGTGGGTTCCTCCAGCGCGGACGCCATATTTGCACGCTTGGGCGCGCGCTCCAAGCCCTGAAGTGGTCAGGGCTCCCACCATGACACCGCAACGCATCCAAAGTGACCAATCTTGGGGTCGCTTCTGCGACGGAAAATCAACCTGGGGAGGGGTTCAGGAGCGTCTGGTTTGTCTTGCGCTGCGCTAACTAGAATCGATACGATTGGGGGAATCGCTGCTGAATCGTCCTTCACTTCGCGAGCTTTCGGAATGTCCCCGCATGCCGCCGCAGCGCGCGCGCCTGCACTTTTGCCAGCCTCGCTCGTTGCGAGCGCTCGCCCTCCAGCGGGGTGATGATCAGACGCTTCCCGTCGGTCTTGAGGTCCAGGTCGGTATCCTGCGTTATCCCGAGCAAGTCGAGGATAGGCCGGTCGATGATGATCCCTGAACTGTTTCCGATGGCCTGCAAGCGCTTCGTCATGCCTTAAGTATGAACGATGTTCACAACATCGTCCAGCGCAGCGTCCGTCAACCGCTACTTGTTGGGCGGTCCTTCACACGGTATCATTGCCTACATGCAGAGCTTCACGGCAGTCATCGAGCGAGATGAATCTACCGGACTGTTCGTGGGCTACGTCCCCGGCTGGCCGGGCGCGCACTCGCAGGGTGCCACTCTCGACGAGCTCCGCCAGAACCTCGAAGAGGTGATCGCCATGCTGCTTGAGGATGGTGCGCCAAAACTCGAGGGTGAGTTTGTCGGCACGCAGACAGTGAAGGTCGCGTAGACACCATGGGCGATGTTCCCGTTCTGAAACCGCGGGAAGTGTAGATCATGAAGAGGCGGTGGTTCGGTCCCTGGTGAAACTGGTGGATTCGATCGCCGAGACCGTGGGTGTCGATGCTGCCACCGCGCCATCGCGCAAACTCTCGTTCCAGCGCCGTCAGTTCTCTGGAGAGTTCTCTTTCGTAGGCAATCCCCGCAAGTTCCCGGAGACGACGCCGCTGTGATTTTGTGAGGTCTGGTCTCATGTCATGTCTCGTCCGTCAGCTGCCATTCAGCGGCGGCCCGCAAGCGCTGTCCGCTGCAACGGCCTTATGGGCGATGGAAGATGATCATCGGTTCCTGGCTCACGGTTTGGCACTCTCGAAAGGGCAGCCATGAAACGCTTCCGGCTGCCGCGCTTAGCTCGCGCCGACAGGTACTGCTCCGTGGAGTTCGACAGCTTTCGCGCCTTGTACTGCGCAGCCAACCTCGCAACGACCGCGAGACCTATCGTGACGAAGTCCTGGTCATCAAGCTGGACTTTGATCAGGTCAGTCAGTTTGAAATCGACGCTAGTGAAGAACGAATTCGTCGACCATTGCGCCGGGCGTCCCGTACCGACCCTCTGGACGTCGTCGAAAACCAGATGCGCCCTCCCTTTGGGGTGCCTGACGATGGAGATCGCCAGACCGAAGTCGCCGCGCTTACCGTCGTCGGGTCCTCTGGTCGCTCGTCCTTTGGCTGCCACAAATGCCTCCTGCTAGTCCGTCAACACCTTGCCGTCAAGCTGCGGACGGCCGTCCGAGGCCGTCCGTCAGCTTCAAGGGCATTATGGGGTCCCTTCGTCACAGAATCTTACTCATGAAGTCCGGCGCCGAGGAACTCCGTGAATACCCATGGCGACTATACCATTCAACCAGGTGCTCTTGCCGCTGTTCCGGGTCGAGCGGATGGGGCTTCAATTGGATCGAGCGATAGCCCCGGCGTCGTCCGACCATTTCGGCTTGTTCGAGAAGAAATGCCCCGATGCCCTGGCAGCGACGCTCGGAGACCACAAATACCTCGTAGAGTTCCAGCGGCTGGGGCAACGGCGGGAAATCAAGAGAGAGCAGTCCGACCTGCTCCGAACCCTTGGTCGCCACGAACAGCTCTGTGTGTGCAGCCTGCATTTCCGGATTCGCCCGTTCGCGCAACTGCGCGTGCTGGATATCAGCAGGTTTAACTCTTCGGAACCCTGTCGTGACAACATTCTTCATGGGTCGGATCTGCATAGCGATATGGCGCTAACCCGCAAGTGCGCAGGCGCTTGTCGGGTTCAACGCCGGGTTAGATGGCGCTCAGCGCACTGGCACCTCCGAGCGGCGCACAGGAACGTCGAACCCCTTGTCCTGAAGGAGCACGCGGATAGCATCGAGCGTGGATGCCGCCGAGTAGCCAACGACTACCTCGCTGATTGCATTCGGCACGTCGGCGAATGAAAGTTCCTCGTATGGAACCAGTCGTTCGTTTGAGCGACGATACTTGATCTCATCCCTTCCGGACTTGCCTTGAATCTTTCCGTTGAGAACGATCTGATGTCCTACCAGGCGCCATTCACGCTCCTCGGAGAAAGACGGGTGCTTCATCGTAGCTGCGAGCATTGGAACGTACAGAGATACGATATGGCCGGTGAGTCGGGCCTGGCTTATACGCAACTTGTCCGCCATGTCGGACGGAAATTTGTCCACGATTGCGCGGCCTACGTCTATCAACGAGCTCAACCTCTTCTTCTGCGACTCAACGTCACAATCGACTTTGACCAAATCGCGCCTCATCGCTTTGGCAATGTTCGACGAGAAACCGACAGCTATCCCTCGACCATTGCGCCCGTAATGAAGCCACTGTCCGCTTCGATCGCATTTGTCGCAGAACGCAACAACGAAAGCCGATACTTCGGCTTTGACCTCGGGAGGTGCGGAGGACGGATCCCGAAGATAGGTCAACAGTGATGAGTAGTATTCGGATGGTCTTGCTTCGATGCAGGCCCCAATGATTTCCTCGGCGAGGTCAAGCGCGTAGCGAATTTCACGACAATCGTTCAGCGAGGTTGCCAGCGACGCCCAAAGCTTCTTGCTGTCTAAGATGCCGAGGATTCCATCAGTGTCCGTGAGGTGGAAGAGTCTGGACGGTTCGGATGGTTCCGGTCCGCTGATATCAGCGTGGCAAGCGGTCAAGACGGTGTTGATGAAATCTTGATCATTCTGAGCCATGTGTTCTCCCGAAGCCGTCTACTATTATCCCCCGAAAGGTATTCAATACTTTTTCGATATTCGCATGCCTTGGCGGCCAAGATCAATCTGCGGGCGCTCGTGATTTAGCGGGGTTGGCAGGCGTCGCGAGTGCCGCAGCGACCAGGCCCGTCAGTTCATCTGGGCGTGTGAATTGCAGCATGTGGCCGGCGTGTTCGAGCACCGTGAGGTGCGCGCTCGGGATCTCGCGCGCCAGACGCTGGCCACCTTCCACCCGGTGTGGCGCGTCGTCGCTGCCCACGACGATTGATACCGGCCGCTTGATGCTCGGGTAACGGGTCACCAAAGCGCCCAACTGACTGGGGTGGGCTTTCATTTCCTGTGCCAGGGTGAGGGTCACCTTGGGCTGCAGCAGAATCTCCTTTTTTCGTTCGATGTAGCCGGGCGGGATGAGGCGCTCATCGGGATGGAAAGCCTGCTCCATACTCTTTCGCACCATGCCTCCGCCGAGTTCCTCCAGCACGACCGCCACACCACGGCCGAGCAAGGGCAGGCGGAGCAGAGTCCCGAGGGCCCCGTGAAATCCGCCGCTTGGATACACGGTGCTGGCCACGATCAGAAACGCCGTGGCCGGCGAGTTGTCGTCCGCCGCCAGTTTGAGCGCGACTGCGCCGCCGTATGAGTGTCCCACCACCAGGACGTCGTGCAGGTGCAACTCTTCCATCAACCGCCGGGCCACCTGCGCGTTGTAGTCGATGCCGGTTTCACCGGCGGGCGGGCCGCTGTATCCATGGCCTGGGCGATCATAGGCCGTGACACGGTACTTGCCGGCCCAGCGATCAAAAACTGGCGCCCATTCCTCCAGTGACGAAGGCGTGCCGTGAATCAGCAGCAGATCGCGCCCCTCGCCCTTTTGCACGTACCGGATCTGCACGCCGTCGATGCTCAGCACCTGGCCAGCGACGCCGGCTGGAATCCCGGCGTGATCAGGCTTGGCCAGGCCCAACAAAGCCAGGCCCACAGCCAAAGCGACCAAGGGACCTGCGACTATCTTGAAAACCCGCTTCATCATGACGGCAGCATTCTAGCCAGTATTCCCGCCGCCGGGGATAGCCATCGTCCTCCGCTTCAACCACCAAGCCGCACCCGCCAGCACCGCGAAGACGCCTGCCAGAAAGCCGAACCCTGCCTGGTCGGAAACGTGATCCGACAGCAAACCGAAGATCGGCGAAACCACAACAAAGAGTACGCGGCCGAGCATGGCGGAAACCGAGAGCACGGTGGCGCGGCGATCAGATGGGATGTGGCGATTGAGGGCATTGAGCAACAGGGGAGTGGAGAAGCCCCAGGTCGCGGCAGCCAGAGGCGTGAGCAACACCGGCCAGGGCGCGGCTGTACCGGCCAAAACCAGCAGTACGGCGGGAATGATGGCGCAGAGTGCGTAGCTGCCGCGTATACCGAGAGCGCGCGCCAACTTGCTTGAACCCGCCGCGCCCGCAGCCGTGGCGCACTGAAAGACGGCGAAGTAAATGCCGTAGGAGGTGACGGTGATGCCGTGATTGGTGACTCGGAGGAAATAGCCCCAGATGCCGACAATGCCGACTGCGAAGATGCCGGCGGACAACACCATTACCGGCAACAGACGCGCGTCGGCAAGGGACTCGCGCGAGATGTGCATGATCTGCCGCAAGGACGCGCGCGACGTGAGCGTGGGTCGCGGCGGCTCGACCAAGGTGAACGCGATGACGATCATGACGGCAGCGGTACCCGCATTGGCGAAGAACGGCAGGCGCAACCAGATCGCGGCGAGCAGTCCGCCAGCCACCGCGGCAATCGCCGTGCCCACCCGGGTCCAAGCCTCGGCTTTGCCCTCGATGCGCGTGTACTCTGTCTCTCGGCTTTCGGCCTTGAGCGTGTCGAAGATCAGCGCGGACTCGGTGCCCGAGAAAAGGCTGTAGCCGAAAGCGAGGACGACCTCGGCGCCAGCGAACAGCCAGAAACGGTTGGCCAGTCCGTACCCCGCCATACCCGCGGCCATGCTGACCGCGCCTATCAGCAGAGCGCGGCGACGACCGAGAACGTCGGCCAGATAGCCGGATGGCACCTCGAACAACAGGCTGGCTGCCGAAAAGATGGCCTGCACCAACAGGATCCGCGTCGCATCGAGCCCGCACGAGCGATACAGCGGCACCATGGCCGGCATGATGAGCAGGAAATCGCGAAGGAAGCGAAACCCATAGATTCGCGGAATGTTGCCTCGCATGAGTTCGCTAGCTCTGCCCCTTTATGGTCTTGAGCCTGCGCCACAGCGTGGTGGGGCTGATGCCCAGCACGGCGGCGGCACGCGTGCGGTTGCCGCCAGCTTCCGCCAGTGCGGCGCGAATATGCTCACTCTCGACTTGGTGAAGCGAGTGCGGGCTCTTCCCCTGCCCGGGACGCGCCCCTGCGCCCAACACGACGTTGGAAGGCAGAAGCTCGGGGGTGATTTGACCATTGCGCGTGAGCACAGCGGCGTGCTCGATGGCGTTTTCCAACTCGCGTACATTCCCGGGCCAGGAATAGGCCGAAAGCGGGTCGATGGTGGTGGCGGCCAGGCGCAGGTTGGGCAGCTTCAACTTCGCCCGCAGTCGCTCCACGAAGAAGCGCGCGAGCGGCAGGATGTCCTCTTTCCGCTCGCGCAGCGGCGGAATCGCGATCTCGATCACCCGCAGCCGATAGTAGAGGTCCTCGCGGAACGCGCCCCGGCGCATGGCCTCGGCCAGATCGCGGTTGGTCGCGGCCAGAATACGCACGTCGATCTTGCGCGTCCGGCTCTCGCCCACGCGCCGGATCTCACGTTCCTGCAATACCCGCAGCAACTTGACTTGCAAGCCGTGCGAGATCTCGCCGATCTCGTCGAGAAAAAGCGTTCCTCCTGCCGCATCTTCGAACAGCCCGGCGTGGTCGGAGGTGGCGCCGGTGAAGGCGCCCGCCTTGTGGCCGAACAGCTCTGAATCAAGCAGGGTTTCCGGCAGCGCCCCGCAGTTGATGCCCAGAAACGGCCCTCGGCTGCGTTGCGAGCGCGCGTGCAGCAAGCGCGCCACCACTTCCTTGCCCACCCCGCTCTCGCCGGTAATCAGCACCGAAGAATCAAAGGGCGCAATCCGCGTGGCTAGATCCAGAACCGCGGCGAAGGCCTTGCTCCGCACCTCGACCAACGGCGGCCGCTCCAGCGTGGTCAGCCGCTCGGTGCTGCGCTGCAATTCCCGGGTCACCCGATGCAGCTCCGCGGTCAGACTCTGAATCTTCCCTTTGATGTCAGTGGCGTGAAAGAAGGGCAGGTGAGGGTTGATTGCGGCCCCCCACGACGCGCGGTCCTTGCCCATTGCCGTGCACACGCGCTCGCCCATCGCGCGACAACTCTGTTCGACGAAATACACGTCGTGCCCTAGGGCAAACGACATGAAGCCGCTGGCGTAGCCGGAGAGCATCCAGCACGCCGGGTGCGCCGCACGACCAAACACCGCCACATGCTCCTCGGCCTCCGCCGAATTGTGCCAGGCCACATCCATCGCGAATCGGCCGGAAACCTGGTCCATCTCCAACTTCTTGGTCACCCAGCGCGCCACACCCTGCATGGCGTGCAGGCGTGGCCCGGCCTTGACCAGATCGGCCACATTTTCCCACTTGAACACGCGGCGCATGGCCGCGGCATCGGCTTGGCCCCAGAAATACGCGAAGCGGGTCAGGATACGCCGGGTCTGCGCGGGCCCGACCATCTCGAAGAGATCCTTGCGAAACTGGGCGAAGGCGTCCGTGCTGTGCAGGACCAGGCGGCGGCCCTGGAAATCGATGACGCCGTCGCGAAATTCCAGCAGTTCGTCCAGCTTGAGATCTTCGACTCGCATGATGCACCCGCCATTTCAATCTGAAACGACAATTTTGCAAGTTGAAACAGCGGTCGCGCAGCAAAACGAGCAAAGCCGCCCTCCCGCCCCGGCACGCGGCTTGCTCTATGAAGCGGCAGAACCATCAACCATGAGTAACGAATCAAGCAGAGGAGACACACCATGTACGATCTATTGAAGGGCAAGTTGGAAGGTTTGCAGTCCGAACTGATGTCCTTCGCGCAGGCCCTCTTGCGCACGCACAGCCTGAGCCGGGACGAGTCGAGTGCCGCGGCGCTGGTGGAGAAGCAACTGCGCGCGCTCGACTTCGACACCGTCACCACCGACAAGCTTGGCAACGTGGTGGGCGTGTTGCACGGGGTGGAGGACGGCCCCAATCTGCTGCTGGCCAGCCACATGGACACCGTCGCACCCGCGGACGAGTCGGGCTGGCCTGGCACCCCGTGGAGCGGCCGCGTCGAAAACGGCAAGTTGTACGGCCTGGGCGCGGCTGACTGCAAGGGCGGACTGGCGGCGCAGGTCTTTGCCGCCGGGCTGCTCAAGCGCAGCCTTTTGCCCCTGCGTGGAAATCTGATCGTGGCCGCCACCGTGGCTGAAGAAAACGGAATATCCATCGGCATGCGCGGTTTGATCGAGTTCACTTTGAAGGAGATGGGGTTGCGGCCCGAATACGCCATCCTGGGCGAACCGACCGACTTGGGCCTCTACTACGGCCACGACGGTCGCGCCGAGCTGGACATCCGCCTGCGCAGCAACAACCCGTTCCACCTGGCCGACGCGGCTGATCTCGTGGCGAACGGCATGGGTGACACCGATCCGCTGTCCGCGGTGCAGGCCATGCTGATGGGCAAGCCGCAGTTTGAGGATCGCCACGGACTCCGTTGCGCCACCATCGGGGTGGAGCACCGCCTGGGCCCCGAGGAAGCAGTCGACGGCATGGTGGGCCGCATGCGCCGCGAGGCAGAGCGATTGGCACAGCTGGCCGGTGCAGTTGAGGTCGAGGTGTCCGTGCGCGAGCACTCGGAAACCTTGGCCTCGGGCATGGTCATGAAGGTCAAGCGGGTCACCCACGCGTGGAGTACCGATCCCTTCAGCCCCTTGCTTTCGCGCGCCCGCCAGTCCCTGGCTGCCGCCGGGTGCGTAGTCCGGCCGGGCAAATGGAGACTGTCCCGTCTGGGCATGGGCACATCCGGTAGCGTGCTGTCCAACGAGTTCCACATTCCGACGATTGGCTACGGCCCAGGTCGCGAGGAAGAAGCGCACAGCCAGGACGAGTCAGTGGAAGTCGCCAAGATTGTGGAGTGCACCTACGGAACCGCGGCCATGGCCCATGGCCTGGTAGGGATCCCGGTTTTCGGCTGGATTCCCGACGAGATTTGACCGTGAGGAAAGCGGAGGCCATGCGCATCATCGTATTCAACTGTGGAAGCTCGTCGCTCAAGTACCGGCTGATCGAGATGCCGGGGGAAAACCAGCTGGCGGGTGGGGAAGCCGAACGGGTGGGCCCGAAAACCGCCGAGCCAGCGCGCATTCACCACCAAGTGTCGGGCAGGAAAGAGACCATCGTGGTCGAGATGCCCGACCACGCCACCGCGTTTGCGGAAGTCATGAAGCTGCTCGAACGCGATCCCGAGCTGGTGCCGGAGGCCATCGGGCACCGCATGGCGCACGGCGGGCCCAACTTCAAACAGCATGTGATCCTCGACGACGCGGTCATGGCCGAGCTGGAGCGCATCCAGGAGCTGGCGCCTATTCACAACCCGCCCGCGGTGCGCCTGGTGGCCGCGTGCCGGCGCCTCTATCCCAAACTGCCGGAGACAGTGGTCTTCGACACGGTTTTTCACGCCACCATCCCGGAAGTGGCACGCAGCTACGCCCTGCCCGCCGCGCTGGTGGCCAAGTTTGGCTTTCGCAAATATGGCTTTCATGGCACCAGTCACCAATACGTGGCGCAGGAGGCGGCCAAACTACTGGGCGTGCCCTTTGCCCACTTCAACGCTGTCAGTTGCCACCTGGGCAGTGGCGGCGCCAGCTTGTGCGCCATTGTGAATGGCCGCTCGATCGACAACACCATGGGCTACTCGCCCCTGCAAGGCCTGGTAATGAGCACCCGTTCGGGCGATCTGGATCCCGCGGTGGCGCTGACCCTGTTGGTGCGCGCGGCGGGCAACGGCGCAGCGGTCGAAGCTATGCTCAACCGCGGAAGCGGCGTGCTGGGCCTGTCGGGGATGTCGGCCGACATTCGCGATGTGGTAGCGCGCGCGGCCGACGGTCAGGCCGCGGATATCGACCAACTGACAGTGGCATCGCAGGTCTACCTTTGGCGTATCCGCAAGTACCTGGGCGCGTATTTGACCCTGGTGGGACGCGCCCATTGCGTGATCTTTACCGACACCATCGGCGAGAAAGTTCCCTACGTGCGTTGGGCGGTGACTGCGGGCCTGCAATGCTTCGGCCTGGACATCGATCCGCAAAAGAACGACGTCGCGGGTGGCCTGCCCGCCGATCTTTCCACGCCTGCAAGTCGGGTACGCATTCTGGCGGTTGCCACCAACGAGGAGATGGCCATTGCTCGCTTCAGCCATGACCTGCTGTCACACACGCAGGCGGAAAGGATTGCGCTGTGAACACCGTGGTTCTGATTCCCGGTCGCAGGAGCCTGCGCTACGCGGGCTTCGTGGACAGCGGCGAGACCTGCACCGGCACCATCCGCGGTTTTCGCTGGCAAGGGCCGCGCGCGGCGCTGGACGAGGTTCGCACTATTGTGCAGGCCATGGGTCTGCTGGATGACGCTCCCAGTGTGGTTGTGCACGGGCTTTTTGGCGGCGAGGAATTCCCTGCTCCCGTTTCACTCGGGAAGGACGCTCTTCTCCGCCTAGAGCGCGTCGCGCGTCAGTCACCTTTGCATGTGGCCAGCTTGATCGAGACTGCGCTCGCCGTCGAGCAGGTCTTCCCCGGAGCGCCGGCTCGCCTGGCCTTCGAGACTTCGTTTTTCGTCGATCTGCCGCTACGCGAGCGCACCTACGCGGTGTCGCCGGATTTGTCACACAAGCTGGCGCTGCGGCGCTGGGGCTACCACGGCCTGTTCCACGAATCCGCTGCGCGGGAAGCCGCCCGCCGCTTGCGCAAGCGCGGCCTGGATTGCCCACCCCGCATTCTGTCCATCTGTCTCGATGCACAGCCCGAGATTGCCGCGGTGCTGGGCTGTCGGCCCATAACCGTGACCAGCGGTGCCACGCCTTTGGAAGGCCTGCCCGGCGAGACCAACAGCGGCGAGATTGACCCCGCAGTTGCGCTGGCCCTGGCGGGCGAGGCCGGTTTGGGGCCCGAGGGTGCCAACGCGCTTCTGGTTGGCGAGAGCGGTCTGTCGGGCCTGGTGGGTCGCCGCGTACGCTTGGACGACGTGCTCACCAGCACCCGCAACGACTGTGTGCGTGCGCGCGAGGTGCTGCTCTATCGCATGCTGCTGGCCTCGGGCGCGGCCGCGGCAGCCTTGGGCGGGGTGGACGCGGTGGTGTTCTCGGGTCGCTACGTTTCGTGCTCGGCGGTAGTGGCACACGATGTGCTGCCGCACCTGGAGCGCGCGGGCGCGCTGGCCCCGCAGGCCGCACAATGGATGATTTTTGCCAAACCGCTGGAAGGGGTCTTGGCAGAAACCGCGAGCTTGCAGTGACGCAGGTTACTTGGGCAGCAGCGACCCGATGACGGAGTACCAGTGGTCGGCCATGAACTTGTAGCCGGTACTGTTCGGGTGAATGCTATCCGAACCAAGCATCGTCGATGTGTTAAAGCCAGTGTACATATCCACGAGAGCGACGTGCTTGCCCGTGGTGGTGAGTTGTTGCATGACGCCAGGGATTGCCTGGTTGTAGGCCTTGATGACGTCGTTGGTGCCGTACCCCAATGGGATGATCTGGGCGACCACTAACAAGGCATCGGGTGCGTTGGTGATGATCTTGTCGAGGAGTCCCTTCAGGTCGCTCGTCATCTGCGTGGCGGTGTGGCTTTGAGAAGGCCTCCGCATCGCGGTTGGGTCGAGGTCCTATCCCCCGCCCGGACTCGCGCACATCCTCGGCGTGACTGATGCGGCCCCAGTCTCGGCATTGATGGTGCAACGGGGGGCCTGACAGAAGCTGCCCGCAGGCAATCCCGGGTCGGCGGGAAGGGTTTGGCCACCGGTGTGCCACGCTGGATAGGATACGAATCCATCGCAGGTGTCGGGCCTCGGTGCGGGAATGGAGGCTGGGGCCATCGGATCCCATCCCAGCGTCACATCGGTCCAATCACATCCGTCGGCTTGGCTGATTTGTGTAGCCTGGGCCTCATCAACCAGCAGCCGATACTCCTTGGCCGGTCCAACAAAGCGAGTCTTGCCGTTGCACATGGGGACGCCCCACTCAACAAAGCCGTTCCGCGCAGTGAGGCAACCGTAGACGAAGTCAAAGTAGGACAGGTTCGAAGCGCTGGCTTGCAGCGGGTAGAACCGGAAATGTTCATCGATGTAGCTGCGGGACAGAAACGAGAGCAAGAAGTCCTGCACTGACGAGGGAAGGCTGGCAAAGGGCATAGGGGCCGGGTTGGCACTTCGCTGGGCTTCCTGCTCTGGTGTGCAAACCACGCCCGCATCGGGAACGGTTGCAGGGCCATCGACCGTGTCAGCAACCGAGTCCACCGCTGGGCTGGACTCGCGTCCGGCTCCATCGCGCCCGGCCGCGCCGACATCCTCGCCGGGGCTGCCGACATCGTCTGCCGCCGCACTGGCTTCCGGAGTCCAGCTCGCATCAGCCCGCACATCGGCGGCACCGACATCGACCACCATTCCATCTGCGGGTGCCCCGTCGCGCGCCGAGATGCCTGCATCGAACGGGTTGGGCGGGCTTCCGTCTGCGACGCTGCCATCTCCACCGCCCGCCCCTGTTCCAGTCCCACCGCCGGCGCCCCCTCCCGCCCCTCCCCTGGCGAACCCACCACTGCTGGCAGGTGCGCCGCCCGTCGACATGCCCGCGGTGGCCCCGCCGCTACCAGTCGGTCGTGAAGAGGTGCCCTCGCAACTAGCCAGCACAAAGCAAATGGCAATCAAGTGGCACGCGCCGAACTTGAGATCAATGGTGGTCATCTGGTTTTGTCTCCTGCCAGTGACTTGCCATTATGCAACGAATGGGCCAACCCACAAACCCTACGTTCTCCCTCGCGGGCCGGCCAGCACGTACCAGCTCTCCGCACGCACTCCGGATCCCGATGTCACGGTTTGGGCGTCATCTTCGGGCCGCCACGTCCCGTGCCGGCGCGCTTCACCTAGGCTGCGGCCCGGTGGCTGCGGCCGGGCTGCACGGCGGAGATGAAGGTCACGCCCTTGTTTCTCTCTTGCGCCCGCGCTAGCAAATAGTCGGTTTCGAACAGCACCAGCGGTCGGCCCTCCACGTCGACAACGCAGCTTTGCCGGCCGGGCAGCTCGAACCCATTGAGGTCCAAACTGTCGCCTTCGATCCAGCGCGCATACCGGTAGGGCAAGCGATCGAATCCGATGCGCACGCCGTACTCGCCGCGCAGACGGTGCGCGATGACCTCGAATTGCAGCACGCCCACTGCGCCCAGGATCGGGTCGCGTTCCATGCGCTGCCGATCGAAGAACACTTGCACCGCTCCTTCCTCAGAGAGCTGTTCCAGTCCCTTCTTTAGCTGTTTGCGCTTCAGCGGATCGTTGAGGCGCACGCGCACGAAGTGCTCGGGCGAGAAGCGCGGGATGCCCTCGAATTCCACCAGTTGCCCCTGGCACAGGCTGTCGCCGATGCGCAGGACCCCCGGATCCCACAGACCCACGATGTCGCCGGAATAGGCCTCATCGACCACGGTACGGGTCTGTGCCATGAACTGCACCGAGCGGCTGAGTGACAGGGTCTTGCCGGTGCGCACGTGACGCGCGTCCATGCCGCGCACGAAACGGCCACTGCAGATGCGCACAAACGCGATGCGATCGCGGTGTTGCGGATCCATGTTCGCCTGGATCTTGAAAACGAAGCCCGAGAACGCGGGCTCGGCCGGGTCCAGCGGCCCGGCCGAGGTCATGCGCACGCGCGGCGCCGGTGCCAAGTCCACGAAGTGATCCAGCATAGGTTCCAGCCCGCAGTTGGTCATGGCACTGCCAAAGAACACGGGCGTGATCTGACCGGCGAGAAATCGCTCGCGGTCAAAGGGCGTGCCCGCCGTCTCCAGCAGGGCCACCTCGTCGCGCAAGCGCTGCAACTGGCCTTTCCCCAGAATCTCCAGCAGCTCGGCGTCGTCCCAGCTCGCCCGGCGCATCTCGCCCCGGTGGCTGCCGCCGGCCCCGTGGAAAACCTGCAGCGACTGCGCCCAGCGATCGAAAAGCCCCACAAAAGAGCGGCCCACGCCCATGGGCCAGTTGGCTGGACTGCACGGAATGCCGAGCACGCGCTCGATCTCGTCGAGCAGCTCGAACGGGTCCTTGCCATCCCGGTCCAGCTTGTTGACGAAAGTTACGATAGGAATGCCGCGCATCCGGCAGACCTGAAACAGCTTGATGGTTTGCGGCTCCACCCCCTTGACGCAATCGATGAGCATGATGGCGGTGTCTGCGGCCGCCAGGGTGCGGTAGGTGTCTTCGGAAAAATCGTTGTGGCCGGGCGTGTCCAACAGGTTCATGTGCCGTCCGGCGTACTCGAACTGCAGCACGCTGGTCGACACCGAGATCCCGCGCTGCCGCTCGATTTCCATCCAGTCACTGGTGGTTTGCCGGCCCTCGCCCCGGCTGCGCACCGAGCCCGCCACATGCAACGCGCCCCCGTAGAGCAACAGTTTTTCCGTCAGCGTGGTCTTGCCCGCATCGGGGTGCGAAATAATGGCAAAGGTGCGCCGGGCTGCGACCTCGGCCTGCAAACGGTTCAACTGCTCGTCCATGGGAACAGGGTAGCGTAGCAGGGAAATGGCGCCCGTGCGCGAGCGGAGATGACTAACCTTGACCTACCGGCGCAAGATTTCCGTCCACCGCCCAACCGTCGACAGGACCAGCTGGTGCGAGGCGCGGGTAACCGCGACGTACAGGGCACGGCGGCCGGCCGGGGTGGTGGGATATACCGCCGCCGAGGCGTCGGGGACGATCACGTAGTCGAATTCCAGTCCCTTGGCTTGCTGCACGCAGGTGACGTTGATGCCGCCCACGAACTGATAGTCGCCGTCCAGCGCCAGGCGCAAGCCGAGACCGCGGCGCAGGTGCTGGGCCAGGCGCCGGGCTGCCTCGGGCGTGCGGCAGATGAGGGCCGCCGACCCACGCGGATCGCCGGTCTGCAGGGTGCGCAACTCGCGCGTCAGCCAGTCGGCGTGGTGGCATTCGTTGCCTAATTCCACGCACACCGTGGACGGCCCGGGGGGCCAAGGCAGCTTGCCACCGTCGAGAACTCGCCGGGCCAACTCGGTCACGTCAGGTGGGCAGCGGTAGCTGATTTCCAGCACTGCGGTTTCGTAGTCGGCGCACCCCAGCTCGTCCATGCTGCCAGCCCAACCGGAAAAGCACGCCGCGGGATCCACCTGCTGGGCCGCATCGCCGGCGACGATCAGACTGCCACCCGGCGCCAGCGCGCGGCCCAGCAGCGCCAACTCCAGCGGAGCAAACTCCTGCGCCTCATCCAGCACCAAACAGTCATATTGGTGTGGCTGCACAGGCCGCTCGCCGGCACGCTCGGCCCGCAGCCGATCCAACTCGAAGAGCACGGCGTAGTCCTCGGTGTCGAGCGTGCCCGCGTCCTGGGTCGGCGTGCCGTCGTCTATGCTCCGGCCGTCCAGGGTCAGCAAACGCTCGGCGTCGACATGCGCGAATTCCTCCTCGGCAGTTGTGCTGAACTGCACATGCGTGTGCTCCAGCACCTCGGCCACCATGCCCACGCCAATGCCCTGCTGCGAGGCGGTGGCCAGCTTTTCCATCAGCATGCGATCGCCAAAGACGTGCAACAGATCCCGACGCCGCGTCCGCCGCGCTGACGGTCGCGTCGCCAACTCGGCCAACACACCTCGCAGCGCCGGATCCCGCTTGATGCGAATGACCCCGGCGCCGGCGTCCTGGCTCTCGCGCTCGGGCAGCTTGCGAAAAACGCGCCGGGCCTGTACCCCAGCCCAGCGGTCATAGAGGCAAACCTCGACGCCTCCTACCCCCATCCGTTCCAGCAGCGCGGCCGAAAGACGGCGCAGGCCCTCGGTGGGAACGATGACGGCGGCGCGCAGCCCGGGCCCGGCTCGCTCGCGCAGGCGCGCCAGCCGATGCAGCGCCACCGTGGTCTTGCCGAAGCCAGCCTCGCCTAGCAACAGCACCGCCCTGCCCGCCGGCAGCTCAACCATGCGCCGTTGCGCCGCGTCCAGAATTACGTCGGCGGGAGAGCTGGAGCGCAGGCGCGCCGCCTCCGGCCGCAGGGTCAGCCCGGGCTGGGGCCCGGTTTGTAGGTGCCACGCACCATCTTGCAGCCTGACCCGGCCCGCAGCAGTCTCGATCTCGCATAGCTCTCCCTGGGCAAAACTGACCAGATTGCGCTCGACCAGCGTGCCGGTCAGGGTGCGCTCGCCAGCGTCGATCTCATAGTCGTCACCCTCGGCGCAGGAAAAAAACACTTCGGCCAGAGGCGCATTTCGCCAGTCGATGATGGCTACGCCGCCGCCGGTTCGCGTGTCCGGACCCAGCAACACGTCGCGAACCCGATCGTCCGTCTGCAGCCGCATGTGGGCGAAATACGGCACTGCCGCATTGGGCGAGAGCGACCGCGCCAGTTGCGCCAAGCGCAGCTGGTCCGAGATTGCTCTTTGCAGACGAAAATCGAGCATGTCTGCCATGGTCCCTGCGCCATTGCGCCGCATTCCGGGCCAAAGAACAAGCTTCCAATTGCGCCCTGATTCGACCATAATGGATCCGTTCTTGGGGAGCGCCCGCCCTGCTACCGCGCCATCTGCCGGGGCGACCAGAAAGCCTGCCTCCCTGCTGGAACCGTGACGACAGGCGGGGTAGACCCCTCGCTCTCGTGATTCGCCTCGACAACATCAGCAAGCAGCACGGCCCGCAGATCCTGTTCATCGAGGCCAGCGCGGCCATTTTGCGCGGCGAGAAGATCGGCCTAGTGGGGCCCAACGGCGCGGGCAAGTCTACCGTGTTCCGCCTGATCATGGGCGAGGAGTCACCCGACGAGGGTCAGATCTCGATCGATCGCAACCTGACTGTCGGGCACTTCAGCCAGGACGTGGGCGAGATGAAGGGTGTCTCCGCTATTGGCGCGACCATGGACGGCGCGGGCTCGGTCTCCGCCCTGGCCACCGAGATGCGCGAGTTGGAACACGCCATGGCGGATCCGGCGCGCGCGCACGAATTGGACGCCCTGGTCGACCGCTTCGGCCACGTGCAGGCGCGCTTCGACGAACTGGGCGGCTACGCGCTGGAGGCGCGGGCGCGCGAGATCATGGCCGGCCTGGGCTTTTCGCAAGAGATGATGGATGGCGATGTGGGCAATCTTTCGGGCGGGTGGAAGATGCGCGTGGCCCTGGCGCGCATTCTGCTGATGCGACCCAACGTAATGCTGCTCGACGAGCCGTCCAACCACTTGGACATCGAATCGATAATCTGGCTTGAGGGATTCCTCAAGAATTATGACGGCGCTCTGCTAATGACCACCCACGATCGCGAGTTCATGAACCGCGTGGTCAGCAAGATCATCGAGATCGACGGCGGCGTACTCACCACCTATTCGGGCAACTACGATTTCTACGAAAAGCAGCGCGCCCTCTCCGAGACGCAGGCTGAGGCGGCGTACGCGCGCCAGCAGGCCATGTTGGCCAAGGAGATCCGATTCATCGAGCGATTCAAGGCCCAGGCCAGCCACGCGGCGCAGGTGCAGTCGCGGGTGAAGAAGCTGGACAAGATCGAAAAGCTAGAGCCGCCGCGGCGGCGCCGCACCCTCAGCTTCGCATTTCCCGAGGCGCCGCGCTCGGGCGAGGACGTAATTAGAATCGAGGGCCTGCACAAGCAGTACGGATCCAAGATCATCTACGACGGTCTCGATCTGATGATCCGGCGCAAAGAGCGCTGGAGCGTGATGGGGGTGAACGGCGCGGGCAAGTCAACTTTGCTCAAGCTGGTGGCGGGCGAGATTGAGCCCGACGCTGGCAAGGTGACCCTGGGCGCGGGCGTGCGTCTGGGCTACTTCGCCCAGCACGCCATGGAACTGCTCGACGCGGACAAGACCGTGTACGAAACCTTGGAAGAGGCGTTCCCGCTGGCTTCAGTGGGAACCCTCAAGTCGCTGGGCGGCTGTTTCGGCTTTTCCGGCAGCGACATCGACAAGATCTGTCGCGTGCTCTCGGGTGGCGAGAAGGCGCGCCTGGTGATGGCGCGGCTGCTTTACGATCGCCCCAACCTGCTGGTGCTGGACGAGCCCACCAACCACCTGGACATGGCGACCAAAGAGATGCTGCTCACGGCTTTGCGCGACTTCGAGGGCACCATGCTGTTCGTTTCGCACGACCGACGCTTTCTCGCCGGCCTGTCCAACCGCGTGCTGGAGCTGGTGCCCGAGGGCGTGATCCCCTACAGCGGCGGCTACCTGGAATACGTAGCCCGCAGCGGCCACGAAGCCCCTGGATTACGCGAGTAGGGAGCAGAGCAGAGCATGGCGCGCGTCCGCTACAGCCACCACTGCTGCGAACGGGGACATTTCGGCCGCGCGGGTGGCAGCGGCCTCGCTGAACGCCCTACTTACCGGCAATTGGCGAAGTAGAGGCTGACCGTATCCGTGTCGAAATCGCGGACGGCGATGTCGAGCAGCCCGTCTCCGTTGAAATCGGCCACGGTCGGAGCCGCCGAGCGACCGATGTCGAAGGCTTGCTCCGGATGGAACGTCCCATCGCCGGCGTTCATGAACATCGCCAGCCGAGTGGGCGACCCAGGAAACGGCTGCGTCGGGTCCCAGGTGAGAAATACGATGTCGGGATGTCCGTCGCCGTCGAGATCCGCCGCGGTCACGTCGTCGGCCCAATTTCCGGCTCCAAACGAATAGTCGGCCGCCGCCGCGAAGGTACCATCCGCGCGGTTGACGAACACCTCCATCACGGAGGAATCTACGGCCACCACGACGATATCGGGGCGACCGTCGCCGTTGACGTCCGGCGCTGCGAGGCGACGCGGGTGCTTCTGGGTCGCAAATCGAGTCAGCTCCCTCGCGAAGGTCCCGCGGCCATTGTTCGAAAGAATGGCCACCTCGCCATCCGTGAATGAAACGAAGGCCAGATCCATATGCCCATCACCGTCGAAGTCGGCGATGGCGACATCGTCCGCATCGGCCAGGCCTGTCGCACCGGATACCGAGGGCGCGAATGTTCCGTCTCCTCGATTGAGAAGAACACTGAATCTCCCAAAACAGTAGTCAGGGGCCACGGCGTCAAGGGCCCCGTCGCCGTCCAGGTCCGCCGACGCGAGACGCTGCGAGGCCTCCTGTCGCCGTTGAAGTCCCCTGGAGAAGGCGTGGTGTTGTATCCCGCAAAATGGAGCTCGGACTGTCGGAAGGAGGTGCCCCCGCCCTCATTGAATAGGATGCCCAGCGACTGGATGTCGTCGTTCGGATTGGTCCCTATGGCGACGAGGTCCACCGCCCCGTCGGCGTTGAAGTCGCCCGCTCCCCAGACTGCGAGATCGTGGGCAATGGGTATCGCCACCCTCGGGGCATAGCCTGCCCACCGGCACGTCGAACTCCCGGCCACATCGGCGCGTGCGGACGACGCATCCGCGTGGCCTGTCGACGCGTCGTTGCCGCCGGGAATGGGCCGCGTCGCCGCGTCGAGCCCCGTGCGACCGCCGCAGGACGGAAGCAAGAGGAAGAGCCAAACCGAAATCACACGCGTGAAAAGTGCGCAAGCGAATCGAAGCAGGTCTTGCCTGGTGAGAGAACCCTGCCACCTTCGATCACAAGGGCGTGCACTTCATCGCGCTCGACAACGTGTCGGATCCGGCGGCCCACCTGGGCGACGAGCAACTACGCTGGCTGCAAGCCGACCTCAAGAAGCAGAACCACGCGGCCCGCATCGTCGTGCTCACCCACCGGCCGCTCTTCGACCTGGCTCCAGACTGGGACTGGGCCACACCCGACGGAGGCAAAGCGGTCGAGCTGCTCACGTCCTACCAAAATGTCACTGTGCTGTACGGGCACATCCACCAGGAGAACCACTACCAGAGTGGACATATTGGCCACCACGCCGCAAAAGGCCTGATGTATCAGCTGCCGGCGCCGCATTCGGTGCCAAAGAAGGCGCAGATTCCCTGGGATCCGACGCATCCCTACCAGGGGCTGGGATACCGGCAGGCCGAGGCACGCGGCGGCCGGGCGGAACTGGCGCTCACCGAATTCCCCGTCGTGGAAGCCAGCGATCAGCCTGCGAAGGAGCAATTGGTGAAGGTGACGGCGAAGAAGTTTGCCTATTCGCCCAGCGTGATCACGCTCAAGCGGGGCGTCCCTGCGGTTCTGCAACTGACCTCGCTCGATCGGCAACACGGCTTCAACTGCCCGGCGCTCAAACTGCAGGCCGAGATCAATCCCGGCAAGGTCACGCAGGTGAAATTCACGCCTGACAAGGTGGGCGAGTTCCCCTTCCACTGCGACGTGTTCTGCGGCAGCGGGCACGACCAGATGGAGGGCACCATCAAGGTTACCGAGTAGTTTGGCTGATCGACGCGGCAGAGAATCCCACCCTGACGAACGGTCGCACGCTGCCGCAGTTCGGGCCGTGAACCAGTTGGCAATGAAAGCGGCAACTTGCACCACCAACGCTCCTTGGAGCGGATCGACTCATTCAAGATGAAGCACCTTGCCTCTCAATCCGAAGGAGAGGGTATTCGCATTCCGGCGAGGTTCCGACGTCGCGCCTGCAGCCGGACAAATACTGAGGTGCCACGCTCAAGCCCGAGACGCTTGGAGCAAGATGCTCTCCTTCGGTAGCTCGCCTTCTACAAACAAGGCCGCATGATCTGAGAGCTTCTTCCAGACGCCTTCGTTGTGGATCTTCGAGCTCTTCGTTGTAACCCCCCTAAGATAGATTCGATCTAGGGGCAAAACGGGAATACGCGCGGGAAATGTGCGCGCCAGCCTTCCGGTTGCCTCAATCGAGGAGTTCTTCATACCGACAAGCTGGGCGAAATCGTCGACACCCCGACCGCGCCAGTCATTGAAATCGCCTGCCATGATGATCGGCGCCTCGCGCGGAATGCACAAGTTGATATAATCGGCCTGCATGCGAAGCTGCTTGCGGCGCGAGGCCGCAAATAGCCCAAGGTGGATACAAAGGCAATGCAGCGGCTTCGCGCGCCCGGGGATACCCACGGCGCAGTAAAGGAAGCCACGTTGCTCGAATCTATTGGTCGAGATGTCGATTTGTTCGGAATGGAGGATTGGAAATTTCGACAGGATGGCATTGCCGTGATGGCCGTCGGGGTAGAAGGCATTCTTGCCATAGGAAGAATACTTCCACACTGAATCGGCAAGAAATTCGTGTTGTGCTTGAGCAGGCCAATTGGGATGCTCTTGTGCCCGGGTTGAATTCTTGCCAACTACCTCCTGCAGAAAGACGATATCAGCGTCTACCGAGCGGATCGCCTCACGAAGGCGGTGCAAGATGAACCGTCGATTTCCCCAGGAAAAACCCTTGTGAATGTTGATGGTTACGATTCGCAACTTTCGCATGCGGATTGAATCCTTCTGACCACTCTGTCTCAGGCTGGACAATGGATCTATGAATTTGTAGCTAGAAATAGGCGCGCACGCCCAGCCCCACATCGATGGCGAAGTCCACGGGTGGGAAGATCACGACGGCGGGAGCAATTTCGAGGTAGACTTCGAGAAAGCTGGGGCGTTGGAAAGTGACGGCGAGACCGAGGGGAACCCGGGCGAGGAGGACCGCGTCGCGGCCGAGGTTGTTGGACCCATAGGCGGACATGATCACCCGGCCACCCAGACCCGCGTACCAATCCAGGCGGTTCATCCGGTTGAGAATGTTCTCTTGGTACAGGTAGTCTGCATGCAAGCTGACATTGTGATTGATGGCGTCGCAACGATAGGTGTGGTTGTTCGCGTCCGTGCACCAACCATAACCCAAGCCACCGAACCCAAGCCCGAAGTCAAAGGCATGCCTGCGCCCGACGAATGCTTTGGCGGTAATAGCGGTGGGGTCGCCAATCTGGAAGCCAAGACCGAAGTTGCGCGTGGAACCGACCTCGGTGGCTCGAGCCCGACTTGGGGCAGCGGACAAGCCTGCCGCCACAACCAAGGTGAAGAGCACAGCAAGGATTGGATGACGTGAAGGTGCCAGTGAGGATTCTTGATTCATATCTGCAGCATCAGCAGTTTCCGGGCCAGCGATAAGGCGCAAGCCAATTCGGGGATTTGCCGCACAG
Organism: Myxococcales bacterium; assembly: GCA_003158455.1. Taxonomy (GTDB): domain Bacteria; phylum Myxococcota_A; class Polyangia; order Fen-1088; family Fen-1088; genus Fen-1137. Next base: position 721 of record PMJO01000124.1, on the reverse strand, counting down.
AAGGTTCCTGAAGAGCGGGCTGGTTCGACCAAGATGATAGAAGGTTCGCTTCATTATGATGGAGCCGAGCCGCCCCTTGGAACGGGGACAAAGCAAACGCACGACTTTGCAGGGGTTTGAATGGTGGCGTGAAAGCTGCAGCGGGTAGGCGTGACGGCGAGCAAAGCATCTAACCATTTTCAAGGAGTTCCACATGTCCCATCATGAGTCCTATTCTTCCAAGCAAGTCCAACGCTCAAACAACACTCCGTCCACGTTCCCCTCTGTGCAACACGCAGGTGGGAAGGGTGCCTCCGATTCGGATATCGCCAAGCTGGCCTTCGCGAAATACGAAGCTCGCGGCTGTGCCGATGGCTTTGACAAGGAGGATTGGGCAGCAGCAAGCCGTGAACTGAGTGCCAAGGAACAGGGGCACAGTCATCTCGCCGGCCTGAGCCTCGCCAGGTAGCCAGGATCGAACGCGCCGCTGCTCAACCATCGTCGGCGGCGGCGCGAACCTCGGCGCGTTGGACTTTCAACTGTTGGGGGCGGGTTGACGTGACCGGTGCGACGAAAGATCAAGGGGCCGATGCGCCGATAACGAAGACTACGCAAACTACATCCACCTACACCATCAAACTGTCGTTAGATTGTCCCCTCTAGCCAGCGACCCGTTAGCCGCTTTCCATTTATTTTTCGGGCCATTTCGTAAGTGATGGGAATGATCCAGCTTTTTCGAGCT
>PMJO01000105.1 GCA_003158455.1 Myxococcales bacterium | reverse complement strand
GCCGATGATCTCGGTCTTCGGCTCAAAGGTGTCCCCCCGCTTGATGAGCAGCTTGCGGGTCGGTATGCCCGTCGCCGGGTGCCAGGTCGGGGTGGCCAGAACCTCGGGCCACAGGGCATCGCCGGTAACCGACTCCTTGTACTTGAGCGCCATGCTGCCGTCGGACTTCTCGATCGTCTTCCAGCCGCCGATGGTGGTCGGCCAGCGGCCCAGGGCCACCTCGCCCTTGCCCACCCGCGCGTACAGCGTCAGGGTCGGGCGGTCGCTCACCGGGGGATGCCACTTCTTGTGTCCTTCCTTGTCGAGGGCTGGCCGCTTCATGACCACCTCGCCGCGATCGAGCTCCGCGCGCAGATCCATCTTGGGGCTGTGGTAGGCCGGCAGCGGCGGCAGGCGAATCGCGACGGCCGGAGGCAGGGGGGCAGGCGCCTTGCTCGCCGCCGCTTTACGCGCGGGCCGGCGCGAGGATGGCGGCGGCGCCGGGGCAACCACCAACGTGCTCGCGAGGACGGCCTCCGGTGAGGTCCAGCCCAGCGCCTGGCTGGCAGCCTGGGTGGCCGCAGCGATCAGATCCGGCGCGGGNNGCCTGCACCGGCAGCGGCCGGAACTCGGCGCTGTCCAGCATGCGCCCCTGCACCTCGCCCTGGACCCCCAGGGCCGAGCCGTCTTCGAGCAGCCCGGTCGCGTCGACAACCCGCTCGCGCAGCACGCGCAGTAGCGCACGGAAGTCCTGCTCGCGGCTGTCGCCCAGCAGCGCGGTGCGGGTGTCGAGATCGATGCTCCCGTTATCCGCGATCATCTGCAGCCGCTGATAAATCTGCAGGCCCGCGACCGTCCGACGATCCATCCGGGCGCCGTTCGATTTGCCGGACAGCAGATCCTCGCAGCGCAGATGGGCCTGCATCGCGACCACGGCCCGCTTTTCCACCGCGGTCAAGGGTCGCGGCGAGATTGTCCGCCCGGTCAGAATCATGGGCGTTTCCTTGACCGTCGCGGGGTCGGGGTTCGGGACTTTCTCCGGATATTCGGGTGGGATCACGTTCTTGGCTGACAATTCCTCAAGCACCGCGTCCTTCACCCGCTCGTGGCAGGCGTGGCGCTTGCTATCCGCAATCCGTCGCCGCACCAGGTTCAGGCTAGGGAATATCCCGAACGCCTCGAAGTGACGATCCTCACGGGGGCGCGCGTAGTTGCTGCCCGGGCGGAACCGCTCGTTGGCCAGGTCGATCAGATAGGGCCGCAGCGGCTGCGGCTTGTCGGGCACCTCCGAGAAGATGTACGGCAGCCAGTCGTCCGAAAGATCGACAACGGTCAGGCCGTCCCGGCGCGCGTTCTCGGGCGTGGTCTGGCCCACCGAGCGCCCTGCATCGACGACCATGATCTCGCCGCTGGGGGCGGAGCCCGCCTGGGCCGCCGGCGTCGCTGGGGCTACCGGCGCTGGCTTTGTCGCCTGCGTTGCTTGTCCGCTGCCAGCCCAAAGGCCAGCGAGCGCCAGGGCGGTCGCCCTGGCCCCCGGCGCGCGGCCGGTGCGAGAACGTCTTTGGGCCGGGCTCCGTGGGTATATATGCAGCACAAGGCAAGAGCCTAGGATCTTGGCCTTCGCGATTCAAGCGGGAGTTTGCTGCCGCTTAACGCCTATGACCTTCTCTGGGGCTCGTACGATCTGTGGGTCAGCGGCCGGGGGCAAGATGAGGCTCGTTGCGCTGGTCCAGGAGCCCGAGGACATCGCCCTCTATCTGCGCCACCTTGGATTGCCCACCGAAATACCGCCCTTGGCTGTCCCTTCGGGACCTAGGGCCTACACACCCTGCCCCTGCCCCACGCGGCTTCGCCGCGCCCGTCGCCGCCGCTACCGAGTGCCTCCCGACGCGGCTCAAACGCAGGCGGAGATCGCCATCGCCGCTCCGATCGCCTCCTGCCATCCACTCCCCTCGCCCGCAGACAAGCACGCGTCTGCCCAGAGACGCGAGATCGGTTCCGACGGCAGTCGATGGGCTGTGGTTTCCCGCCCGGATCCGCCGGCTCCGCCGCACCTTCCGGCAGCGATCGTCCGCTCCTCCGTTTCGGGGCGAACGGCGAAGCGAGGCTCTACGCCCGTTCTGTCGCCGGCGACAGCGACGAGGGCGTGGCGGCGTATTTGAGGTGGTGCGGGTTCCTCGCCCGGGAGGCCGTCGAGCGAAAATGGGCTCAGATCAGCAGGTTCGCGAAACGCCTGGCCGATGCTGGCGAGCTGGAGGGGCGGAACTGCAAGCCGTTCTCTCCTCCGGATGCCGTGCCTACAACCCATGCTCCGGTCAGTGCGAATAGCACAGGTAATGCTGGCGGACAGAGAGCTTGACACTGTACCGCGCACCGCCGTACTCTCCGCGTTGCTAGAGGACTTGAGCACTTTTGCTCGAACCGTTAGGAAAAAAGGAGGGAATCATGCGTCTTGTACAGGGTATGTCGTTTTCTACGGTAGTTCTTTCTGCGCTTCTCATGCCGGCCGTCGGCACGGCGGCGCCGTGGACCCACTCCTGGTGTGTTCCCGGAGCGCCGCTGACCTCACCGGCGCCCACCGGCACGGACGCCAATTTGGTCAATGCCTTCAACGCCGTTTGCACCGCGCTTCCTGCCTGTTGCAGCAACACCAGCAGCGGCCATTGGGGGCTCGCGTGTGTGCAGAAAGCGGCTAACATCGTCAGGCAGAACAACTGGACCGTGAGTGGCAAGAACGACTATTGCGGCCGCTACGCGTGGGCCCAAGGACCCATCGCGAATACCCAGCAGTACTACCCCCGCGACTTCAGTTTGTTCACTTTGGGCGATGCAACCTTGACAGACGTGGAAGGCCCAGTAGCTGCGGGGGGCAACGTCACCGCAAGCAGCTTTTCTTTGAATTCGATCCAACAGGATCCGGTCGTCGCTCGTGACGCAGGGCACTATCACTCTCAAGGTTGGTGGCACGGTCTATGGGCCCACGTACTACAGCAGCACGAGCAAAACCGCCTTCTCCGACACCCCCTCTGTCCACTATGTCAATGCCACGCGTCCGACTGCGGCCACTATCCCCAGTCCTATTGACTTCGCCAATGCATCGATAGCGCTGCTGTTGATGTCACAGCAATTGAACCTCTACGATACCAACGGCACGACGACGCCTTCCTATAATTCCATCATATTCACCGGCACGGACACCGAATTGAACGTCTTCAAGTTCCCCTCCAGCTACCTTACTGGCACTACCGTCTTCACTTTCAAGGTGCCCCCACACTCCGCCGTCATCATCAATGTTACCGGCGGCACTGCGACTTTTACGAGTGCAGGGTACTCGTCGCAGGATGTCAATAACCTGCACCTACAAAGCGTGCTTTGGAACTTCCCATCCGCCACCCAACTGCAACTCTCGTCGACCTCCATTCCCGGCTCGATTCTCGCGCCCCAGGCCGCCGCCACTTTGGCCAACGGTTCTCTCGATGGAACTGTCGTCGCGAAGTCAGCGTCGCTCAACGTCGGCGAGCTTGACTGGAACCCCTACCAGGTTCCGTCATCTACCGGCTGCCTCTCCACAGATGCAAGCTGGTCGTGCTCCAAAGACACGGCCATCGACGACACGGGACAACACGCCGCAGCCATCAAGGCGGAAGCGGGTTTTCTTGACCTTCTTCTTGATAATTACATTGCGGAAGGCGTACGCCGAGCCAGTCCGGAGCACCGGATCTGGTATTCGTTTCAGCCCGCCGCGACCACACCCAAGAGCAAACCGCTTGCGGTCTTTTTCAACGGTGGCCCTGGGTCGTCCACCTCCGCCATGATGTTTAGTTTCAATACCGCGCCCTGGACACTTGATCCGGATCCACATGTGGCAGGCAACGCGCCGAACGGGATCGCCCCAAATCCCAGCAAATGGACCAAGTTTGCCAATCTGCTCTACATCGACGCGCCGGCAACGGGCTTTTCCTATCCGTTGGGTTTCTTGAATACTGCTACGGGCACTGTTACCCAACCGGACATCGGGACCGACATGGATCGCGACGCAGGGATCTTCCTGGATGTCATTGTCCGATTCCTTATGCGCCACCCTGCCTTGCTGGGCAATCGGGTTATCCTGGTCGGGGAAAGCTACGGAGGCACGCGGGCCACACTGATGCTGCACTACCTCTACTACTATTACACTCTCATAGAAACCACGAGCGCCTATCAGGATGTGGCGGTGTCCATGGACTTGGTGAATTACTTCCAGGCAGCATTCAAAGGACAGAAGGCTCCCACTTCCACGCAGATTGCCACAAGATTCAACCACCAGGTCCTGATTTCGCCGGCGGTGGCGGGTTGGGACCAACAAAACAAGTGGTTGGATGAACAACAGACTGGACAGTGGAGCCCCCCAACAGCCTGCTCCACGCGCACCCCCACGCCGTGCTTCGATAGCGGTCCGACTGGCAGCGGTCAAACAACGCCTAGTTGTGATATCTATGACTGTGACAAGGCGATCGATGACACAACCAAGAACAAACGGTGGATCGATTATCAAATTAGTGGGGCTGCTGATAGTCTAACCGCCTCAATTGCCACGCTAAACGCGGCGCTGGGCGTCGATTCGAGTACGATCGAATGGATGAGGTCCACTTCGCGGGCCTATGCCTACGGGCGCGGCGGCGGCATATCGTCACAGGCTATGAAGACCGCTTTCGACAACGGCAGCTCGCTCGTGAGTGACGACAGCTACTTTCTGATATCGAATACCACGGTGGCGGATGGCTACGGCTATTGGACTGCCAATCCTGCTGGGACATGGAATGAGCCCCCGCCGACGACGCAGTTCCCCTCCGATGTCGATACCGGGATAGCTGTTGGTAGCGACTTCCTGGAGAACGTCATCGGCAATGTGAGAACCTTCATCACTGCTAGTCAGTACGATACTGTGATCCATTCGCCGTCAATCGCGGGAGGGCTCAGTGATGGGAACTTCATTAAGTATGTATCGAGCGTTGCCTATAACGCGACTGCCAACCCCGCCAGTTTGCCTGTTCTCGACGAGGGCGGGATGACTCTTTACGGCACGTCCACCCCGCCCGTCACATTGGGGAACGTCACTATGCCGACCTACGTCTCGGGGCACACGGTTACAATGCGCGCGCCAGCTGCCGCAAGTCTGTTGGCAGACGTCATGCTTTGGTATTCGAAGTTTCCCAATTGACACCCTCTGCCTCCGACTGTGACATCTGACGCCATGCCAGTGCTCCCGACGGCCAAAGAGACATCAGTGGCGGCGCTTGTGCATACCCGGCCACATCCCGTGTTCAGTACCTGGTGGCCAGCTGGCGTCACGTTATCGGGGACGATGGATCGGTCCATGAAGCTCGAAAGACATGTCCACGATGGTAGTAACGGGTGGTGGAGAACCGATGCGGGTGACCGGCTGAACTGCCCGCGTCCCTAGCGTGGTTGGATCTGGATATGGTATGATGCACTAGCGTTGGATGCCGGTGTGGGTCTTGCCGGGGACCCGCGACAAAGGGGAGAGCAACATGATGTTAGTCAGCGGAGAAGCTATGCAGCCAGCCGCATCAGCGACCTGCCATTGGCATTTCTTCCTTGCGGTAGCTGTTGTCTTGGCAGGCTGTGGGCGACACGGGCTATATGGTACCACCGATGGCTCGACGCCCGATGAGGCTCTCGCCAGAAGTGGCAGCAGCGGGGGCAGAAGCGGGGACGTCGGTGGCGCCACGGCCAACGTGGGCGGCGCCCAAGGGGGAAGTGGCGTAGCGAGCGGCGGGGAGGGTGGCGCAGGCAGGAACACGGGCGGGGTTGGGGCATCCTCTGCGGGCGGAGGTGCCGTTGGCAGCAGCAGCAGCGGTACGGTTTTCGCCAGCGGGGGTGTGACAGCCCAGGGAGGTAGCGCCAGCGGCGGTCAGGATGGGGGAGCAGTCGACGGCGAGACAATGGCCTCAACGGATGCCCTGTGTGACCTGGACTCACTCTGGACGGCTATCGCAAGCAAGTATTCCCGATCTGGCACGGTCCCTCCTGAATGTTTTCCATTCGAGCCTGGTTTTGGACACGGGGGCGACGTCATCTTGGATGGCGAGGGCCGGCTCGTCGACGATACGGGGTATGGGGGCACAGACAAACAGGCATGGCTGGACGGGCTGGCCAATCAGCGTTGGCCCTGTCTGGCGGGTCAGACCATCCCATACTCTTGCACCTTTGGTGATTGAACCGTTAGCCCCCAGAACGCCATCTGCCTCGACTGATCACACACTCGTCGATCGCAATACTGGTGGCGTTGATCGTTGCCCCAGAGGGCGGCCCCGGAGCGGATCGCTTCCACGGCTCTGACAGGCGTTGGCAAGGTAGCCACCCCCGCCCAGGCTGAGCTTCGGGAGTGTTTGCGAAGGCACGCTCACGGTTTTGGTCCTGCGGGCCTGGGATGCGCGCCCGTTAGGAGGGACATGTCCTTGGCGAAACGGCCGTCCGGGTGACGCTCGAAATAGAAATAGGCCTCCCTGCGCGCGCGATCGAGCCTTCGTTGATTGAACAGCGCGCTCACGAGAAGCATATCGCGCTCTTCGGAGTCCGGGCTGTCGGGAAATCGCTGTCGGCCTTCGCGCGCCAGGGCTTCGGCTAGCCGGGGATTGCTCGTCAAAGAGTCGCGGATCTGCTGCATGAGCGAACGTTCATCCAGAACGATCCGGCCGGCATCGTTGCCTGCCTCTCGACTTGGAATCACGGGAATCAAGCGAGGCGGGGGAACTGGAACGGCAGTGCCCGTGATTGGTGCTTCGCGGGGTTGCGCTGGTCTACTCCGTCGCCAATAGAGCAACAGGCCGCAAGCCAAGACACCGAGCAAGAACACAATGTAGAGAATGCGCCGCATGGGGCTTTGAGCCTACCTCGGCTACCTGGCTTGGCAAACTAGAGCGTGTTTCTTGAGTTTCTTCGGTCCCCGTCGCAAGCGGGAAAACTCGAAGCTTGCGGCCGAAGCTACAAGCTAGTCCTCGCGCAACGCGCCCCGACGACGTTGGTCAGGCCGTAGTAGCGATAGGCCGACCGGAGGCCCGGGGCGCCGTCCTGGAAGCTGCCGCCCCGGACCACCCGGCCGATAAGCGAGCCGGGGAAGGCATTCAAATCGGCGCAATTGTCGCACGGTGTGGGGTATTGGCTCGCATACCAATCCAGCGTCCACTCCCACAGGTTCCCGGCAAGGTCGGCGTGGCCCCACTTCCCGTCGCCTTTCGGAGACTTCGATCCGACGTTCCCTACGATGCACAAGCCACTGTTGTAGGCCGCGTTGTCGCAGAAGACCGCGTAGCTGTCATCGATTGTCGTAGATGTTGGCGGGCTCGACCATGGATAGTACCGCTGGTCGCTGCCCCCGGAGGCCGCGTAGTTCCACTCGGCCTCGGTCGGCAGCCGTCCCCCGTCCCACGCACAGAACGCGAACGCCATGTACCATGTCATGCAACTCTGCGCTATGCTTTCGTTGCCCCCAGCCGTCCCGGTCGAGGTCTGATAGCTCGGATCGCAGTTCTCGTAGGCCTTGAGGCTGGCCGTGTCCGGTGGGAGGTTCGTGTTCCACGCCGAATCCCAACCCGAGCCCGAGATCTGCGGATGTGCGCCCGCGCCGGACGCAGGCGGGTTCGCCTGCGTGCCCACGCCCGCGTTCACGAACGTGCGGAACCGGCCCGCCGTGATCTCGTACTTGTCGAGATAGAAGTCATCCACGGTCGCCGGGTAGCTCATATCCGTGTTGTCCACGCCGTCGTAGCTCCGATAGAACGTCCCACCCGGGACCAGCAAGGCCGCGCAACAGTCCCCACTACCTGATGGCCCGCAGGTCGCGGCTAGACCACTGCAACTTGGTGGCGTTCCGCCGTTCGTTCTAGCGCCGCCACTGGTGGTGGCACCAGCGCTGCTGCCACTCGCTGTTGTTCCCCCTGCTGATGTAGTTCCACCGGCACTGGTGGTTCCGCCGCTCGCCGCTGATCCCCTTGCTGTCGCAGTCCCACCGGCACCGGCTCCACCGCTCGATGTTGTTCCCCCCGCTCTCGCAATTCCACTGGCACCGGCTCCGCCGCTCGATGTTGTTCCCCCCGCTGTCGCAGTTCCACCGGCACTGGCTCCGCCGCTCGGTCTTGTTCCCCCCGCTGTCGCAATTCCACCGGCACCGGCTCCGCCGCTCGGTCTTGTTCCCCCTGCCGATGTAGTTCCACCGGCACTAGTCGTCATCCCTCCCGGAGAACTGGTCGCGCCACCGGGGTAGCTGATTGTCCCTATCGGGGCGCTAGTGGTGCCACCGTCGGCGACAGTCGTGTCGCCTCCGCCCGTGCCTCCATTCATCGTGCCCGCCTGCTGTCCCTCCATCGACGTCCGAGCGCACGCAAGCGTGGTGAATGACAGAGCCGCGCCTATTGCTAGATATCGACACTCGCGCATCACACTTGTCAGAGTACCAGCAAAGTGGTCCGAGGGCACGCTCGCCAACTGCTGCCGCTTGACGCCTATGACCTTCTCTGGGGCTCGTACGATCCGGCCGACTACCTGGACCCCGAGGGCGCGACCGGAGACACCTCACATAGGCTCTCGACCTTGAGGTGCCACCCCCTCTCGTGCGCACCGACCAGTTCGCCGGTGGCCACAACCATCTGCCCGAAGGCCTGCGAGCCGCAGCACAGGCGCGATTCGTCGCCGTAGCAATCAAATCGTCCCGAATCGTCCCTGAAATGCAGCGGCTCAGAGCCGTCGCCCAGAACGATGTGTCGCTGATCGCGGTAGCAGCCCATGAAGTTGGTGCCGGGCAAGGCTGGTCCGTCTTCTCGCTGGCGCGGGTTGTGCGCGGGACCGGCGCAGAACCTATTCGACTCGGTGGAATCGGCGGGCAGCCCGACCACCAGGCGATCGCGCATCACCACCTTGACGTTCTGCTGCGCCCCACCCTCGGCCAGCAGCGCCGCCCACGCCTTTCCCGTCGCACCGGGCGCGCACGGAGGCAACGCCATGGCCCCTCGCTGACAACCGGTGTGGATGAGGTGGTCGGCGGACCACGTGCTCCCCGCAGGCGGCGGGAAGTCGACCACCGCGGACGCCGGCGTCGAGGCCGCGAAGGCGATGGCCACGGTCTGGCCGGGCTTGTCCTTCGGCGAATAGTCCTCGCCCCAACACAAGACGCGCGTGTCGGCAATGCCGCAGGCGCTGGCGTGGCTACCCGGACTCACCACCATCTGGCCCACTGGCGCGTCGGGTGGGACGATAGCGCCCAGACACCGGGGCTTTCCGTCGACGGTCGCGCACAGGCCGCGCGAGCCGATGCTGAGCGTGGCTACCTCCCCAACGAGCGCCGACAACTTGACCGGTGTGGCCGTGCAAGTGGCCCGCGGCGCAGGCACGAAGCCCTCGCCCACGGGCCAGGCCTGGCGCAACTCCTCCGGGCAAGGCGTATCGCCGAACCAACCGTCGCGGCTGCCACCCCAGCAAAGCAGGTCAGCGCGGTTGCCCACGTTCATGCAGGTGAAGAGATCGCCAGCGTAGAGAGTTCCCACCCGATTCACTGGGAACGCCACCGGCCGCACGTTGGCGTCGCAGGCGATGTGGCGACCGCCCACCGTGCACTCGGCCTCGGGCTTGCGGCCCAGTTGTCCGGCGTCGCCGCGTCCCCAGCAGGCCAGCTCGTGTCGCTGCTTCGAACCAACGCAGCCATGCCAGCCGCCCAGCGCCCCGGTCCACGGCTCGAGCATGACCGGCTGCTCCTTGGTGGCGAGCTGCCCGAAGCGATCATCCCCCGCGCACTCGAGCATGCGCTCGGCACCGATGTACTGGATGGTGCAATCGAACGAGGCGCCCAGCAGAAGCGGACCGTATTCGGCCTGGCCCTTGCTCTGGTGCCTGCTCCCTCGCGCCTGGGCAGGCTCCGCGAAATTCGGCGGTGGCGTGGGGCCAAGCGCGGTGGCTGGCCAACAGCGCCCCTGTTTTCCGTCGGGGAAGCAAAAACGATCCCCCGCGATGACGGGGGCCGCCTGCGACGAGAGCCAAGGCACCTCCTGACCACGCACCGTCGACCCACTTCCCCCGCCCGCACGCCAGCACTGCCAATGGGATTGGTTCCAACCGAAGACCTTGGCGCACCCCCAGCCGTCGCCAACCCACACGACCGAGCCCCGGTCCGCGGCGTCGGGCGGCAACTTCTTTGCATCGATGGGCTTGGCCACCAGGACCGGGCGCGGCGCCAGAACCTGCTCGCCCCGCCCGGTCCGCATGATGCGATTGTTGCGGTGGTCGAACCAGTACAAGTGGCGGTCGTCGCTGCCCACCGGGCCGCCGCGATAGTTGGCCTCGTCGACGATGATCTCGGGCTTGCCCGCGCCTTCCAGGCCCGCACGCAGGATGCCGCGATCATTGCCCCAATACACACAGCCGTGCGCGACGACGACGTTTTGCGCGCGCACACCGGTGTCCTTCACGCGGGTGCGCGGCGGCTCCGATCCATCCAGGGGCACGCTCAGGATTTCCCGACCGTCGAGATAGAAGAGCCGGCCGTCGGCAATTGCCAAAGACAGGTGGTGATCGCGCGTCGAGGCCAGGCGCTCGACCGGCGAGTCCACGACGAGGCGTCGCCGCCACAGGGCCGGCCCGCGCTTCCCAGGGTCGCGATAATCGGGATCGCGGTTCCAGTAGACGTAGCCGTCGTGGAGCAGGAACGGCGTGTAGGCACCCTTGGGCTCGTCACCGATGCGCTCGACCTTGCCCGCGCCGTCGCGCCGGGCCCGGTAGAAACCGTCGTGCGGACCGGGCGCCGACATTGATCGCGCGCGGATGAAGTACGCGAAGTCGCCGTCCAGAGCGACCTGCGATTCCACCGGCACGAAATCCACCACCGGGCGGCGATGGCCGGTCTGCAGGTCCACGGCCACCAGCGCCTGTTCCATCTTGCGCGTGTCGGGATCCTCGATGGAGACGCTGTACACCTCACGGCTGTCGGCGGTCTTGAAGAAGACATTGTAGCCGAGTCGCGTATGACCTGGCTTGCCCGTGGTCAGATCGAAAAGCTCCGGCCCGAACCTCCCGCTGGACCAGATAAGGTGTCCGTCCCCGATGAACATGAGCTTGCCGTTGCGATCGGAGAGATCGATGCTGGCCACGCCCGCCTCCTCCTGCACCACCTCGACCGGTCCGCCGAAGCAGCCCGACGCGGAACCTGGTCCCTCCACCTTCCCCGCGGGTGGAGCAACCGAACCCGAGCAGCCGAGAAGCACACCAACAATGTTCGTCACAACGAAGGTCGTACGCATGATCATTCCGCCAGTGTGAGCTCGATGTCCGAGGAGACCGCCTGCCGGTAGCTCGCGAATTGCGATATGGGCCCTTGCAGGCTGGCCATCTCGTCCAGCGACTTGTACGGATAGTGGCGGACGATCTGCACCTTGTACTTGTGACCGGTGGGCGCCTCGATGCCGTAGGCCGCGAGATCGGGCCAGGCCAAACGGGGCCCCACGAAGAACACTTCGAACTCGAACCACTTCACGCGCCCCATGACGTCCGGCCGAATCTTCACGGAGTAGACCGCTTGTTCGTCGCCCGACCAGGCCAGCACGGTGTCCTTGCTGACGACGCCCGGCTGCTTCAGTGGGTTCAACTTCGGCGCCGGCTCGATCTGCAATGAGAAGTCCTCCATGCCGATCTTCCCGCCGCAATGTTGGATGTGCCCGCTCGCGCCGTCCACCAACGACATGCAGTACTCGCCGCCCAGCGTGCTGAGATCGGGCACCACGCACGCGTAGCGTCCCGGCTTGAGTTTGCATTCCAGACCAATTTCTCCGCGATTTCCCGAGAGACGAAAGGCGAGATACCCGTTGGTCTCGTAAGCGCGCGTCTTGATCTCGCCGGCGATGCGGCCCGTGGGCAAGCGTTCCAGCGTGAGCTCCTTGTTGGCTTCGCCACCGTCGGTGATCTGCAGGGGACTGTGGGCCAAGAACGCCTCGCTCAAGCGCTCGGCCGATTCGAAGTGCTGGCCCAGCGCCAACAAGGTTCCCGAGACTGAGGGTTCACCGTTCCATAGGACGGTCATGCGGCCGAATCGCGGCCCGAGGCTCTGTCCCTGCTGCCCCATCCACCAACGCCCCGTCGCTCGATCGGAAAGGAAATAGAAGGACATGGTGTAGCCACGATCGATGGGGAAGGGAAAGTCGCCGCGCACGATGCCGCTGACGGTGGCCTTGTGCTGGGTCTCGTCCAGCGAGGTCACGAAAGAGGGCGAGTGGCGGACCACAGGATCGCGCCGGGTCAGGCCGCGGTACACCGTGACCGGCGCCTCGCCTTCGCCATCCACCCACAACTCGTACGCGGCGGGCACCCGATCGAAAGCGAAGCCGCCATCCTTCTTGATGACCGCCGGCGCGTGATCCTTGAGGTGCACGCGTCGGCCATTGGCGGACCAAAGCCAGGACTTGAGCACGCGCCCTTCCACCCGCCCCGCTTTCGCGCCTTTGCTGGCCGCCTCTGCCGGCTTTCCTGTCACGTCGAAAAACGGCGCCGCGGCCAGCGCGCCCAACCCGAACATCCCGACCACGAACAGCGAGTATCGCTTCATCTTCATAGGGTCTCCGACCTCCGAGGATCGAGGTCGGGCTCAGTGCGTGCTTTGGGGGGGGATGTACTCCGCGTGGGCATTGCAGGGCGCCTCGGGGCTGGAAGAGCACTTCTCGATGGTGCACGTCGCACCATCTTGGCATCCGATGGTGCAGCCCCCAGTCGGACAATTGCGAATGGTGCAAGTCGCTCCCGTGGCGCACTCGATGCCGCAAAACCCGGCGGCGCAGGTATCGATCACGCAAGTGGCTCCGGCCGAACAGTGGTTGATGGAGCATCCAGCCTGGCAATTACCTATGGTGCAAGTGGTACCCGGTCCACACTCGGTGACGCTACATCCCCCGGTGCTACACGTACCCAGGTTGCAGACGGCGCTGGCGCCGTCACACGCGAGGAAACAGCCTCCGTCGCAGGAATCGATGCTGCAATTGTTGCCCGCGCCGCACGCGCTGATCGAGCATCCTCCAGCGGTGCACGCCCCCACCCGACAAGCGGCGTTGTCGCCACTGCACGCCAGCGCGCAACCTCCCGAGCAGCCAGGGATCGTGCACGTGGCGCCGTGACACGCGGTCGTGCAGCCACCGGTTTCGGTGCAATCCATGTTGCAGGTGGCGCCGGTACTACAGCTCGTCTGGCAGCCACCACCCGATTTGCAGTTCACGTCGCAGCTCGTGTTGGCAGCGCAATCCGTCTGGCAGCCGCCGCCGGGACATGCTACCGCGCAGGGCTGCGATGGCGAGCCGCAAGCAAACTCGCAGGTGCCGGGGTTGGTTGGATCCGTGCTTGGAGTGCAGGAGCAACTCGATCCCGCACACGAGCACTGCGCGCCCGGGCTGTTCGGGTCCGGGGTGCACGTCACAACCTCCCCTGTGCCTCCGCCTGTGCCGCCACCGCCCTGTCCCCCTTGCGAGGTCGTTCCGCCCTGACCGGCGTCGATGGACGTACCGCCTCGTCCACCCAGGGAGGTGTTTCCACCCTGACCGGCGTCGATGGAAGTACCGCCTTGTCCGCCCACCGAGGTTGCTCCGCCCAGACCGGTCGTTCCGCCCCGTCCGGTGCTGCTAGAAAGACCTCCTTGTCCGCCCACCGAGGTTGCGCCGCCCTGTCCGGTCGCTCCGCCCCGTCCGGTGCTGCTAGAAAGACCGCCTTGTCCGCTCGCCGAAGTTGCGCCGCCCTGTCCGGTCGCTCCGCCCCGTCCGGTGCTGCTAGAAAGACCGCCTTGTCCACCCACCGAGGTTGAGCCGCCCTGTCCGGTCGCTCCGCCCCGTCCGGTGTTGCTGGAAGCACTAGTAGCTCCTCCGGGCGCTCCACCCGTGACAGGCGTGCCGCCAGTTGAGATAGCGCCGCCCGTCGCTCCGGCCGATCCGTCTCTCACCACGGATGTGGCGCCGCCTGTGCTGCCGGCGTCGATCGACAGCGTGACTCCGCCGGCTCCCGGGCTACCGCCCAGGGCACTAGTGGCCCCACCACCTCCACCGGCGCCACCCTGTGGCTTCTTGGTCGCGTCCCCTCCGCACCCCAGCGCGATAGACGCCGCAAGCGTTCCGCACATCGCCAGGGAGAAGAAATCTGCGCGCATTGAGTGCCTCCGATTAGTTTGGCGAGCCTACGCCCAAAGGCCGCACGTGCCAACAGAATCACCGCGCCATGTGTCCGTGATCACACTAGGGCACGGACGGAGTCCCTTTGCAGATGGAATCCGAAGCGAAGGACAGTTCAACGCATTTGTCGCCTCCTCCGCACGCGAGATCGGCCGCACAATAAGCATTCGTGCAAGACTCTCCGAGCTTGCTGGTTACCTGACAGGTATTGCTCAGCCAACCACAGTAGTTGCCACTGCCGCAAGAATTTGGATCCCACACACAAGCATCACCGAGATGTAGGATGGGCTTGCAGACGGCAGGATTCGTGGCCACTGAGCAGTAGAGCCCATCTTCTTCGAAGCAGGTTACCGGGAAGGGTGCGCTTCCGCCGATCATGTCGACGATGCAGCTTTCGTTCTTGAGGCAAGTCTCGCTGCATTCGTCGCCGCTCTTTCCACGCGGAATGCCTATGCACACACCTGTGCTTGTGGCGTCACTCCCGCTTTGTTGCCAATAGCAGGTCGCGGAACCATTGACCGGTTTGCATTCGTATGCACCAAACCTGGTCGCGCCGCCACAAGGTTGGCCCTCTGCTTGAGTTCCGGTGAAAATGCCCTTGCAGGCTGCATTGACTGCCGTGATAGTGCAGGTGGTGGCTGCTGTGTTGTATGCGGCTACGCAGGCAGCGAGTGCGTTCTGATCGACGATGACGGTGCCCTTGTCCACCAAGGGGTAGTTATCGAATCGGGAAAGGAACTTGGACTCGCAGTCTGCGAGATCCGCTGCCGGGTACGATTCACGGCCGCAGCAGCTCTTGGCGGCAGTGCAGAACGCGTTGATGAGCGGCTGGAACATGATGGCTCCCGAGCCACCTCCCGTTCCACCAATGCCTCCCGTGCCACTGATGCCTCCTGTGCCGCTAGTACCTCCAGTTCCACCAATACCTCCCGTGCCGCCAATACCTCCCGTGCCGCCAATACCTCCCGTACCGCCGTTCCCACCTGCGCCGCCCATCAGTCCCCCTGTCCCGGTCGAGCCTCCAAGCCCTGTCTTCCCACCAGTGGACGTCGCACCACCGGCCGCGATACCAGCAGTCCCACCCACGCCGGTCAAGCCACCGGTACCGGTCGCACCACCGTTCGTCGTCGCGCCACCGACTCCGGCGCCAGCAGCCCCACCCTTGCCTGTCAGACCACCGGTACCGGTCGCACCACCGTTCGTCGTCGCGCCACCGACTCCGGCACCAGCGGCCCCACCCTTGCCCGTCAGACCACCGGTACCGGTCGCACCACCGTTCGTCGTCGCGCCACCGACCGCGATGCCGGCGGTCCCGCCGATCAGACCGCCGGTTCCAGCCATGCCTCCTGTCGCCGGCACCCCGCCGGTTTCTCGACCCGTCGTCCCGCCTCCGCCAACGATAGCGGTGGTGCCGCCGGTTGCCGTAGCCCCGCCGGTTGCGCCCGCACCACCCATCTCTTGACCGCCGTCGCTCAATCCAACGCCTGGCCCGTCAGGGCCAGCATCTGGCTTTGGAACCTTCAGTCCCGAGCCGCCGCATCCGGACACAAGCAATGCCAAGAGAACGCTCGTTCCCGTCGAGGCAGGTCCAGAGAACCAGCGACTTCCGTGAGAAAACGACATAGAGGTCCTCCTTCTCCAAGTGGTAAGGCAGGGCAACCCAATCTTTTCCATGACCTTGCTCTTCATGAACAGTCAACCTAGCGCCCTCTATGCTTGCGTCGCGGGCGCGAATCCCCGTGTTCCGGGCGAGAGGCTTGCGCGACAGCCGGCGCGAGGACCGGGGCAGCCTTGGGCTCGTTCACTTCCTTGCCGGATTCGCCATCGGCCCCGGCCAGACTGGGTACCGCGGCCGGCTGGGGTGCCAGCATCAGTTCTCGCGCGATCAGCACGAAGACAACCAGGGTGCCGAGCGAGATCCAGGTGCACTGCTCGTCGAGTCCATTTGGCATGCTGAAATTGGTGATGAAAGAGCTTTGTCGCACCGAACTTGGCAGTAGGCTCTGCAACCAATTGGGGAAGTGCTTGATGGGCGCCCAGCTCAAAAACTGGGACAGCGCCGTCAACCACAACAGCCACTCGCCGGCACGCGGAACCACCGCGTACAGGAGGGCCGGGATTATGATAAAGGCGTAGTAATAGCCAGTCAGTTCGGAGCCAAACGAGATCACAGTCGCCGACAAGAGCACTGTGACCCAGGGCTCGACCTTGCGGATAGCCAAGCCAATCAACACCAGGTAGCAGAACACCAGCGACACATAGAGCGGCAGCGCCTCGTGGAAGGCATTGAGGCGCGCCTGCTTCCAGCGCAGCCAGGGGTCCACCATGGCCGGCGTGTTCATGCGATTGGCCGCCTCGGCCGGCCGGAAATTCACCACCGTGCGCAGCCCCATGAGGTTGGTCAGCGGCGTCTCCGAATGCTTGGCGGTGTTGCGCAGGAATTCTGGATAGATGCCGGGCCCGCCCGACGTGGCGAAACTGACCGGCACTAGCACCGCCACCGCCACCGCGGCACCCATAATCAGACGCAGAAAGCGGCGCTCCAGCTGCCGGGTCTTCACATAGTGGTAACCGAGCGCAATCAGTGGGGCCGCAAAGAGGAAACCCGGAAAGATGCGCAAGAGCGCAGCGTAGGCCAGGGCAGCCCCGGCCCAGAACGGGCGTTCCTTCTTCATCAAACACACGCCCACACCCATCCAGAACAGCCAGTCGTAGCGCAGGAACGAGCCGCCAATCCAGTCCCAACGGGACGGAAAATTGGTGGCAAATACGATAAGCGCGACTGACACCGCGCGCCAGCCAAATGCCCACCACATCAAAAGCGCCATCATCGTGATCATCACCACGTCGATGGCGTCGAGCACCAGCACGTCAAGCCGACTGGCCGGCGCCAGGTTAGCCAAGCCGCTGCCCAGAATGGCCCACACCGGCGTGCCGTTGAACCCGTGATCGGTTTGGGCATCGTCCCAGCGGCGCGGCCCCTCCAGGCCTCGGAAGTAGCGCACGTCGTTCCTGAACGACTCCCAGCGCGCGTCGGTGAAGTGCTGCTTGCAGCGCTCGGGATGGGCCAGAATGTCGTCGGTCTTCTCCACCACATTGGTGCGCAGGTTGGTTATCTTGCGCAGCTCAACCCGGCGGCGCAGCCCCGGCTCCTCGGAATCGGCGGTGGCCACACACTCGTACAGGCGCTCGTAGTGTATCTCTTTGAAGTACTTCGCCCCGATGTAGTAGTGGAATGTGTCCCAACCGTGCACGAAACCTGGGAAGTGCCAGAACCCGAAGTTGAAGAAGGTCAGAAAGCCTAGCACCCCCATTGTCCCGAGAAGAATCCGGCGCAGACGCAGCTTGAACGCGGCCACGCCCAGGCCGGTGAGACGGCGCTCCCACCACAGCAGGCTCGCGGCCAGCAGGGCGAGAATCAGCTCCCAACGGGCACTGGTATCGCCGTTCCAGTAGTCGAGGTAGTTCTTGGGCGCCGTGGCCACCGGCGCGTCCAGAACCTTGAATTGTGGCGGGAAGGGCGTGGGCGTCTGGCAGTACGCCGCGACCTCAGAGACCGAGTAGAAGCTGTCGCCCTTGCCCTCGCCTACCCGCAAGAAGCGCGCGGCCATACCACCCACATCGAGGGTGCGCATGCGCAACCCGTGCCCGCTGACCGGGTCGATCTGCCCCATCAACTTGTAGTCCTTGCCGTCGAGCGATCCCCAAGTGTTGTAGGTGTCGTTGGCGTCGGCCTGGATGGCTAGCAAGCGCACATTCACCACCTCGCCCAGATCCCAAGTTACGGTGGAGGCGCCGGTTTCGAACACGGCGGCCAGGGATGCGTCCCACACCGCGCCCTCAGGCGCCACGGTCTCGTCGGTGAGCAGGGCACGATCGCGCGCAATCTCTCGCCAGGCCACGGGCATCTTGCCAGCCAGCAGATTGCCCGCCGGACAGGCCGGTGCTTGCGCGCGAGCCTGAGGCTGCGCGAACGCGAAGGAGAACAGGAGCAGGGTCAAGGGACGGGCGATGCGTGACATGGCCAAGCAGTCTAGCCCTATCTGGAGCGAGATGGACCTGCAGAAAACTGGGCCGTCCTCCCGTTGTGCGCTCGGTCACACCGAGATCGGTCGCTTGACCCTGGACACTTCTCCCATTTTACTGTCGCGGCCATGGACGTCGAGTAGCCGGCATCGCCTGGACTGCGGATCAAATTCAATCCTTTTCGCCAGGTCACAGAGCCTGGCCGGAGCGGAAGTGGTTTGGCCTCCAACTGCCTGACCCGTTTGCGTAGGCGTGAGACTCCTATTCGTCCAAGAGCCTCATACGCCCACCACTCAGGAGGACCCAACCATGAAGTTAACTGCACTGCGGAACACCTTTGCAGGGGGGGAATTCACCCTCGGGGGTGTGATTCTGCTCGCCGAACTCGCCGCCTGCGCGAGCACTCCGGGCGCAGCCGTCGACAGCGGCGCTGTGGTCGAGGCGGGGACCTCCCCGACGGCGGTGGTCGAGGCGGGAACCTGGCCGGCGGAGGCCACGGTCAATACCTGCGCCCAGTACGCGAGCGTGCCGGTGGGGGCCTACCTCGTGGAGTCGGACTACTGGAACAAGGCGATCTGTCCCGGAGCTCAGTGCATGGCCATCAACAAGACGACCGGTGCCTTTTCGGTGACCCAGGCCCCCAACTGCGGCGACACCGTAGCTTCCTACCCAAACGTGCTCTACGGATGTTCTTTCGGAAACTGCAGTCCTGGAAGCCTGCTTCCCATGCCGCTGGGCGCGCTCACCACGGTGACCAGCAGTTGGGATTTCAGCGTTGGGGGTGTCTCCACCGACGAATATGACGTGGCCTACGACATCTGGTTCTGCCCAGCCGACAACTGCGCCAGCGGATTCGCCAATGGGACGGAAATGATGATTTGGCTGGACTACCAAAACGCCAGCGGCTGGCAGTACGACCTGGGGCCGGTGAGCCTGGACGGGCACACTTGGGAGCTCTGGCAGGGCAAAATGGGCACAGGCACCACCGGCTGGACCTACCTGGCCTACATGATCAAGGCCCCGATGCTGACCTCCGTCACCAACCTGGATTTGAACTCCTTCTTCCAGGACGCGGTTTCCCGGGGGTACATCCAGAATTCCTGGTACCTCTACGCGGTCCAGGCGGGCAACGAGATTCGCACCGGCGGACTTCCCTATAACAACAACAACTTCTCGGTTTCGATCAATGGCGCCACTCCATAACCCAATTCAACACCCAATGCTGGAGCAACTCGGGGACCTTCGCCACGCCTGGCTTGCGCTTCAAGAGAGTCGATATCCTGGTGCCCTGCAGCGCTTCCACGGACCAGGCATTTGGGTTTTGTTTCACCAACGTATCGGTCGAATAGCGCTGTCCGGCGAACCGGTACTTCTCGGCTGACTTTCTTGATGGTAGGGTTGGCGCATGAAATACGTAGTCTTGACCGCCCTCGCGGGCTCGCTTTGGGGCTGTGCGGCCTCGGCGCCTTCGCCCACCGATGCCGGCGACTCGCAGACCACACCCGAATCGAGCGATGCGCTCAGCAATGTCACGTATGATGTCTCTCCCGGCGGAGTCATCCCCGTGTGCGACAGTGCGAAGCTGTGCACGTTCACTTGGGGTGAATACGTCTTTGCGGTGGATGCGAGTGATGGTGCGCGCATCGTGCAGTTCTCCCTTTCCGGCCACAACATTCTGGTGACCAAGGCTGTGGTGCCCTCAGCATTTGGCGCCACCTTCTGGCCGAGTCCGCAGTCAGCTTGGAACTGGCCACCAAACGCAACCATCGACAGCGCCGCCTATTCGGTGTCGATCCAGGGCGGCGTTCTGGTTCTGACCTCAAGCTCGTTCAGCGTCACGGCCGGTGGCCCATTGCTGACCGTCGAGAAGCGCTTCGCCGTCAATTCCGCAAACAACGTCGTCACCATCACCTATGCCTTCGTCAACCAAGGCAGCACCTCGGTCTCCGCGTCACCGTGGGAGATCACCCGAGTCGCCTCGGGCGGGGTCACGTTTTTCCCCAACCCGGACAGCGGACCGGCGCCCAGAACCTGTGGAACCTTCGCCGTGCCGGCAACCTCGAATCTCGAATCCTACACCTTCTTTGCTGACCTCTCCGGCACGCGTGAGAGCAAGCTGTGTGCCGACGGCGGCAGCAAAGGCTATGAGGCCCACCTTTCGGGGAACTTGCTCTTGGTGCAAGCGTGGACGGATGTTCCCGTTTCAGAGAACGCGGCTGGCGAAGGCGAAGACGAATTCTATACCGACCCGAATTTCACCTACGAGGAAGTCGAGAACCAGGGGCCGTACGCGCCCATTGGCGCTGGCAATCGCGTCGAATGGACCGTGCGTTGGACTCTCATTTCACTCGCCAACATGGCTAGTGGGGTTGGCCCCTCCGACGTCCTCGCGTCTTCCTCGCTCCGCCAACAGATCGAGCAAGCCGCCGACTCACAGGCGGCACTCCACTGAGATGGAAACCCTCGAAGGGTTTCCATGCCCTTCCCGCGCTGGTCCGGGCCGAGCAAAGCTCGGCCGCTCCCCACGCGACTAGACCTTCGCTCTGGGTGCCGAACGTCGTTGTACTTCAGGTACAAGGATTTTGTACTTGAAGTGCAATCGCAGGTGAGCGGCCGAGAGGACCCCAGCGGAAATCCGCGGTCTTTGGACTGAGTTGCGCTGGCACGGGGTTTGCTGTTGTGCCCAGGCGGCTGCGCGCGAGGTGATGGCGCCAGGCGTTACCTCGCCACGACCATCGAGGATCCATGAACAACCCGTTGTGGTAGTTTCCCGGCGCCCGCTCTTCGCGGTGAGGAAAACTGAATTGGAGGATTGAAATGTCGGCATCTCGGTTGCGCATTCTTGGCCTGATAATCGCTTCGTCGTGGCTCTTCGTCGGCTGCAGTTCGGCGAACAAGATAGACGTGGGTGGCGCGTGCGTGCTCAACAGTGATTGCAACCAGGGTCTGGTGTGCACCTGGGGCAAGTGCCACGTTGCTTGCAAGACGACGGCGGACTGCACCGCGGGGCAGAGCTGCATCACCACAACTGATAAGTCGACCGTGTGTCAGCTTCCCATCGAAGCACACTGCACATACAGCAGCGATTGCAAGACGCCGCTCATATGCGCCGTTGATCAACGGTGCCACAATCAGTGCAAGACGAATGTCGACTGCACGACCGGGCAAACCTGTACGACCACGCAAACCTGCGCCGAGCCGAACCAGGTGGACTTGCACAACAACCTCATCCCGGCTGACGGTGGGGTTGCGGGTCCCGGAGACGCTTCGGGCGATACTGGTTCGAGCAGCCCCAACCCTGATGCCACCACAGATCGTCCCGCGGATCTGTCAGGCGGCACCGGCGGCACGGGCGGCAGGGACGGTGCGGCTGGAGCGGGCGGATTTGATGCCTCCCGAGATCTTTCCGCGGACGTCGCAAGTAGTGTCGGAGGGATTGGCGGCGGTGGTGGCATCACCAGCAGCGGGGCCGTCATCAGCGCCGGGGGCGTAACCAGCGCCGCGGGTATCATCGGCGCCGGGGGAGTGACCGGCGGCGGCGGTGCGCCGGGCACCGGCGGCTCAACCGGTGCCACCTCTGATGCCTCCGCAAGCCTTCCCGCCGACAGCGCACCATCGACCAGCGATGCCAGCGCGAGTGACAGCGGCACCAAGATAGATGCTCCCTTGTTCATCACGAGTTTCGCAAGCTCCGCCAGCACCATTTCGGCTGGTAGCAGCGTCACTCTGAGTTGGGCGGCAGGCTCAGGGGCAACCTATGTCTCCATCGACAATGGCGTGGGGACAAAGCCTCTCAGCGGATCCGTGCTTGTCTTTCCCACCCAGACCACGACCTACATTCTCACTGCCACCGACGGGGCTGGTCACTTCGACACCGCGCAAGTGACCGTGACGGTGGTCGCAATAGACGCGTCGGTGGGCGGCGCAGGGGGCACTGGCGGGGGCGGCGGTGCCGGTGGTGCCGGTGGTGCCGGTGGTGGTGCCGGCGGTGCCGCTGGGAGCGGCGGTGCCAGCGGCAGCGGTGGCGCCAGCGGGCCCGGTGGCAACGGCGGTGCGCCGGCTACAGGGGGCACTGTGACCGATGCGAGTGGCGCTGATGCTTGCGCGCTGCCCACGATCGTCAGCTTCGCCGGAGGCGGTGTGATGTACGCTGGTCACGCCACCACGCTGACCCCCACGTTCAACAATGGAACCGGCAGCATCGATCCCGGCTTCCCATCGGTGACCAGCGGAGTCACCGTCGCCACTGCCATCATCAACGCGACCACGACCTATATATTGACCGTAACCAACGCGTGCGGCCCGGTCACCGCGCAGGTGACCGTCACCGTGCTCCCCACGCCTATCACAGTCGCTTCGGGACCCGGTGCCGTATACGCAATCGCCGCCGACGCCACGAGCGTCTACTGGACCAACTCGTACAGCGGCACGGTGATGAAGGTTTCATCGGGGGGAGGCATTGCCGCCACCCTCGCTTCAGGACAAAACTCGCCAGGGGCCATCGCCGTCGATGCCAGCGACGTCTATTGGACAGCCAACGACGGCACCGTGATGGAAGCACCTCTGGGGGGCGGCACGCTTACCACGCTCGCTTCGGGCCAGTATTGCGCGAATGCCATCGCTGTCGACAACGCGAGCGTGTACTGGACCACCTGCGGCCAGGCCCCTGCCGACGGTGGCACCACTACACCGGGCACGGGCACCGTGATGAAGGTCGCGACGGGGGGCGGTGACCTCACCACCCTCGCCTCTGGACAAGATGATCCCACTGCCATCGCTGTCGACGCGAACAGCGTCTACTGGAATTTCTCCTCAGCCGATCTCGGCACCGGCTTGATGAAAGTAGCGGTTGGAGGCGGTAGTCCCGTTACTCTAGCGTTGGCACTGGGTGTCCAGATTGGCCCGATAGTCGTCGACGCCGCCGGCGTCTACTGGCTCAGTCAGCCAACCGGAACGCCCCCGATAGCCGGCGTGCTGAGGATCGCGCTCGCGGGCAGCGCCCCCGTCACTCTCACCCCTGGCTGGGTGCCGCCGATCCAGAATAGCGGCCTCGCCATTGATGCCAGCAACTTCTATTGGGCGGATTCCGCGGGCACCAGGAAGGTCGCACTGACAGGCGGTGCTCCGGTCATCCTCGCCTTGGGCTCTCCGGGGGTGCCTGCCCCGCCTGCTACTGGCCGCACTGTCGCCGTCGATGCCACCAGTGTCTACTGGGCTACCAGCACCAATAGTGGTGGAATTCCGCCCTTCAACTACACAATAATGAAGACTGCAAAATAGCCCCGCCGCGAAGGATTAGCGAACCGCAGGCGCAAGCTACCACGAGCATCGATGATCCCAGACAGTACCGAGTAAGGAAGTTCATGCGATCAAACTGTTTCGGAATCTGGCTCTTTGGACTCGGTCTCGCGACGATGGGTTGGTTCCGGCTCGGCTGCTCGGTTCGCCCGGACAAGGCGGGATCCAGGGCGCGGGCTGCCGAACCGGCCGCGGCCGCGAACGTCGCAACGAACCGGCCGGTTCTGCAGGGGACGATGCAAGCAGATGCTAGCGGCGAGGTGGTTGTCACCGCACTTCCCAACGCAGCCTGCAGAGTATACGGCCAAGGGAAGAGCGCCTCGGACGGGCTTGCGGTCTACTCGGACGAAGCTGGCGATGTCTCATTTCAAGCCTCGCCCAGCACGACGGACGTCGTCGGTGCACTTCAGCTCGATTGTGTCGATGAGCGGGGAACGTCAGCCAAGTATCAGGTCCAATTGACTACGACCACCTCACCCGCGAAGCACTCGCCGAAGGGGACCTATCGCCCCGGACTGGAGGGGGATCCCAACGCACTCACCGACGCGCAGCTGGTCTCCCGAGGATTTCCGCCTCGTCCCGGCGCTGGCTCGTCACCCACGGCCTGTGAACAATGGTTGCGGCTCGTCCGACAACCGGCGACTCGCGTCACGCCTAGGCTCATCCCAACCCAACGTCGAAATGACGTCAATACGGACATTTGGGCCGGATATTCCACAACCAGCACGGGAACCTATTCCCAAGTATCGGGACGCTGGACGGTTCCGACCACTGCGGGAGAAGCGCAGAGGACAGACTACAGTTCGATGTGGGTGGGCCTCAACACCAACTCGACGGGACTCTGGCAAGCGGGATCCGAGCATGAAGTCTCCACCAGCAAGGTCATTTGGCGCGACCCCAGACGACCCAGCCTCACCATTTCGCTGAGCAACACGTATGCTTTCTATGAGCTGCTGCCAGCGGGCGCGACCCAGCTCACAGCACCCACCGTGATACCGGGTCAACAGCTATACGTGAGTCTCTGGATCGGCGATTCCAGCGGCACCGTGAATATCTCCGGCGGGTCTGCTTGGTACTACATTTCGAACGTAACCACGGGGCTCTTTGCACAGGGATCTGTGCCAACCGCGGGCACCAATACCAACTACGTTTCCGCCATATGGATTGCCGAAAGGCCCAAGACACATGCGGTCGAGCCCCCTTACAACCATTTGGCGAACTTCGGCACCTTGAACATAGACCAAGCGTACGCAGGAGCTGGCAGCGGTCTGTTGCCCCACTCGTCGCTGGCGTCCGTGCCAATTGCGATGGTTGAGCCATCCACGGGCCATCTTCTTGCCCAGGCCTACGCGGATTCGAGCAAGAGCGATGCTCTTCAGATAGTCTGGCGCAACTTCTATTGACAGGCATGCCATGACATGCAAAGTCCTCGCCGTCTCAGGGAGTAGGTCGCGACCGCTTGGAGCCACCTGTGGGTTCTTCGGCGCAGTGATGTCCATTTCTGCGCTCCTCGGTGGATGCAGTGGTGGCTCGGAAATGAAACCCGGGCAGGTCGACGGGGCCGCGGGAGGAAACGGCGGCGTGCACGAAAGCGGCGGTGACAGCGGAGGCGGCATGACGGGCAGCGGTGGCTTGCTTGGAAGCGGCGGCGTCAGCGTCGGCGGCACCGCTGGCGGACGAAGCGGCGGCGCCAGCGGAAGCGGCGGCACGAGTGGGATCGCCGGCAGCGGCGGCGGCACGGGCGGTGTCGCCGGCAGCGGCGGCTCAGGCGGGCGCGGCGGCGCGGGTGGTAACGGCGGCAGCGGCGGCGGCTCAGGCGGGCGCGGCGGCGCGGGTGGCAGCGACGGCGGCGTGGGCGGTAGCGGAACCGGTGGCAGCAGCGGGGCTTCGCTCACGGCACTGGCTAGCGCGTTTTGCGCGACAGCGCGCACCTGCTGCGCCGGGAGTTCCTTTTCCACCACCCTTGACGATTGCGAAGCCAAGTTCCAATCCCGCGTACCCGCCCTCGCGTTTGTCAACAAGGGCACCGTGACCATAGACAATACGGCGCTTGCGGCTTGCATTGACGGCTACAACCAAGTCGCGACCACTTGCACCATGAGCTCCCTCGCGGCTGCGTGCAAAGGAGTGTTCGTCGGGACCAAGGCCGAGGGCGCTCCCTGCGGCGTGGGAGGCGTTCCCATGGTGGTAGGAGTGCCCGAATGCAAGTCCAATGGAGGCGCCCAGGAATGCGTGTGGACCGGAGACTCCAACGACCCGACGGTCACCGGCGTCTGCCGCACACCCGTGCACGGCAAGAGTGGCGACTCCTGTGCGTCCAGTTGTGTGAGCGCGCAAGATTGCGAGTTCGACCTGCTGACATCTTCCAGTTCTCCCACCGCGGTTTGCTTCGAGGACGACGGCCTGTACTGCAACTTCGCGACCAACCCGTCGACCTGCACACCCATCGTCGGGTTGGCAGGAAGCTGCGCGACCGATCCAAGCTCCTGCGGGAGCACCGCCACTTGTGACAGTACGACCTCGAAGTGCAAGGCCGCGGCCACGCTCGGGCAATCGTGCTCGTACACTGGGGGCGACATGTGTCTGAGCGCTCTCGTCTGCAACTCGGCCGGCAAGTGCGCCGCGCCCGGGCTCGCCTACGAGGGTTCGTGTAGCGGAACTCCGCCCTACCCGTACTAGCGAAGCGGCGATGATGGACGGCGGCTTCGCCCGGCACTGCTTTTGGCAAAGAAGCCGCTTGCCAAGACTGCGGCAGCGGACGAACATCCGACCGAACTACGGCGGAGAATGTCGGCACCATGGCTTGCTGGAAGGTATTGCTTGCTAGCGCTGTCTTTCTGCTCGCGGCGACGAGCGCGCGAGCGGCTGATCGAGAAACCCAAGAACGCACGGCGAAGAAGGCGTGTCTGCTCGGGGATTTCAAGCAAGGTACCGAGATTCTTGCCGACCTCTATCTCGACACCAACGACCCGACCCATATCTACAACCAGGGCCGCTGCCTCGAACAGAGCGGACAGAATGAGACGGCAATTCTTCGTTTTCAGGAGTACCTGCGCAAGGCCGAGGGCTTGTCGCCAGCCGATGCGGATGCGGTTCGCAAGCGGATCGATGACTTGCAGGCGGCGCTAGACCGTAGGGGCAAGCCAGCGCCGGCCGAGCCGGCAGTTGCACCAACCCCTGCTCCAGAGGCCACGACATCGCCGACAATCCCAGTTGTATCCACGATACCTCCGTCTGCGGCGCCCGCTCCCACGCCTGAACCTCTTGCACTTGCGCAATCTGCACCGAACCCGGAGCCTCCCGCCGGCCAGCCTGTGTACAAGACTTGGTGGTTTTGGACGGGCATTGGCGCGGTGGTCGTGGGAGGGGTCGTGGCCGCGGTTGTACTCAGCTCGAAATCGGCGGCGCAATCCCCTGCCTGCGAGAAGGGAGTCGCATGCGCTCCATGACTTGCCGACTTTTCTCCACCGGCGTCCTGGCGGCCATTCTGCTTGCCGCGGGATGTGGAACGGATCAGGGAACCGGGCTTCTGGCTCTCAGCATCTCCCCCGATCCCACAAATCCGCCGGCGTCGGCGAGCAAGATTGTGCTCATCGGACCTGGAATCAACCGGACGTACAAGGGACCGTTTCCGCCTGGGGGCGACGCGGGAGCGACCTTGCTGGTGGAATTTCCCAACCTCCCTGCCGGCAATTCCGTCGCCGTGACCGTGCAAGCCTATGACAGTGGCGGATGCAAGGTGGGCGTGACCTCGGCCCCGGTTTCGATCACAATCACGGCTGGCGCCAAGACCGGGCCATTCGACGTGTATCTCAAGGCTGTCGCAGGGTGCGGAGATGGAGGCATCTTGGGCGGTTCGCAAGACAGCGGAGCCGGCGGGGCTGACACCGGCGGCGTTAATGCCAGCTTGGATGGGCGACTGGCAGATAACCGCGCTGCCGACAAGCCTGCGGATGCTTTCGCAACTGACGGCGGCGCGGATCTGACTGACGCTGGACAAGATAGTGGCACCGGTGAAACCAGCGGCAGTGGCGATGCCTGGGTCCCAGACGCCCCTGACGGTCAGCCCGACGTCCCCATGAGTGGCGCGGATGGCGGAGCGACTGGCGGCTCCGGGGGCGGTGGTGACGCCAGGGTGCCAGATGCTTTTGGCGCCAAGGCCGATGTTTCGTTCGGGGGCGCGGGTGGCGGAGGGACTGGCGGTGCGGGTGGCGCTGGTGATGCCGGAGTGGTGGACGCCCCTGATGTTCCTATCGGTGGCGCGGGTGGTACGGGGGGTACGGCCGCTGGTGGCTCAACCGCAACTGGCGGCACCACGAGTACGGGTGGAACCACGACAACCGGCGGGGCGACGAGCGGCGGTGCGACCAGTTCAGGAGGGACCACGACAACCGGCGGAACCACAGCGAGCGGCGGCAGCAACGGCGGCGCCAGCGGCACTGGTGGCACTTCTGCAGACGGCGGAACGCCGCCACCAAGCTGTAGCGGGCTGGCCGCGACCTGCGGGCCATCGGGGAACGATGATTGCTGCAAGAGCTTGCTGGTCCCCAACGGAACATTCTATCGGAGCTACGACGGCGTGGCGCCCTACACGGACCCAAACTACCCGGCAACGGTGGATGGCTTCTACCTCGACAAGTACGAGATCACGGTGGGCCGGTTCCGGCAGTTCGTGAACGCGGGCATGGGCACTCAGACCAACCATCCTGCGGCCGGCGCGGGCGCCAGCCCGCTGATCGCAGGCTCTGGCTGGAACTCGACGTGGAACACGAGTCTGTCTGCGGACACGGCTAGCCTGAAGACCGCCATGAAGTGCACCTCGGGCTACCGGACGTGGACCGACACGGCAGGGAGCAACGAGACCATGCCGGTGACCTGCCTGGACTGGTACACGGCATTCGCGTTCTGCGCGTGGGATGGGGGACGGTTGGCGACCGAAGCCGAGTGGAACTACGCGGCCTCCGGGGGCAGCGAGCAGCGGTACTATCCGTGGTCGAACCCGCCAACGTCTACAACCATCGATGACAGCTATGCGGTCTACTGCGGTGGCGCGTGCATCAGCACACAGAACGTCGGCTCGAAATCTCCGACAGGCGACGGGAAATGGGGCCAGTCTGACCTGGCCGGGAATGTGTGGGAGTGGACGCTGGATTGGTATGCAAGCCCCTACTCAATTTCTCCATGTGATAATTGTGCCGATCTGAGAGCCGCCTCCAACCGGGAACTCCGGGGCGGCAGCTTCGAGGACCTCGCCCCGATCCTCCGGTCGGCCGGCCGCGACAACTACAGCCTCCCCGGGGACCACTACGGCGCCATCGGGTCGCGGTGCGCCCGGGACATCTGTTCGTCGGGACTCTCTTGGTGTAACGGCGCTTGCGTCGACAAGCAAACCAACAACAGCAACTGTGGTGGATGCGGGATACCGTGCTCGGCCACCTCGCCCTCCACTGCCACGTGCACCGCGGGTCGCTGCCTTGTCACGTTCGTCTCGGGGGAGGAATTCCCCTACGGAATCACCGTTGATGCCAGAAGCGTATACTGGACGAACATCAGTGACGGCACGGTAATGGAGGTAGCCATCGGCGGCGGCATCCCCACGACCCTCGCCTCGGGCCAAGCTAGCCCCAGCGACATCGCCGTGGACGCTACGAGTGTCTATTGGACAAACGCCGGCGGCACGGTGATGAAGGTGCCCACTGGCGGTGGTACCCTCACGACCCTCGCCTCAGGCCAGATCACTCCCTTCCGCATGGCCGTGGACACCTCCAACGTCTATTGGACAAGCCTCGACGGCGGCCTGGTGGTCAAAGTACCGATCGGTGGCGGCCCCCCCACCACTCTCGCATCAGGCGACAGCCCTGCGGGGATCACTGTTGATGCCACGAGCGTGTACTGGACAAACTCAAGTCCGACAGGGACAGTGATGAAGGTGCCCACCGGCGGTGGTACCGTCACCACCCTCGCATCAGGCCAGAACCGTCCCCTCGGCATCGCCGTGGACGCCACAAGCGTATACTGGACGAACTTCGCATCTGGCGGCACCGTGATGAAGGTGGCCACCGGCGGTGGCACCCCGACCACCCTCGCCTTGGGCCAGGACGCTCCCCGAGGCATCGCCGTTGACGCCAGGAGTGTATATTGGACCAACTATGACTCTGCCGGCACGGTAATGAAGGTGGCCACCGGCGGTGGTAGCGCCACCACCCTCGCCTCAAGCCAGAACTATCCCTACGGCGTCATCGCCGTTGATGCCGCGAGCATCTATTGGACCAACGTCGGAGACGGCACGGTGATGAAGCTGACGCCAAAGTAGTGGTCATGCGACGAAGAAGAAGAAACTGCGCACGGTAATCAGTCTCGGGGCGATGGTGGCGCTTGCAGCCCACACGCAGGCCAGCCCTCTCGTGGGAGAACCGCCCGGTCGTGATCTACCACCCGAGCTTCGATGACAGTTGCTGCTGCAAGATGCCCGCCATCCGCTGATGATCGGCCACATTGGGGTGCCAGTCGCAGCCCGTGGGCACGGAGCCATCGGATCCCATGTTCTGTACGCCCAAATCGAACGTCGCAAGCTTCTGGTCTCCCGTGGCGGCAAGTGCCGCAACCACATTGGACAGGCGGGTCTTGACCTGGCCGAGAGCGGGATCGCTAGTCATCGATCCAATTGTTAGGAATATCCAGGCATCGGGATAGTGACTGCGTACCGTGGCGATGAAACTTTCATACGCAGTCTCGTAACTGGTACCGGGATCGCCGGTGGCCCAGTCGTTCGTGCCCAAGTTGATGACGACGACCGAGGCCTTGGGCGCAAAACCCCACACGGCTTTGTTGTCGGTTCCCAGTGCATTCGAGTAGACGCTCGACAATACACCACTTGTGTCGCCGGTGTTGTCCCGACACATTCCCCAGCCTGAGCGTGCGATGGTGCTCACCTCGGCGTTGAGGGCATGTCCGGCGACAGCAGCGTAGGTTTGATACCAGGTCGAATTTGCGGCCGTCCAGTGGCACGCGGGACTGGCCACCCAATTGGGATGCGGTTCGCTGCCCAAATTGCCATAGCCAGCGCTGATCGAGTCACCGACCACTTCGATCAGACGCCCGCTAGCAGCGGGCGCACCCTTGACTGTGCCGCTGGTGAACCCGAGAAACGTGCTTAGGCCATACATCCCCTCTGTGTCGCGATAGAGTTCAACCAAATGGTCAGTGGCGGCAAGCCCGGTGGCCAAGGTCACGGTTTGATCGGAACCCGTATCGACGTTGAATCGCGTGGCCAGCTTGCTGTCGATGACTGGCTGGAAATACACGCTCGGCGTGCCCTCGGTCCTCAACTTCACCGCAATGGAGGTTCCGTTCACTGTGGCAATGACTCCCGCGCCTTGCCAGGCAAATCGAACCGCGTTGGGGTCAGTGGCGTCAACTCGACCCACCCATCGCGGTCCACCCGTGCCAAGCGCGCTGGTCCCGCTCGAGCCAGCACCGCCCGCGCCCTTGGTACCGCCCGTGGCGGGCACGCCACCGACGGAGACAATCCCACCTGTCACCCGGTTGCCGCCGGTCGTGGTGGTGGCACCCGCTGCCCCAGCACCTCCGGTTGTCGTACCGCCCGTGCTAGTGCCTCCCACACCACCGGTTGCCCTTCCGCCCGCCGAAGATGTTCCGCCAGACGTTTTGCTGCCCCCGGTCGCGACACCTCCGCCACCAGTGCTCCCGGCCGTTGGCGTACCACCTGTCCGTGCAATGCCGCCGGTCGTGGTAGTGCCTCCCATGACGATCTGGATGCCTCCTGTGGCATCGGCACCCCCGGTCTCGCCCCCCATGGCCACGGCGCCGCCGGTGGCCGCGCTACCGTCACCCAGACCTCCGATGCTGCTGGTGCTTCCTCCAGTGGCACCGCCCACGCCCGCGTGGCTGCCACCACCGCATCCGATTGCTGCCACCACGACGACCAAGATGGAGAGCAAGAGCGGTTTCACGAAAACAAAACCCACATGATTCGACACGGAGCCTCCGGTTACACGTAACGCAAGAGCTACGAATTGGGTATCGACCATCAGGGGCAGTTTACCTGGGAAACACCCTGGTGTTCTCTCCGAGTTTCCGGATGGCGTCTGCGGTGACGACCGTGCTCGGCATGGCCGGAGGCCCGATGCGCCCGGCAGCCAACGGTATCGCATGTTGACAGAGGTGGGCATCCTCCGGATCATCTCTCCCTTGAGCGTTCAGCGGCCCCGCAACCCGAAGGAGGTCCCCGCATGCCCGACATTCGTTACGTCTGTCTTTCTGACACGCACTTCGGCGCCGACAACAGTCTGCTCACCTACCTTGAGCGTGGGAGCCTTTCGGCGGATCCCCTGCGCCCTAGCCCGGTGCTAGAGAAGCTCGTCCTGTGTCTTCGCAATCTCGTTGCGAGTAACGAGCTGGGGGAGAAGCCGACCCTGATTCTAAACGGCGACATTCTGGAACTTGCGCTTACCACGGACAATCGCGCGGCCATGGCGTTCGAACGGTTCCTGGAACTGGTGTTCCCGACGGGTGGCAAAGCTTTGTTCCAGAACCGCATCTACTATCTGCCCGGGAACCACGACCATCACCTGTGGGAAACTGCGCGTGAAGCCCAGTACCTGGACTACATCGTGCGCGACAAAAAGGCCAAGCCCATCGATCCGCCCTGGCACGCGACGAATCTGTTCCTCGGAAATCGTCCCAATCTGTGCCCGGCAAGCTTCCTCAATACGCTGGCGCTCCGGCGCGGCCTTGTCGACGTTTCCTTCGTGACGGCCTATCCCAACCTTGGTCTGGTCGGCGGCGATGACCGGCGCGCGGTCATCTTCACCCACGGCCATTTCGCTGAATCCATCTATACCTTGGTCACGAAGCTTATGTGCGTGCTCTTCCCAGAACGGGTGCAGCCAACGCAGGTTTGGGAATTCGAGGCGGAGAACTTCGCGTGGATCGATTTCTTCTGGTCTGCCCTTGGCCGCTCAGGACAAGCGGGCGAAGACGTCGAGTTGATCTACGACAAACTGCAGGACAAGGCCGCGCTTGGTGGGCTACTGCGGAATCTGGCGCGCGGGCTGGCCCAACACCACAAGGTGCCAGGCTGGGGTGAGCGCATGAAGGCATGGCTACTCTACCGGGTGCTAGGCGCGACCGTGGGGCGAGTCACCAACGTCGAGGCCCAACAAAAGGGCGCGCAGCTTAGCGAAGATGCGGAGACTGCGCTCAAGCGGTATTTGGAAGGTCCCGTGCGCGCCCAAGTGCTGAGTGAACGGCCAAGCGTGCCGGCGGAGGTCACGGTGGTGTTCGGCCACACCCATAAGCCTTTCGAGCGTGTTACCGGCTACCAGGGATATGCGGAGAAGGTGAAGCTCTACAACAGCGGAGGCTGGGTAGTGGACAGCTTGGACACGACCATGCCCGCTGGCTGGGCAGTGATTCTGCTGGACGAAAACCTGAACGCGGCTTCTCTGCGCTACCCGACTCGGATCGCAGCCGGAGCAAACACCATCTGCGTCGCCCAGGCTGCAGGATCGGCCGCTCTTCCGAACCCCTTTTACGATCGCCTGACTGGCCTCGTGGACGCAACCCAGGCCCCATGGTCGGATTTCGTGGCAGCGCTGGAATCCTCCGTCGCCATCCACCTGGAGAATCTGAAAGCGAAAATCAAGAGTCTCGCCTGATGCGAAGATGGCGCGAGACGTGGCCGCTTCTTCCACCTCCACGACCCAGCATTACGCCCACCTCGCCCCGGACTTTTTCGACGCCAAGGCGTTCGATATGGTCACCGTAGATCTTACCCATCCGACTGGAAACGTGGTAAATCTTCCGCGCTCTGGCGGTGAACTTGGGCAGAGAATGGGCAGAACGCAGCGGGACGCCGCAGGGTAGCAGTCAGCCTAAGTAACTGAAATTA
>PMJO01000306.1 GCA_003158455.1 Myxococcales bacterium | reverse complement strand
TTCTGAATATGTCACTGATGGGGTAAAGCGGCCGGCCCCTCAAGCGACATATGGTCGCTGATTCAACCAGAACCAACGAGGTGACCGGCCATGAACTACTGTGGAATCGATCTTGGTAAGAAGTCCAGCTGCTTTCACATCGTCGACGGAGAACGGAAGACCGTGACCGCTGGCAAGCTGGCCAACAATACGCTGGCGATTCGGAAGGTCTTCGGCAATCGAGACCGACTGAAGATCGTCGTGGAGGCGAGTTGCAAGGCTTTCTGGATGGCCGACCGGCTGAGAGAACTCGGCCACGAGGTGGTGGTGGTCGATCCAGGCCGAACCAAAGCCATCGGCGCGGCAAGGATCAAGCACGACAAGCTGGACGCCCGCATCCTGGCCGAGCTCTGCCAGACTGGCCTGCTGGCCGCAGTCGACATCCCGACGCAGGCGCAACGGATGGCGCGACTGCCGTTCACCTCGCGCGACACCCTGGTACGTTCGCGCATCGTGATGACGAACAGCGTGCAGAGCATCCTCGACGGAGAAGGGGTTGAGCTGCCGACAAAATGGGTCGGCGGATTCAGTAGCGTGATCCGCAGCGCCATCCCAAGAATGCCGCCCGCGATGGTCGCGCTGGTCGAACGGTTGCTGCGCGGAATTGACGAGCTGTCGAAGCTGATCGACGAGTGCGACAAGGAGATCGAGCAGGTCGCTGAGAATGATCCTGACATCAAACTGCTCCGCACCGTCCCCGGCGTTGGCCCTCTGTGTGCCGCCGCATTCGTGCACGTGATCCGTGACCCCGGGCGCTTCAAATCGAGTCGTGTCGTCGGCGCCTATCTGGGCAGGCGGCCCAGGGCTTGATGTGGCTTGCCCGAAGGAGGTCTGGCACGGCCAGGCCGGTGACGGCGCAGTGACCGTCCCAATAATCGAGGAGGCCGGCGCGGAAGACGTCCTGCCCTACCCGCTGCACAACCAATCGCTCGGCCTCGGTGCTCCTTGGCAGCGTGGCGGTCTGCTTCGCGAATTGGTTCAGCAATTCGTCGGGTAACGTCCTCGATAGCTGGAACGCCCGGCGCACCAGGCGGTGCAAGGCGGGAATGTCGACGACCGATCGGCCGGCAGCGGCGCCCGTGGGCAAGGGCGAAACCACCGTGGTGCCGTACTCGCCTAGCGCCCGCGCCACATGGGCCTGGGAAAGCGCGACGATGAAGACCGCGTCGCTGAACGCCGACAGCCAGAGGCGCAATGGGGCCTGCGTGCTGGCAAAACCAAGCCAGTCGCCCTGGCGGGGGAGTTCCTGATCGAAGCCGTTGTCCACCGCTGCCTTTTCCAGGCGCGTGATCGTTGCTGGCGTGAGGTGCGTGGTCACCGGCCCTCCACCACGACATCGGACGGGATTCCATCGGCGCTCTGGCTCTGTCTATCGACCACGCTTGCTCTCCTGGTCGATAGCAGGAGGAGCCTTCGCGCCGCCATCCTGCCGTTGCTGCTCGACGCGCGCTCGAGCGGTTGCCAGGGCGAGGTGAAAGCGCTGGCGTAGAACCTCGCGCGGAGGCAGCTCGGTCAGGTACTCGGCCACATGAATGCCTCGTTCGCCGAGGTCGAGATACTCGACGGTCTCGCGCTTCTTTCCCGCGCACAAGATTATGCCGACGGGTGCCTCTTCGCCCACCTGGCGCTCGTGACGGTCGAGCCAACGCAGGTAGAGTTCCACTTGCCCCGAATCGGCGGGCTTGAACTCGCCAATTTTGAGCTCGATCACCACCAGACGCCGCATGCGCCGGTGAAAGAACAGCAGATCGAGGTAGTAGTCATCGCCGTCGAGGGTGATTCGCTTTTGCCGCTCGACAAACGCGAAGCCGGCACCAAGCTGTAAAAGGAAACGCTCAATCTCGCGCAGCAGCGCCGACTCGAGATCCTTCTCGCTGAAGGTGTCGCGCAGCCCCAGAAAATCCAGCAGGTACGGATCCTGAAACACGAGGTCGGGCGAAAGCTGGTCGCCCTGCCGGAGGGCCGAAAGCTCTTTTCGAATGATCTGCTCGGGCTTCCTCGAGAGCGCGGTGCGCTCGAAGAGCATGCTATCGATCTTCTGCTGAAGCGTGCGCGTGCTCCAGCCCTCGGCACGACACATCTCTGCGTAGAACTCGCGCTTCAGGGGATCCTTCATCGGGATCAACAATTTGAAATGCGACCAACCCAATTGTCGCCGCAGTGCCGCGACAATCTCGGAATCGGGAAATGCCTCCGCGAACTGGAGCATCCGGCGCAAGTTCTTCTCCTCGAAGCCGCGCCCGAACCGTTCCACCAATTGTCGCCCCAGTGTGGCGACAATCTCGGCGCCGTACTCAGCCCGACGCTGTTTCAGGACGTCCTGGTGTATTCGCGTGCCGATCTGCCAGTAGAGCGTCGTCAGTGCAGCGTTGGCGGCCTGGGCGACCTGTCCCCGTGCCGATTCGATCAGGCTGCCGATGTCCAGGGCCAACCGTTTCACCTGCTTTCCCGGGTCCAGAACCACATCGGCACGCACCACGCCACTCCCACGCGACTTCTTCAATCCGCGCGTTTGTCGCGGCGGTGCGGCGACTTTCTTCGGCCGGGAGGTCGGATGCTTGCTCATGGCTTGCTCCCTTCTATGTCCCGATGGGCGACCTGGCGAATTCGTCACCAGCCTTGCGACGAATCGGGTGGCCGCCAAATTGTCGCCCGTCGTCCTGCTCGAGCAGCGGCTTCATTGATTCATCCCCGTTCATCGCAGGTCACATTTCAGCAGGCGTTTCTCCGCTGGCTCTCCACCGAGGGTCAACACCAACCAGGGCTCCTTTTCAAGATTGGCAGGCGGGCGCGTCGTCGTTGTGACGATGTACTGAAAGAGGGGCTGGCTGCCGATGCCCTCGAGGAACAGTGCCACCTGAAAGAGGCGGTGGTAGGCGCTGAGTCCCAGGTCGGCCTCGCGCGGGCTGTCGTGAACGAGAAAGGCCGGGACATGGGTGGATCCTTCCATGCTCATGCACATCGCGGCCAGGTCGAAGGCCAGAACCTTCAGCGAACCAATCGCTGGGGTAGAGCGCTCGCCGCCGAGTTCGACGGCGAGGTGAAGGCCCTTGCCATCGAGGGTTACCGATCCGGCAGCGTGTGGACCCACGAGGGTGCGCACAAGCGCATCGAAAATCTCCGTGATCCGCCTGAAGACGCTGGCCCGCTCGTCCCGGTGGGCTGCGGCCTTCTCACGCTTCTTCTGGATCCTTTCGTCCAGCTCCCCGGCCTTGGCAGTGGCCACATCCTGCGCGCCAAATAGTGCATACAGACGGTCCGCCTCATCGATAAATCGCCGGGCAGAGTACCAGGCGTCCGCGCGGCTATCCCTCGCGCGCTCTGCCGCCAGCAGTCGTCGACGAAGATCGTCGGCCAAGGTTCGGGCGGCTGCAAGATCGGCGGCTATGCGGGTTCTCTGCTGCTTGCAGTCTTCGAGGCGCTTCTTCTCCGTCGCCAGGTCTTTCTGCGCCTGCTCTCTTCGCCGCCTGACCTCGTCGAGGTCAGGTACCTTGTGGGAAAGCTTGCAGCCTTCGGCAAGGACTCGATCTATCGGCACTTCGCAAACCGGACACAGCGGATGTTCCGCTGCGTGGGCAACGAAGGAAAGGCCCGGGATCTCGCCTTCCATGCGGCGGACCAGACTCTCTATTTCCGGAAGGCGGGCATCCACTTCCGCGAAGTTCGTGGCGAGAGCTTCTGCGCGCGATCTGGCCTGGTCGTAGTCCTTTCTGAGGGCGCCGATATCGGACACGTCGGTGGACGGATCCGCGATCGCCACTTGAGCGAGCCTCTCCTTTGCCGTCGTTCG
The DNA here is from genome assembly GCA_003158455.1 of Myxococcales bacterium. Classification (GTDB taxonomy): domain Bacteria; phylum Myxococcota_A; class Polyangia; order Fen-1088; family Fen-1088; genus Fen-1137. Next base: position 1,961 of record PMJO01000306.1, on the reverse strand, counting down.
GAAGACTGCGACTGCCAGCGGTCCATGCGGCAGGTCGTCCTCTCGCAAGGACAGGGCCTGGACGAGCTGGCTCCTTTTCTGCGCAGCCTGCCATTCGCGGTGACCGTGCTCCCGTTCCATTTCAGCACGGTCCTGTTCCATCTGCCCAATCTCAGCGCGCAGCTTGTGCTCCTTCGGATCGATCGCGCCAACCAGTGCCCTCAACGCATCAAGTGTCGTCGTCCCCGACAAACCCCGCGCCGGAGAACCGGATTCCGACGTCACGTCACGCCAGTCCAACACGTCGTCAAAGCGGCATTCCTGATCCCGGGCCAACCAGGCGAGAGCAATGAGCCAGGCGCGACGTGCGTGCTCCCTAGGCAATAGCGCTACGACATCTTCCGAGAGGACTGTGTTTTCGACCGCCTCAAGGAACGGCTCTACCCCTGTGGCTTCCTGCGTGCCCGCAACGAGGGCATCCAAGTCTCCGTTGGGCACGGCTACGTTCCGTCGACCTCTTCCGATCGGATGAACGATGGCCCACACGATGCCGTCGAGGACTACCTCAGCCCCGACCATCCCATTCTTGAAAGCGAGGGCGATGCTGTCCTCCTGAGCTTTCGGCGCGAAGTGATCCTCGCCGAGACAGTAGCGCAACAGTCGGCAGAACAGCGTTTTGCCGCTGCCATGCCCGATGGCGCCCGAGGCGTCGGCGGATTCTTGGTCGGCTGGATCGGGGGACCAGACGATGTTCAGCCCCGGTCGGAGTCGCACCTCACGGAGAGCGACTCCCGGCTCTGACCAGATGACCAGCCGGCGAACCCACAATCGCGGCTGCGTCCGTCCTGCCTCGGGGCACAGGTTCAGCTCAGGCCTTGCGATCAGGTCAAGCTGCTGGGGCATCGACCCACCTCTGGAGACCCTCGGGAAGTGCCTGCATCACGTCGCGCTCGTTTCGCCGCTGCAGCACGCCCAAGACGAAGCGCGCGCGCCCGTCCGGCCAGCCATCGGTCTGGATTGCATCCAGACCCGGCCCGGGTGCCCATGTCTTGGCTTGTGAATTCTCGACGAGCAGTCCGTTTCCACGGAGGTGCCGCACAGCCGCGCCCCAGGCGCGATCTGCCGGTGGAATGAGCGGCGTGACCCCGGACAGCAATGGATCTGCCTCTTTCCCGACCAGGCGCCGCCAAGATCTCGCATGAACGCGAGGGCACGATCTGAGAGCGAAGACCCTGCGCAGAAGCTCAGACCATCGGATATATCTCGATTTCTTCTTGGGCTTGTCTTGCTCGGCCGGCGTGACTGGCTTGGCGGGAGCTGGCACGACTTCGCTGCGCGAAGTTGCGTGTGATGAAAGTACCCCAAAATATCGGGTGGTATGTCGCCGCGGAGGCGGGACCAGAGCAGCCAGCCGGGCGATGAGGGCAAGCGGGGAAATTTCAATCGAGGTAGTGCCGTCCGACCAAGGTCGCTTGAACTCCAGCTTCACGTTTCCGTCGGCCAGGATGTGTAGCCGCTCGTTGGCCAGCGGCGGTCTCAAGATGTAGCGGCACAAAGTTTCGCGTCCGGGTTTGTCATTGGCCGCAACACGAGTTGCAGCGTGCAGATTGAATCCGTGGTCTTGACTGCACAAGGTGCCCTTGCTGACGGGGCGATCGTCGGGGTCAAGCACGATGCGCACGGGTTTGCGTTTGTTGGCCCACCCAGCGGGCGGAGCGCCGGCCGTCGCTGCGGCCAGTAGCCGGGCCAGCAACGGATCTTTCTCCCCCATGGTCTCGTCGCCAACCACGGTCACCTCACCGTCCCCGGGTGCAGTCTGAAGCGTGATGACCCCGCGCCGTTGGAGAAAGCGGAGAATGCGTTTGCCCGCCCGCTTGACGACCTGCTCGACGTCGTACTGGCTCGGGCTCGGCGCCGGGTGGAACATCTGCCCCTTCCCGTCCCGGTCTGGCGCGTACAGGCCGTCCTATGCTGACTTCCGG
>PMJO01000221.1 GCA_003158455.1 Myxococcales bacterium | reverse complement strand
GCCGACCCGCAGATCGGATGCCGCGCCCACCACGTACAGGCTGGCAGCGGCTTCCATGATCGCGGCCACCCGTATCGCCCCGGGCGCGCCGGCTAGCGCGTCCTCCAGCAGCCGCGCGTTGGTTGCCGCGTCACCGCCGGCCAGGCCCGCTGGATCCTGTTCGGGCAAATCAAAATCCGCCGGCCGAATCTGGTAGCAGCGAACCTTTCCCCCGCGCAGTTCGGCCACCTGGGTCGATCCCCAAGTGGCGATCTCATCCAGCCCGCCTGCGCCGTGCACCACCATGGCGCCGAGCGATCCCAGTTTCGCATGGGCCTGCGCCAGAAACTCGCAGCGCTCGGCCGCGAACACGCCGTTCATGTGATAGCGCGCGCCGGCCGGGTTGGTGAGCGGCCCCAAGAGATTGAACAGGGTACGAAAGCCCAGCTCGCGGCGCGGCCCAGCCACGTGCCGGGTCGCCGCATGGAAGTTGGGCGCAAACATGAAGCAAAGGCCAACTTCGTCAAGGCAAAGCAGCGCCGTCTCGGGCGTGGGCATGGGATCGATGCCCATGGCCTCGATGACGTCGTGGGAACCGGAACGCGACGAAAGCGCCCGATTGCCGTGCTTGGCCACCTTGACCCCGCAGGCGGCCACGATGAACGACGCCAGGGTCGAGATGTTGACCGTGCCCGAGCCGTCGCCGCCGGTGCCGCAAGTGTCGAGCAAAGCCGACTCGCCCGCGGGCACGCGCAGCATGCGCTGGCGCATGGCCGAAGCCGCGCCCACCACCTCGTCCACCGTCTCGCCCTTCATGCGCAGGGCCGCCAGCAGGCCTCCTACTTGGGCCGGGGTAGCCTCGCCGTCCATCATGCAACCCACGACTGCGCTCATGTCCGCGGTCGACAGACTGCGACCCGCCACCACTTGGGCCAGGGCCTCGCGCATGCCCAGGCCGGACGTCGCGCCCGCAACCGGGCCGGTCATGCGGCCCTCGCCAGGCGCAAGAAGTTGCGCAGCAGATCCTTGCCCACCTTGGTCAGGAACGACTCGGGGTGAAACTGCACGCCTTCCACGGGCAGGCTCTTGTGGCGTAGGCCCATGATTTCTTCGTCCCAGGTCTTGGCGGTTATTTCCAGGCAGGCCGGCAGACTCGATCGCTCCACGATCAACGAATGGTAGCGGGTGGCCTCGAATGGGTTGGGCAGGCCGGCGAAGATGCCCTTGTCATCATGGAATACGCGCGAGGTTCGTCCGTGCACGACTTCCTTGGCACGGATGACCTTGCCTCCGAACGCCTGGCCGATGGCTTGGTGGCCCAAGCACACACCCAGGATGGGAATCTTGCCCGCCAGACGGCGGATCACATCGAGCGAAATCCCGGCCTCATTCGGAGTGCAAGGTCCGGGAGAAATGACTATACGTTCCGGCGACATGCGTTCGATATCATCAACTGATACTTCATCGTTGCGAACGACCCGTACCTGCTGGCCCAACTCGCCCAGGTACTGCACCAGGTTGTAGGTGAACGAGTCGTAGTTGTCGATGACCAAGAGCATGACTAGTGCCTCCCACGGGCGGCCGACTGTCGCGCCTGCGCAATCGCGGTGATCACCGCGCGCGCCTTGTTCACGCACTCCTCATGCTCGGCTTCCGGCCGGCTGGCGGCCACGATGCCTGCCCCGGCTTGCACGTGCATGGTGTCGCCCCGAGTGACCAGGGTACGAATGGCTATCGCAAGGTCCATGTTGCCGGTGTACGAAAGGTAACCGACCGCGCCGCCGTAGACACCCCGGCGGGATGGCTCCAACTCGTCGATGATTTCCATGGCGCGAATCTTGGGCGCGCCCGAGAGCGTGCCGGCGGGAAATGCCGCCCGCACCACGTCCTTGGCGGCAAGGCCATCGCGCAGGGTGCCGCTCACGTTGGAGACCAGGTGCATGACGTGGGAGTAGCGTTCCACCACCATGATGTCGTCGAGTCGCACGCTGCCCGGCGCCGCCACCCGACCCACGTCGTTGCGGCCGAGGTCAATCAGCATGACATGTTCGGCCAGCTCCTTGGGATCGACGCGCAGTTCCTTTTCCAGGGCTTCGTCTTCTTCGGCGCTACCGCCGCGACGGCGGGTGCCCGCCAGGGGCCGGACGTCCACCCGGCGGCCGTCCAGACGCACCAGCACCTCAGGTGATGCGCCGGTCACGACTGCCTCGGGGAATTCTAGATGAAACATGTAGGGCGACGGATTGCTCACCCGCAAAATGCGGTACACGTCGAACGGGTCTACCCCGCCACGGTCCACGTCGAAGCGCTGCGAGAGCACCACCTGAAACGCGTCACCCGCCTTGATGTACTCTTGGATGCTGCGGACAGCGGCCTGGTATTCCGCCTGGCTGGTACGGGCCACCGGCTCGACCGCGGCCCCTGCCCCGCCCACCAGATCGAGCGGCGCCAACGCGCACGCAGGCCGGGCGAGCCGCTCGAAGATCTCCTCGACCTTGCGGCAGGCCTCGTCGTAGGCGCGGTTGGGATCAACCCCCGCGACGTCCACCGAAGCCACCGCCTTGATGGTGCCGCGCAGGTTGTCGAAAACCACCACGGTGTCGGTCAGGGCAAAGCACATCTCGGGCAAACCAAGTTCATCGGGCGCGTGCTCGGGCAGGCGTTCAAAGCGCCGGACGGCGTCGTAGCCCAGCCAGCCCACTGCCCCACCGAAAAAGCGCGGCAGCCCGGGCGGGACTGCGGGCGGCAGGTCCGCCAGAGTGCGGCTGAGGTAGTCGAGCGGATTGGCTTCGCTCACGCTCTCCTCTAGGACAAAGCCGTCGCCATCGGGTCGCAGACGTTCGACCTGGGTGCCCCGAGCGCGAATCACCGCGCGCGGTCGCACGCCGGCGAAGCTGTAGGCCGCCCACTTCTCGCCGCCCACCACGCTTTCCAGCAAGAACGAGTAGGGACCTCTGCCCAGCTTGGCAAAGACCGAAACCGGCGTGTCCGCGTCGGCCAGCCACTCGCGATACACAAAGCACAGGCGCCCCTGCCGGGCGAGGTCAAGGAAGTGGGCGCGGTCGGGAACAAAGGCGGCCATGGTGAAGTGGCCGGAGACTAGCGCGCCTGGGCGCCGGGCGCGAGAGGGAGCTTGCCGGCGCCGCGCTGGACGCATGCGCTTCTGGGCCGAAGTGAAAGGTGGTGAGTGACCGGCGGAACGCGGCCCTTCGGACGGCTCGAATTTTCTGCCGCAGCTTGAGCTACTTCCCAGGCGCAGGCGGCAGCTCGAGGCGAATCTCACCCTGTTCCAAAGGATCGACCTGACGCAGTTCGCCGGCCACCTGATCATAGTTTGCGGGCAGAACGCGTGAAATCGGGAGCTGCCAGCGCCGCCGCAAGAGCAGGTGCACGGCGTCGGGCGCATCGCCCCGGGGCATTTCCGCCTGGACCAGACGTTCTTCCGAGAAGTACGCCTCGCCCGCCGTGATAGTGCCGCTCGCTCCCAGATCAATCACGCGCGCCCCGGCCGGCAGCTCGATGTCGGCCTCCAGCAGAAGCGGGACGTCGTATCCCAGTTGCAGGGACGTCCGCCGTTGCGATTCGGTGAAATAGCGTCGGCCCGGCTGCGAAAGAAAGAAGCTGGGACGCAGCCAAAGGATATTGCCCGTGCGCGTGGCCATGCGCGGGCTGGACAGGGTGTAGCGGACGACGCTGCCGCCCGCCGGGTGCTCCTGCAGAGACAGCTCATCCAAAACCGCGCCCGGAAACTGCTGGCTCAGCCAACGCTGCTCGAACTCCTGGCGCAGTTTGCTTCGATCCGGTCCCGATCGCTCCAGGATCTCGTTCCACTCCAGAGCGGGCCAGCCGCTCAACTCTTCTGTCACGGCTACCGCCGCGCTGCCATCCGCCGCCAGTCGCATCTTCATGACTGCGTAGCGCCCGTCGAGCACCGCGCCGTGGGCGATGGCTAGCGCATCGTCGCCCACCACGAAGCCAGGCGCGCCTGCCAGGCCAGGTGGCAAGTAGCCGAACCGGGCGTGCCGGGTGCGCGGATCGAAAAACCGTACCGTCCCGTCGGGGTCAGGCAGACGCACCAGCGCGTCGCTGAAATCGTCAAGCGCCTGCGCTGTCCCCTGCGCCGCCGCCGGTGCGCGGTTGAGCGGACGCACCAACATCAGCTCAGCCTTCAGATCCAGTGCTCGCGCCAGCGCCATCACGACTGCGGCGCGGTTGCCTTGCCCCCGATCCAGTGACGCCGTCGCTGGCTCAAACAGGCTGGCCTCGGGCTCGATATGCTGGTTGACCCAGCCGGTGATGGCCTCGGGAAGCTTCGCGCTCGCGCCTCCGACCGCAGCCCTGATCTGCACCGCGACCCGGCGCAGCTCAGGCGAGACACGCGCCACCGTGTACAAGCGGTCGGCCAAGAAACGCGACCAGTGCGCCAGATCGACACCACTCGACACGCGCACTGAGGGTACCCAGTCCTCTGCGGCAACCGATAGGCGTTCGGGAAAAAGCTGCGGCATCTGCCGCGCGATGAAGCGCAAGACCCGGGTGCCCTCGGGACCAGGGCCGGCCGTGGGCACGGGCGCCTCGGCCCGCCGATCCTGGTCCACCGACAGCGCGCTCGGCACGACCAGAAGGTACTCGCTGCGATCCAGCGGCGCCTCGAATGACTGGAAGTAGAAACGCTCGCCCAAGAATCCCGGTGCGAACGCCTCAGCGGGTTGCTTGTATTCCAGGGTCTCCCACTCGACGAAGTCGCCCACTGCCACATCTGTGGCAGAAACGGTTTCCTTGCCGGCAATTTCCGGGGCCTCGCGGATGGTCCCGTCAGCCTTGCGCGTGCGCAAGGCCAGCACCTCGGCCCCGGACGGCAGCGAGACCTCGGCCGCCCGCTCGATGCCTGCCTTGCTCAATACCTGCGTGATGGTGTGGGTGATGCTGGCGCGTCCTCCGTCAGGAAACACCCGTTCGACCGTGCGATCCAACACCACCACCGCGGGCGCTTGGTAGCGCCGGCCAGACGCGAGAAAGTCCCGAACTACCTGCGCGCCATCCAGCCGGAATTCGTCCAGCGGCAAGGCCAGCCCAAAGATGCGTGCCGCCTGCCGAACCGCGCCGCTTCCGGGGAAAAGCCGTAGCGTCTCCGCCAATTGGACGCGCGCCTCTTTCGCCGCACCAGCGGCCAGCAGAGCATCGACTAGGCGCAGGCGCAGCTGACTGTCTCGCGGGGACCAGTCGACCAGAGCCTGCCATTCCGATGCGGCGCTCGCCGCGTCGCCCCGCTCCAGCCGCAGCGCCGCCAACTCCGAGCGGATCCACGCCGGCTCGGCGCTGCTGGGCAGCATGCGCCGCAGCGCCGCTTCCGCTGCGCTGACATCCCCGCTCTGCCGATACCACTGCACTGGCACTTCAGACTGCGCGTCACAGCGAACCAGCAACCTGACCAGCCGCTCCTGCTCACCGAATGCGTCCCGTTCCTCGGCACGGCGAAGCCCGCCTTCGAAAAGCGCGCACGCCCCCTGCCCTTGCCGCCCGCGCGCCATCGCGGCCGCCAGAACCGCATCGGCGTCACGCTCCAACCCACGGGCGCGCAAGGCATCGGCCAGTCGCAACCCCGCTGGCCACCAGTCGACTGCCGCGCTTCGCGCCTGCTGGGCGTCCTCCGAGGCCTCGCGCGGCCGGTCGTTGTCCAGCTCCAGACGCGCAAGGTCCAGCCAAACCCGGGCCAGGTGCGGGTCCACGGCCACCGCATTCAAGTAGAAACCACGCGCGCGGTCGCGGTTCATGTTCTCGGGCCGGGTGGAATCCGTCTCGGCCACCCGCGCCGCCGCTGACAGGCCGAGGGCAAAGTGGGTGTGCTGGGCGAGAGCCGCCGCATACACCAGCGCCTGGTCCATGTCGCCGGCCATTTGCGCAGACAGCACCGCCGCAAGATCGAAAATGGCCTCTTCCAGCGAAGAACGATTCGGCCAGATTTTCGTCTCGACCCGCGCGTGGATGGCAGCAGGCGCCAGCAGCAAGCCCACATCGATGCCTCCGCCGTTATTGCCCAAGCGCAGTTCAATTTGGTGTCGACCCGCGCCGACCGGGAGCGACAGGGCTGACCAGCGCGGGCCGAAGACTTCAGGCGAGTCGCCGTGGTGATGCCAGGGACCACCATCCACGCGCAGCAGAGCAGGCCCCGCGTAGTCGAGCACGATCTGATCGGTGCCGGGGCGCAGATCAACCTCGGATTGGAGGATGCGTACCCCTGGCAGTGGATCCGTGCTCGGCGTGGTGAACCGGCACCCCAACCGTGCCAGGGCTCGCTCTGGCCCATCCGACCGCACTCGATTGGACAAGAGATCGAGATAGGGCAAGCGGCCGGCCACGCCGACGAGACGCAGCTCGGTCAGGCACCCTGATCGAAGCGCCTCTCTTTGCAACAAATCCGCGTCGGCGCGTCGCCGCGCGATCTCGATGGCGAGCGATGCCAGCAAATACTGCGCGCGCCAGGGCAGGCGGTCGCGTGGCAAGGCAAGGACCCGCTCTTCCGCCGCGCGCCGGTCGGGCAATTCGTCGAGAAGTCGCGGCAACTGCGCCGCCGCGGCCGTGGCCAGCAGACCGTCGCGCGCATCGCCATCTCGTGCCGCTGTCCCGATCAGATCGAGAAAATGCGCCACTGCGGTTTCGTCGTTTCCACGCTCGTAGGCCAGAGCACCCGCGCCGAAGAGCGCCAAGCTGCGCGGCTCGCTCTTGCCGCCCGCGAGCAAGGCATGCCTCCACATCGCCGCCGCCTGGTCACCATTCCCATCGACCAGCGCCTGCCAGGCCCGACCTGTCTCCGTGCTCGCGTCGACTCGTCGGCCGGCGCCCAGGATCCCCACACATCCGGAAACGAAGCCTGCCAGAAGCACGCAGGCGACTAGGCTGCTTCCTGCCCTCATTGACCGGCCTCCCCGGCGATGACGACAGGCTCGCCCAGCAGGTTGTCGATCTCGCGCAAGAAGGCGCGGAACTCACCGTATTCATTGGCGGAGATCCGATCACGTTCCACCGAGAGGACTGAACCGACCTTGATAGTCCGGCGGTCACGGGATACAGCCACCTCCAGATCGAAGCTGCCGAAGGCGCCCTTCAGCTTACGTGCGGTAGGGGCACGCACCAGGCGGAACCCGTCGGGCAACCGATACTCAAGTTGCTCCTCATGTTGCCAAGGGAAACCAAGCACCAACGGCCATCTCCGCGCGCCCAGACGCGCGTAGGTCTGGGTTAGATCGGTTTCGCGCGAACTCAAAGGCAGGTGAAACTCGCCCCGTGGGTCGGGTTGGGCCAGATGCGGGACCAGTCCCCGCGCCCGCACCACAACCGGTTGGTTGCGATCCTCCACGCCGGCCATGTCCACCGTTTCAAGCTGCGCGCCGGTGTGGCGGCCATTCCACACCTTGGCGTAGCGCTCGCGTCGTTCGCCCGGCGTCTGGTAGTGCGCACGCCATTCCTGTGCGGCCTGACCCCTTACGGTCATGGTCTCATCGATCCGCGCGCTGCCGTCGACGGCCAGGGCGACTTTCCAGACCCGCACAGCGCGGTTGGCCGAAGCAGGCAGTACCGGAGTGTGCGCCAACGTGGTTCCGCCCCAGCCCACGCGCAGGACCATCACCCCCTGGTCCTGGCTGGGAAGTTCGTCGAGGCCGGAGAACTCCGCTGTGCCGTCGAGATAGAGGTCGAGACGGGGAACATAGGTGATGGCGTGGTCGAACACCGCCAACGAAGCCGGCTCGCTATCCACTTGGCCGGCTCGGCGTGATCGCAGCAAGACCAACTCGGACTCGATGCCCACCTCGCGCAACAAAGCCAACAGCAACAACGCCTTGTCTTTGCAGTCGCCAAACCGGCGCAACAACACCTGGCTGACGGGATAGGGCTTGTATCCGTGAATGCCGAACTCCAGTCCCACGTAGTGTGTCTTCTCGATCACGAACCGGTGCAACGCCCGCACCTTGTCTAGGTCGCTGTGCAGCCCAGATGTCACCTGGGCCGCTGTCTGCTTGAGGTTTTGGTCACTCTGCAACTGGTCCGCCACCAGGCTCCAGTACCAACGGCCTACCTCCTGCCAGCTCTGGTAGGTGCTGATGTGCAGATAGGGCGCCACCTCGGTGAACCCGGGCATGGCCGGCTCGATGTCCACGCGTGCCACGTCACTGGCCGCCCAGCGATAGACCACCTCATTCGCTTGCTGATCTACCTGACGTTTGAGTCCCGCTAGGCGCGGCTGGTTGAAGTGAAACGATCGCTGCGCCGGCGCGATGAGCGTGTAGTCCCAGTTCCGTTTGGGGAAGATGTCGGCGATCACGACAAGCTCGCCGAAATAGTCGGCCATGTCGTTTTGGTAGGCGACATCGGCCACGGTGTACTGCACCTCGATCACATCGCCGGCGCGCAAGTTTTCGAAGTTCACCACCTGGGCGCGCGCGTCGTAGTACAGGCCGTACCAGGGTTCGGAAAGGTCGCGATCGTCGCGCCCGCTCGCCTGGGAAACCTCGATCTCCCCCCCGGCGGTGCGGCGGAAAATGCGCGCCTCGCGGATCTCCACTTCTTGCTGGCCGGGCAGGTAGCGCACCAGCACCTCTTGGTTGTCGCGCGCCGCGCGGTCGGTGCGCAGGTGAACAATGCGCTGAACGAATGCATCGGCCAACCCATTTGGGTGCACGCGCGTGACGTGGCGGTCCAGCAGAATCACGGCGGGATCGTCATCTGCCGCCGCCGGCGATGACAACAATGCGGTTCGGCTCACGGCCGCGCCGTCATCGGCAAAACGTCGCGCCAGATCCTCGACCCCGGCCGTGCGATGCGCCCCGTCGGGAACTGCAGCCAACGACTCGGCGTAGCGCCGCAGGGCCGGCTGCTGCGGGCGCAGCTGTAGCGATCGGCGTAGGCTCGCCGCCGCGTCCTGCAGATGCCCCATCCCCGCTAGCAAACGGCCCAGTTCTTCGTGCAAACGAGGCTCGTCGGGCAGGCGCAGCAATGCCTTGCGCAAGACCGTCTCGGCGGCGGCCCCCTGTCCTGCTCCTTCGAGCATGTGGGCCTGCTCAATGGTCAGGAGATGCAGATCGGGCCGCCAGCCCGCCGCTGCGGCGTAGAGCTGGGCCGCTCGGCTCTGATCTCCGAGCCGGCGAGCGGCCCCGGCCAAGTTTCGCAGCAGGTCCGCATCAGAACGACGCCGGTCCCATAGGCGTCGCCGCTCGGCCTCCGCCTCCGCGAAACGGTCCAAGCCCTCAAGCGCACGCGCGTGCGCTTCGAGCACCGCGGGCACACTTTTCGCCGCGGCGGGAAGTGCGTCGAGGCGCCGCAAGGCCGCAGCGTGGAGGCCCACTTCGCTTTCCTCTCCCGCCAGGGCGATCTGAGCCGGAAGCGAAGTTGGATCGGCTGCCGCAGCTTGCTGCCAGCGCTGCAGCGCCGTCTCCTGCCGTCGCTGCCGTTGCGCCAGATCGCCTAGCTCGGCCAGCAGCAGCGCGCGCTCACCCGGACTCGGCGCCAACCCCAACGCTTGTTCCAGCGCCTGTCGCGCGTCGTCTTCCTCACGCGCCACCTGGCCCAGAAATACCAGCGCCGCATAGCGGGCCGCCGGGGAAGCCAGCTTTGCGCTTGCCGCCCGGCCCGCAGCCACTTCGGCCGCCTTGCTCTCGCTGTCCTCGCTGTGCAGAAGATCGAGAACGCGCGCGAAGTCCAGCCAACGCGCAGCCACCTCGCTGCTCGGGGCCTGCTCCGCGCGCCGACGCAAGATCTCCTTGAGGTCCCGCACTAGTGGTGGGTGAGGCGGTGGTGAAGAGAGCGCCGCGCCCGTAGCCGGCGCCTCTGCATCTGCCGTCACCCCGGACAACCGCGCACCCTGGGGGTCGGTGAGGCGCAAGAACAGATGCCAGGTGCCGGAAATCACGACCGTCTTAACCAGCAGCACGCTCTCGCCGCGCGGAAGCCAGATTGCGGCCGGATCCTGATCCAATGAAGCCGGCCGCACCACGTCTCGGCTCATCACCAGGCGGCCGTTGAGCCAAGACTTGACTGGTCCGGGCGACCCGAGACGCAAAGCCGCCCAGCGCCCCCGATCGCTATGCAGATACGCGAGTACATAGGCTACGGCATCGTTGTCCGGGCGCAAGAGTGCGCCCAGCGCGAGCGCCCCTTGCCGAGCCGCCTCGGCGGGAATCCGACGCCAGCACACCTGCCTGGTCTTGCTCGGGTGACACTGACTTCCGTGCGGATCGGGCAGAGCCAGCTCGGCGGGGAATGTGCGCTCCAGACCACTGCGACCTTGGGCATCGAAAGGCCCCAACACCCACAAGTCGCGCAGCAAGCCCAACCCACGCCGACGCGCGTCTGCCTGCTCGTGCTGGCCCGAACGGTCTTCCTCCAGGGAAAGGAAGTAGGACGCCTGCGCCGCCACCAGAGGGTCCGCGCTCGCCGCATGTTTTCCCTCGACGAAGTCACGCAGTACCAGTGCCAGCCGCCCTGGGCCAAGCATCGCATCCATGCGCACCAGCGCGGCCAGAGACGACAGGGCCTCGGGCGTCGCTCTGCGGGCTAGTAGAGCCGCGCGTTCGACCTCAAATCGATCTTCGGTGGCATCGCCCCGCGCTCTACCCTGCCCCAGCAGAAGTGGCCACGCGACAAGGAGCGCCCAGGCGCGGGCCGATCGCCGGGCAAACGTCATATTCATCACGGCGCGAATCTATGGCGCGAAGTAGTGCCCGATGGCTTCGCGCAAGGCCAGGCGAGCGCGGTGCAGACGCGTCTTGACCGCAGGGAGCGACAGGTTGAGCAGTTCGGCCGTCTCCTCGGTGGACAAACCCTCCACATCGCGCACCAGAAATACGGTGCGCAGGCCATCGGGGAGGGCGTCCACCGCCGTCTGGATGTGGCGCCGCAGCTCCTCGGACTGAAGCTGCTCATCCGGCCGTTGCGACCAATCCTCCGACGAGCCATGCACGGACTGTTCCGCCGCCTCATGCAGGACAGCGGGTTCGACGTCATCCAGCATGACCTCGGGATGCCGATTGCGCGACCGCAGGAACATAAGAGCCGCATTCACCGTCACTCGATACATCCAGCTCCCGAACTGCGCCCGGCCCTCGAAGCCCGACAGGTTCCGCCACGCCGACAGGAATGCGTCCTGCAGGATTTCTTGTGCGTCGCTCTCGCTGCGGACGAAGCGCATGGCCAAGCGGTAGAGCTTGTCTTCATAGCGCCCCAGCAATTCCTCAAACGCCGCGACGTCCTTGCCGCGCACGCGCGCCACCAGCACCTCGTCGGTCAGGCCGGCCAGGGCAGACGGCTTTTCACCGTGGGGGCTGTGATCGGTGTCACTTGGAGGCATCAGGTCTCCCTCGCGGGAGGGGGCAAGAATAGGCTAGTGTAGCCCCGGAGCATAGACCTTCGATCGCTTCGCGCTACACTTCGCCCCTCCCATGGTCCTCGCCGTCCTCAAGTCCCTCCGCTTTCACCAGTGGGTCAAGAACCTGTTCGTACTGGGACCTTTGGTATTTGCTCGTCGCGTTGACGACCCGCGCGCGGTGGTTTCGTCGCTTCTGGCCGTGGCCTGCTTCTGTCTCTTGTCTAGCGCGGTCTACGTGTTCAACGACATCGTCGATGTGGAAAAGGACCGTGCTCATCCTTTGAAGCGCCTGCGTCCCGTTGCCTCAGGCGCCCTACCTGTGCCTGCCGCTCGCCTGCTCGCCGCGGTACTGGCCATGGTCGGACTCTGTGGCAGCTACCTCATCGCCCCCACGCTCCTGGTCATCGCCGCCGCATATCTCGCGCAAAATGTCGCCTACTCATTCTGGCTGAAACATGTTCCGTTCGTGGACGTGGCTTGCATCAGCACGGGGTTCCTGCTGCGCGTGCTGGGAGGCGCCTGTGCCATACCAGTGGACCCTTCGGTCTGGGTGCTACTGTGCACGTTGCTGCTGGCGGCGTTCCTGGGTTTCGGCAAACGCGCCCACGAGCTGCGGGTGGCGGGGAACAAAGGTGGTAACCAGCGCATGGTGCTCGATCGCTACCCACCCCACGTACTGCGCGTGCTCCTCTACCTGCTTGCGATCTTGACCGTGGTGGCCTACCTCCTGTACACCCAGTCGCCCCACGCCCGAACTTTCTTTGGCACGCGCCGTCTGGCTCTCACCGTGCCGTTCGTGTTGTTCGGCGTCTTTCGCTTCATCTGGATTGTCCAGGGCAAAGTCGATAGTGAAAGCCCCACCGACTCCATGCTGCGCGACCCGCCCTTCCTCATCAACCTGCTTGGCTACGCCGTCGCCATCATGGCGATCCTGTACGGGGGTTGGTGAGACGATTCACATGGGAACCCTGAGAGGGTTC
>PMJO01000206.1 GCA_003158455.1 Myxococcales bacterium | reverse complement strand
CACCCGTGGATTTCTTGCCTCGCCTCGGAAAGTACCAACTGGACGGCCGGCTTGGGCGCGACGGAGTCGTCGAAAGCTACCGTGCCCGCCGGGCTGACAGCGATCCGAGCACGGCAAGCGGAGCCGAGCTGTTCGTGGTCAAGCTGCTGCGTGCGGACCGCGTCCAGCGGCAGGCCTACCCACCACTGGTTTCACGGTTTCTTGCGGCGGGTCGGCGGCTGCTTGCGGCTCCGCCTTCAGAGGCGGGCCGGGTGGTCGAGGTCGGCGAGGAGACGGGCGGGGCTTTCGTCGCGTCTCGCTGGGTAGCCGGGGTCGACCTCGTCGGGCTGCTGCAGGCGGCTCAGCAACAAGCCGCTCCCGGCCGAGTGGGGTTGGCCCCCGCCATGGTCAGCGTGGTCGGCGGGCACATAGCGCGGGTGCTCTCATCTGCTCACGCGGGCGAGCCACCGCTTTTCCACCTGGGTCTCGGTCCAGGCAACGTCCTGGTGACTCCCACGGGCGAAGTCGTGGTGCTGGACTTCGGCCTGTTTGCCTCCGTGCGCGGGTTGGTGGACCACCCCATCGAGAAATGGTGGTTCGTGCCGCCTGAACTCCAGGGCGTGGCGATTGGCCCGGAAGCGCTCGAGCGCGGGGTGGCCGCGGATCTCTACTCGCTAGGGGCTCTCTTGCACTTCCTCCTGCTCGGCAGGTCTGCTTTCGAGGCCCGATCTCTGGCGGAGCTTTCGGAGCGCACCCGGGAAGTCTTGTGCGACATTCCCGACGCGCCGGCCGCGCTCAACGCTGCCATCCGCGCCTTGACCGCGCCCGATCCGGAGGACCGGCCTCAAGCCGCCAGTTGGTTGAGCGAATGCTTGAAGAGCTCCGCGGCCGCGGCTGATGCCAATCCGCCTGTCGCCAACGATCTTGGGCGCGGCGGCGCAGAAGAAAGTACGGCGGTCTTGGCGCCTTCGATCCTCGATTCCGACGTGGAGCAGGCCAGGGAAGCGGGCCTCGCGTCGCGTGGCGCGGCGGCTGCGATTCGCAAACACCCCTCGGCGCGCTCGGGCTGGTTGGTTTTGCTGGTGGCAGTAGTCGGCGTTGTTTTCGTGGCGGGGTTCGGATGGTTTGCCTTCCGGCTGGCGCGGACCTTCGCTGCGAAACGCGCTGCCCAGGGGGTCGCCATTGCGCAGCGGCGATCGGGCGAGACTCCACCTTTGGAACCCCAACTCAAGCTGACCTCGCGTCGGCGTTCCCCAGAGTCATGGTTGCCCGCAGTTCCCACCCCATTGCCAGACGCAGGCACGACGCGCGCTGCGGACGCCGCCTCGCCGCGGGAATCCGAGAGCGATCCCATACCGGTGTTCCCGGCCGGGAGTTTTGTCGTCGAGGAGTCGGACACGCCCCAGCCCCAGCGCGTACCGAATCATCTGTTCGTGGACACCCAGCCCCACCGCGCGCAGGTCTGGGTTGACGGCGTCTGGAAAGGCAGCACGCCGCTCGACTTGCCAGTCGGTGCGGGCGCCAAGCGGTTGGTGCTTGTGGCTGCGGGATACCACATGTTTCGCGGCAGCTTCGATGCGCGCGAGGGAGTCATGATCCGTCTCGCCCTCGAGCCTGTGGTGGCCCCGGTGCACGGCGACGCTTCCCTCAACGTGGCTTGCCGCACGCCGGGGAAATACCCGGTGTTCATTGACGAGGTCGAGACCGGTCTGCTCTGCCCGGTCAACCGGGTACCTGTGCCGGCCGGCGTGCACAGCGTGGGAGTGTTCGTGCCGGCCGAGCGCAAACTGGTTGCCGTGGAGATTTCGGCTTCCGCCGGGCTCAACCCGGTTGAGGTCAACCTTGCGCGGTGACTAGTCGAAAACCTCGGCCCAATTGAAACGCGTGAACTGGCCGGAATAGGGTGATGCCTGCACAGCGCTGCCCGCGCTGATCGTGTCCGGGAGGAAGGGCGTGACGTCGTCGAAACTGGTGGTACCGCCGAACACGTAGACGCGGCCACCTATGATCACGGGCGAGGTGGCCGGGGTCGTGCTTCTTACCAGGTAGCCGAGCCGTTGGGTAACCACGTTGGACGCCATTTGGTGGATGGTCAGGTAGGTTTTGCCGACGTCGCAGACGTTCGACGGGGAGGCGTACCACATGGTCACCACCTGGAAACCATTGCCATCGGCCTTCAACACACCGAGGGGCGTCGAGGTGGGCCGTGCGGAGGTGGGCATGATCGTGTCGCAGATCACGCTGCCGCCACTGCCCACGTGGGTCACGCCACAGATTTGGCTGGTGCCCGTGGTGAGCACGATTTGGCCACCGGTACCCCAGGACGTGTCCTTGACCACGCCGGTGACGTTTCCGTTGCTATCGGCCTGCGCCAGCTCCTTGGCGAAAATCATTTGCGAGGCAGGGAAGCTCACCGTGTCTAGGTCGAGATTCGAGTTGGTCACCTGCACCAGATAGATCTCGTGTGCGTGGCTAGAGGCGACGCTGTCTCGGTCGAGTTGGACCACGGTAGGTGAAAAGTGCAGCGGTTGGCTGCAGGTGAAGTTGTAGGCCAAGCTCAGACCGCCGGTAAGGGTGTAACGCCAGAGCTGTCCCGCTGTGTCGCCGAAGTAGGCTGCGATGAGCTTGTCGCTCTGATTCTTGGCAAAATCACGCGCGGTCGCCACGTCGGTCAGGGCCGTGTATTCCTGCGCGCAGGTGGCGCTGGGCGACATGCTGCTAGTCGCGATCACGGATCCGTTTATGGCCGACGCTGTGATCAGGGTGCGCCCTTGGGTTGTGCTCCCGTCGGAGACGGCGTAGCCGGAACTGAAGATGACTCGGTAGTCGTTGAGACTGGTCGTCTTGTTGAGAAAGAACGCGGGCAAGGAAATCGTGTCACCCAGCACGCTGTTGTAGGTGGTCGCGCTGGCGCCCACACCGGTGTGCCATTGCACGGTGACGGGCGGGTCGTTCAAGCCATTTGTGCCGAACGGGTTGGTCACATCGAGCATGAAGGTTTCGGGCCCACCGTAACCCTCGGGCATGATGAGCAGTGTCTTCCACACCGCGGTGGTGTCGTCGGTGCAGCCCGAAACGCACAGGCTTTTGACCTTGGGCGAGTCCGCCAATCCAAAGATGTGATTGTAGGGGTTTAGATCCTGCCCGCCCTGCGCATACAGCTTGCGCAGATTGGTCAGAAAATCGGGTGGTATGAAAGCAAACGCTTCGCTGCCAGCAGGATACGTGGTGGTACCCACCTTGGTGTCTTCCAGGAAGAAGGCGTGCAACATCATGTCCGACGAGCCGACGTATATGAGATGGGGCCGGTTCATGTACTTGAGGAAGAAGCCGTGCCCACCCGGAAACGGGGCATCGCCTGGGCTGGCCACGTCGATCGGCGTTGAGTTCACGATGGCACCTAGGATGGCACGGTTGTTGGAGGCAGGATTTCCCAGCGCCCACTGCGCCACCGCCTCGGCTTCATCCGCGGTGGCGCCCATGCCCAGCGCGGCCAACGCCGCCTTGTTGGTGATGGCGCCGGTGGATGGGTTGACCTGGATTTTGACCATGTTGGTGCCATCCCAGGTGTAGACCCGACGGTTCATCCAGTTGCTGGTGTTCGACAGCTGGGTGCCAGCGTCCCAGGACAGCACGGGCGAGGTGCCGGCGACGTTGTAGGCGTACAGGTGTCCCTTCCAAGAGGGAAACTCCATGCGCGAATCGAGGGCATACTTGCCTTCGACCACGGTGACGGCTTGCTGGGTGCCCGCCGAGGTGCTCCCGGCCGAGGAAGAATAGTTGCCCTGAATCGCCGTGTAGACCGCCAACTGCAGGGCGTTCTCCAACTGGTCTTCACTGGTGGCCAAAAAAGCAGCCCCGGAACCGCCGGCCTTGGCCACGTTGTTGTTGGCCACTGCGGTCGGGCCGGCGGCGGCGTCGCCCGCAAACCCCACCACAAAGACCGTCACGCCCAAGTTGTGCTTGAGGTCGTACGCGGCCAGCACCGACTTGCACCTGCAGCCGGCGGTCGCGGGATTGTCAGCGGAGCAGGGGGTATCGTCGCAGATGTTGTTGCCGTTGCTGTCCACGTCGCCTGGCCCGTTGGCCTGGCCGTCGGTGATGAGCAGCATGAAGTTGGTGCGACAGGAAACCGGATCGGCCGGGATGACAAGCGCCGGGTTGGCACTGGTGTAGCCGTTCTTGACTGCGTTCATGTAGTCATAGGCACTGGTTTGCGGGGTCTTGGAGACGTTGTTCTCCAGGGTGCAGCCGGTGGGCGTACCGTAGTAGGTAATCAGGCCCCCGTCCGCGGCATAGGCCATTTGCGCGGTGATGGCGTGGGCCGCGGCCAGCGATTTGTTGAGGTCGTCGGTGGTGTCCAGGAACGGTGCAAGCTGGGTNNGGCGCCACCGTTGTAGTAGTTGGTCAGCGGTGTGTAGTAGGTATAGTCGGTGCCATTGACTGTGATGTCGTGGCCGTCATAGGTGTCGCGTACGAGCAGGGTTGAGGTTGTGGTCTGGGTGCTTCGCTGGTACTGGTAGTAGCTGCCTTGGTAGGTGCCCCAGCCAAGGTTGTTGGGCATGTTGCAGGAGTCGCCGCAGTAGTCGACGTCGTAACGGGTCCAAGAAGACCGGCCGGTGCGTACTCGGTAGCGACTGTCAGCGGTGGCTCGCAGGGTCATCTGGTGACCAGAAATCGTGCAGGTTTCGGCTGGTCCTCCGATCCCCGTCTGTCGGTTCCAGGTGTAGCAGCCCAGTTTTCGCAGTTGTTGCTCGGTTTCGTAGTTGGTCTCGGTGTCGGTCGAGCCGCTGGTCGTGACTTTGTAGTAGGGGTAGTAGTTGTCCTGCCAGAAGGTCATCAGCCCAAAATTGACCAGGGGATAGTTGTCCATCACCAGCTTGCTGATGGCACGCTTCGCGATCACGGTGCGCGAGGTGGCGGGTCCGCACAGGTCGCCGGTGCCGCAGTCCGAGTCCTTGGAGCACACGACCATCGAGCTTTGGCACATGCGGATGGGCCCGGGTGTCCCCTGCGAGTTGGACACGCAGGTGTCGGTCAGGCTGGCCGGCAACTGGCAAGTGTTGGCTGGTGGTAGGTTGCAGGTATTGCTTGGGATTGAGCAGGTGTTGGTGGTGGCCGTACACCTATTGTCAGTGTGCATGTTGCACGTGGCCGACGGTAGATTGCACACGTTTGGCGTCCCGGTACACTGGTTGAGCGGCGGGGTCACGCAATGATCGTTGCCGTGACAGTAACTGTCCTTGGAGCAGGAGGAGAGGTGGTGGGTCGGTGGGTTTGAGGAGGTGTCTCCGTAGCAAATGTTGCCCGAGTAGACGACGCAGGTTGGCTGGCCGGTCTCCAGCCCGCAGGAATCGCCGCTGACCTGGCATTTCATGGACAGGGGGCAGTCGGTGGTCTTGCTGCAGCCTCCCCAGGGCGTGCTGCCTTGCGAGCAAGTTCCGCCGCTGGTGACAGGCGGGCAGGTGCTGGCGGTCTGGCAGGTTTGGCTGCTTAGGGTTGAACAGGTACCGATGTTGGGGCAGTTCCCGCCGGGATTGGTACACAGGACATTGGTTCCGTACTTGCAGTAGCCGACGGACGCGCAGGCGATGGTGGCACTGCATACGGCGTTGGTCGTCGTGCAGGTACCCATCTGAGCCGGGCAGGGGGAGGTGGCGGTGCACGACCCGCCGGTATAGGAGCAGACGCCCGGGTCTTGGGCGCAATCAGCGTTGCTGGCACAAATGGTGATGTTGTCTTTCGAGCAGTAGCCGTGGTGGCAGTCATCGTCCGAAAGGCAGTTGCGCTTCCATGCGCTGCAGATCCCTTGCAGGCCGCCCTGGCGGCAGTTCACTCCGTTGTCACAGTCGACGCCGCACTCGGCGCTGTTCTGGAACTGGCCGCCCGGCACGCCGTTCATCGAGCCCGAGGTGTCGAGCACGATTAGCATGTTGGCTTTGCGGATCTGGCGCTCGATGACCACCAGCGGGTCTACCCGCGCGTCGGCAAGTTGCGACGTCACGGTCAACGTGCAGCCCACAGCTGCCAGGACAAACAGCCTCGTGCGCAACCTAGTCGCGTGGGGAGCCCGCCGGCCTTCGCGACGGACAGCCCGCCCTGCCCACCCCGCGCGCTCTCGCCGGCGGCGGACCATCGCGCGAGGGCCTGGGAACCCTTTGAGGATTCCCATATCAGACGAAGGGGACGCCCAAGCCGCCCGGCGCGGGAAGGATCTCACTCGGTGAATTATCGGCAGAAGGGCGAGCTTCATTGAGAACAACTCCCTCTGGATCCGCACCCATGCGCGGTGCCCATCGAGAGATTATATCGATATAGGCTGTATTCTAGCTTACTAGATATATGCCTGCCAATGGCTATCGTCCTAAAGTTCCCTGCGCGGTGCAGGGGCAAATCGCAACTCCCCTGCCTCGGGTACGCGGAACCCGGACTTGAAGCAGCGCTAGCGAACTCGGCCCTTGGCTTCGAGAGCGGTTTCCACCAGTCTGATTTCGACCATCAGATCGTTGGCCATGCGTTCCAGCCCGGCGCGCAGGCGGGCCACGTCAGCATGGGGTGGCAGACGGACGCGCGTCTTGGCGGAGAAGAGCATCTCGCCCGACATGGGCGCGCTCGAACGGTTGGTGGATAGCTCCTCCACGTTGGCACCGCTGCGGGCCAAGATTTGCGAGATCTCGCGCACGATCCCGGGCCGGTCTAGCCCCACCAGTTCCAGGTCCATGGTGCGAGCCTCATCCGGCGCGGGTTGCTCGCTGCCGTCGCTCGGCTCGGCGATCACGCGCAGGCCGCTCTCCTGCAACCCGGCCAGCGCGGCGGAAAGGGGCGCCACCTGGGCGGCTGGGACTTCAACCCGGAGGATGCCGGCAAATTTTCCCGCTAGGTGAGCCATGCGGCTCTCCAACCAGTTGCCACCATGGCCCGCGATCACTTCGGCCACCGCCTCGACCAAGCCGGGTCGGTCCGGCCCGATGAGAGTAAGAACCAGATCGCTCATCTCAGACCTTCAGGTGAAGGGACACATTCTTGTCCAGCGACTCGCCACACGCGTCGAACACGAGTTGCCAGATGTTGCGGAGTTGGGCTTCGATCACCGTGCCTTCCTCCAACTCTTCCTCTTCGTCGTCCTCTTCTTCGTCGTCCTCTTCGAAGTCGTCATCCTCGATGGAGAGCTCTTCCTTCATCTCCTCCAGCGTCTCGGACAGCGAAACCGCGGAGGCCACCCGCAAGTCGCCCACATGCAGGCGCCCGTCGAACTCGACCGGCAGATATATGTCGGCCGCCATGTCGTGCGCTTCCAGCCGGTCGAGAAACTCGGTCATGGCGTCCTCGGACAGGCGCTTGGCGATGGTATGGGTGGTGTGATCGTCGACGGCGGCCAAGCGGGCGCCGGCCAGCTCCACCAGCTTGTGCAGTGTCTTCATCTCGTCATCGTCAAGGCGGTCAGAGAGGGGCCCGAGCTCAATTTCAGCCATGGCAATACGGTGCCGCAGCCAAGGCCATCCGTCAACGTCCCATGCTTCATCGGGTCGACATTGTGGCAGCGAACGGGTATGGATTCGTCGCAAGCCATGCCCGAATCGACCCAACCCACGGCCAGGTGGATCTCCGCCCGTATCGCTGCGGCCCGCGACCAGGCCGCGGCGGGGTTGCGCGCCGGCCAATCGGGGGTGGCGTTGGCCGAGCGTCTGTCCCAGGAGGTGGAGGCGGTCATCGCCGAGTTGCTCAACTTTCATTTGGCCAGCGCGCGCAGGGGGAACTCATCCGAGATCGCTGTGCTGGCCACGGGTGGGTTCGGCCGGCGCGAGCTGGCGCCCTATTCGGATTTGGACCTGCTTTTCCTTTGCGCGAAGGCGCCGGACAGCGCGGTGGAAGACCTGGCCCGCGCCATCCTGGTTCCCCTCTGGGATGCCAAGGTGGATGCTGGGCATGCGGTGCGTTCGGTTTCTGATGCCTTGGCCCTGCCAGCCGCCGATCTGGCTGCGGCCACCGCCTTGCTCGATGCGCGGTTTCTGACCGGCGACCGAGATCTAGCGGATCGGTTCTTGACTAGCTACCAGACGCGCGTGGCCAAGGCCTCGCCGGACAGCTTTGTGGCGCGCCTGCGTTCGGAACAGTACAGCCGCCACTCTCGCTTCGGTGACACGATATTCATGCTCGAGCCTGATCTGAAGAGCGGCCCGGGTGGAATTCGTGATCTGTGCGTGGGGCGGTGGGCAGCTCAGGTGCGCTTCAAGACCGCTGACCCGCAGAAGCTTTGCGAGATGGGTGAGATGTCGGCGCGTCAGGCAGCGGCCATGGAAGCGGCCCGGGAATGGCTTCTGCGGGTGCGTGCAGCCGTGCACTTGACCGCTGGCCGGCGCCAGGAACAGCTTCGTTTCGATCTCCAGGAAAGCATTGCGCGGCTTTTCCATCCCGACGCCGCAGCAGGGCCAGGTGAAGTTCGACCCGCGGTGGCACCTGCGGTAGAGGCGCTGATGCACGATTTTCAGCGTCACGCGCGCACGGTCAGCCGCGAAACCGCGCGACTGCTGCTACGGGTCTGCGGAGATCGCAACCATCAACCGACCGTGCACACCATGCGCGTGCACAAGGGCGGCAAGGGGGACCCGAGCTTCGATATTTCGGACGGCACAATTGAGATAAAGAACAACGTTAGCTTTGAAAATAAACCATCCGATATTATTAGGCTTTTTGCGCTCTCGATTGAGTCTAACCTGGCGATAGGCCGGCGCACGGCCGACCTGGTTGCCGAGTATGCCGCCACCCGGGGCGCGGCTTTGCGCGAAGATCGTGAAGCGGCCGCATGCTTCTTGCAAGTTCTGGTCGACACGCGCGATGCTGGCACGCCCTCGCGCTTGGAACAGATGCACGACCTAGGACTCATCAGCGCGCTAATTCCGGAGTGGGAACCGCTGGTGGGACGGGTGCAGCACGACATGTATCACGTGTATACGGTGGACCAGCACTCTCTCTATGCGGTGGCGACCTTGAAGGCCATCGCCCGGGGCGAGCTGGCGAAAGAATACCCGCAGGTTTCGGCCGAGTTCCCCGCCGTCACGCGGCGGTTGGCCCTCTTTGTGGCCGTGCTCTTGCACGACGTGGGCAAACCGCTCGGGTCGCCCCATGACGAAAAAGGCGCCGTGCTCTCCGAACGCATCGCCGCGCGCTTGGGACTGATTCCGGCCGATGTGCGTCTGGTCGAATTCTTGGTGCGTGAGCACCTGTTCATGAGCCACACCTCGCAGCGCCGCGATCTGGAGGATGTCAGCCTCATTGCGCACTTTGCCCAGGGTTGTGAGAACGAAGAGAAACTGCGCCAGCTCTTCCTGCTCACCTTCTGCGACCTGGCATCCACGGGTCCCAAGACCATGACCCACTGGAAGAACGAGCTGATGGCCGAATTGTTCGAGCGCACGCTCAAGTTCATGCGCCGGGGTGCGGATCTCTTGCAGGCCGAGCAGGCTGAACTGGTGGAGGAGAGGCAGAGGCAAACGGCGCAGCTGCTGATCGGGGAGGTGGATGGACCTGCGCTGGCCGACCTTTTCGCCGGTCTGCCCGACCGCTACTTCACCGAGAACTACGCCGACCGGATCGCCGCGCACATGCGCCTGTCGCTGGGCCGCAAAGGGCCATGCGCTATCGAGGTGAGCCACTCCCCGCGGGGGACGTTCTCCGAGCTGGTGCTGGTGGCCCAGGATGTGCCCGGCCTGCTGGCCCGGGTCGCGGGCGTGCTTTTCGCCAACCGCATCGACATTCTGGACGCGGCTATCTACTCGCGTGAGGCGGTGACCGGCCGCGACCATGACGAGGCGGTGGACGTGTTTCGCATTCGCAAGGAGCCCGACGGTGCCGTGACCGACACGAGTCGCATTGCCAGCATCCAGGCCGACCTGGAAGCTGTGCTGGCCGGGCGCGCGACCGTCGACTCGCTGCTGGCGCGGCGGCCACGCGCACCGTCTATCATCGACCGGGCCAAGCCCGAAGTGCCTCCCACCGAGGTACGCGTGGACAACGAGATCAGCGCGATCTTCACCGTGCTCGACATCTTCACCGAGGATAGGCCAGGTGTGCTCTACACCATCACGCGAACCCTGGCGGAACACGGCCTGGACATCCACCGCTCGCGGGTGGGTGTGGCCGGCGACCGAGTGGCCGACATCTTCTATGTACGGGACATTGCCACGGGTGGAAAACTGACCGATCCGGCGCGCCTGAACACGCTGGCCGATGCGCTCAAGCTAGCGCTGCCGACCTCGGCGGGACGAAAAGGGTAGGGGTGGAGACGCAGCAAACCGGTTGACACATTCCTGCGTCGGCGTTGAACTTGCGCCCATGTTCAATCTCGCTGGCGTTGCTGCGATTATGATGCTTGCGCAGGGCGGGGCGCCGCCCGGGCCGCAAAAGGCGAATCCCGCGGCGGTCCACCTCGAACGAGGCCAGAAGCTTCTTCAGTCGGGTGACCTGGCCGGCGCGCTCACGGCCTTCGATGCGGCGGCCCAGGCCGACCCCAAGGACCCGCGCGCCTACTATCTGAGGGGCGTGGTGTTGGAGAAGAGGCATGACGTGGCCGGGGCAGAGCGGGCGTACCGTGAGGCGGTTGGCCGCGACGGCCGGTTCGCGCCCGCGCGCAACAACCTGGGCGCCATGCTGCTTGACAAGGGCGAGACCGCCGCCGCAGAGAAGGAGATCCAGGCTGCCATCAGCGGGGATCCCAAGTACGCCGACGCCCACTCCAACCTTGGCCACGTGCGCGATGCACAGGGCAAACCGGTCGAAGCGGTCAAGTCGTACCGCGAGGCCGTGCGCCTGCGGCCGAGCGAAGCTAGCTTCCACGTCAGCTTGGGCGCGGCGCTACGCAAGGCCGGCGAGATCGACGGCGCTGTCGCGGAGTTGCGTCAGGCGGTGAGCCTGGCGCCGCGCGACGCAATGGCGCTGACCTACCTGGGTCTCTTGCTTTCCGACCAGAAGGCATACGACGAGGCGCGCGAAGCGCTGGACAAGGCCACCCGTCTCGACCCAAAGCTGGCTACGGCGTGGACTGAGCTGGGACGGATGGAGATGCAACGCAAACGGCCGGCCGCGGCTGCCGACGCCCTGGCGCGGGCGCGCAAGCTGGAACCCAAGAACGCCACCGTCGCCGCCGACTATTGCCGCGCGCTTGCTGACAAAGACATCAAGGCCGCGGTGACGCTGGAAGAATGTCGGGCCGCGGTTGCCCTGGACGGCAGCTATGCGCTGGCTCGCTACGAGCTGGGCAAGGTCCTGGTGGCGCGCAGCGAGTGCGC
>PMJO01000093.1 GCA_003158455.1 Myxococcales bacterium | reverse complement strand
ACGCGCTCCGTGCAGCGGATACCCCACTCTGACCTACCTCGAGATTGACTCGAACCTGCTGCCCTGAGCCCCGATCAATCAGCCGACATGCGATCCGCGGCGCCCGCGTCCGGCAGCGCCGAAAGCGGCGGCAAGCCGACCAATTCACGGCGCCGCTCGAAAAGCGCCTGTCCGAACAGGAAGGTGGTCAGGCAGGGATGCGGCAGTAGAGTATAGGTCTTTCCGGCGGCGCGCAGTTCGACGTTCTCGTCGTTCACCACCCAGCGCGTGCTGAGCTTCTCGCACCAGCGCACCTGCACTTCGACCTCCGGGGCAGCCAGCACCGCGGCAGGAAGCGGCTTCCAATTCTCCTGCAGCAGGCGCCGCAGGGCGGGCAAACTGGTGTTCTCGCCGAAGAGGTAGGCACTGCGGCCGCCCAGCGTCTTCTCGCTTTCGCTGGTCTGAATCTCGTCGGAGCCAACCAGCGCGGGTGGCCTTTCCCGCCCGAGGGCAAGCTCGTCGAAGTAGTCCTGCAGATGGCACTGGTCCTCCAGGATGACCTCACTGGGCGAAGTCTTGCCCAGATTACGGCGCACGCCCACGGCGCAGCCGACCAGCGCTGCCGCCACAAGCACGGCGGCGCCGATCAGGCCGGCCAGTAGTCTCTTACAATGCATAAGCGCTGCCCTCACTATCGAAAGACCGTTGTAAATTCTTTAGTCTGCGCAGCCCACATCAGGGTCCGACGTCCGGCGAGCTCTCGCCGGCCTCCTCGGAGGTTCCGTAATCCACGCCGGGTTTGGGCAGATAGGCTTCGATCGGCTTCTTCACTTTGCCCATGATGTGCCCTTCCGTGACCATCACCGGAACCGGCGGGGTCAGCTCGTAGTAGTAGCCGCGCGTTCCGAGGGCGTAGTGATAGGTCTTACCCTCGTGCTCGAAATGGCGGCGCAGGGTGATCGGCTGGTTGCCGACGCGGCGAAAGACCCGGTGGCGCAGGATGAAGTCGAACAGACGTACCGCCCGGCTGTTCACCAAACGGTGGCAGCCGTGCGAATAGCGCCGCGCGATCGAGGTGTAGTCCACCGAACCATGGGTGCGAATCTGGTTGTCGAAGAGACTCTGGCCACGCTTCCAGTGATGGATCGCCATCACCAAACCGTAAGCCGATTGATAGCCCGGGCCCATCACGTCGGTGTTCACCACGGTTTCCGCTCCCAGGTCGCGGTCCCAGGTCTTGCGGGTCAGCAGATCCTTGGCCGGGGTACTTTCGGGCGGGATCCAGACCGGCCCGGCCACGATGTCTTTCCACACGCGTGGGCCGACGTCCGAGTTCTTGTACTTGAAGTACACTTTGCCGTTGGGGCGCATTTCGTTGCGCCACGATCCGATGGTGGTGCGCCAGTGGCAAAGTGGGATCTTCTGCTTGTTCCAGCGCACATAGAGGGTGAGGCTGGGGAAGTTCACCCGCAGCTGCGTGATCGGCTTGCCGTTTTCATCGAAGGGGAAGTCGTACCAGACATCGCCTCTTTCGATCTCGACCGAAAGATCCATCTGGCTACTGTAGTAGGGCGGAAGCTTGGGCGGCGGGAAGGCCACGTGCAGCCACTTCATCCCCTGGTTGCGCAGGGTTTCGATTACCTTGAGTTCGTCCTCGGGCG
This sequence comes from Myxococcales bacterium, assembly GCA_003158455.1. Classification (GTDB taxonomy): domain Bacteria; phylum Myxococcota_A; class Polyangia; order Fen-1088; family Fen-1088; genus Fen-1137. The sequence continues at coordinate 10,946 of PMJO01000093.1, read as the reverse complement.
TGTGGATTCCCAAAGCCGCCAGCAACGCGTCGGTGTAGTCAGCGATGAGATTCGGGACCGGATGCTCGACGCCCGCCGTGTCCCGGTAGGTGGCCGGCTTGTCTCCGCCCGAGACGGAACCGTCCTCGATGATCCCGGCCGCATCAGCCACGCGTTCCATCAGGATGCGCCGGAAGGTGTCGAAGTGCAGGTCGAGCGGAGGCCGCTGCAAAGCCGCCAGCGTCTCACCGCCCAGAAAACCCCACCCGAAGATGTCGTTCTTGCGCTCCCAGGCCGCCAATGCCTCGTTGGTCGCCAGATCGAACTGCCCCTGCACGTGTTTGGCCAGCAACCCCTCGCAAGCAAGGCGCGCCTGCGCCGCCCGGATCGCGCGTAGGCGTACCTGGCCGCGGCGAGCGCGTTCGATGCGAACCGCAGCTTTGGGATCTGCGGCGGCAATCAGCTTGAGCCATTCATCGCGATCGAGGGCGGCGGCATCCGTCGCTTGCTTGGCCTTGGCGATCTGCCTGTCCACCCAGGCCGCGTCTCCTATCGCTTCGTTGTATTCGCGGTGGGCTCGCTCGCGGCTTTGGAAGGTGACCATGCCGTCAAAGGCCGCCAAGCCGGCCAGGTCGAGGTTGGCGTAGCAGGTCCGTCCCCTGTCCTCTTCAATGCGCGTTTGCAAGACCAGGAGGGTGGGCGGGATGCCGTAGGGCTCGAGGAAGTTGGGCTCGTGCCGCAAGTGCATTGCCCGCCTGGCCTCGGCAAGGACGCGCTTGCCCTGCGGACTTTGCGCCGCTTCCTCGGTGCCAGGCAGGCCCGCGGCCATCAACACGGCGTAGTTCGCTTCGGGACTGGCCATGAAGATCTCATCCGGAGTGGCAAAATTGCTGGCCAGATCGGTGAAGGCAAGGCGGTAGCGGTTGGGCTTCACCTCCCCCTTCGGCGGGTCCGATTCGCTGAAGATGAACGGCGCCCACAAGCGGGACAGATCCACGTCGAGCAGACCGCCCGAGCGCGCCCGGTCCAGGGGTTCGCGACCACCGTGCCCAGGGCGGAGCGCCAGGGTCTCGCCCTGGGCCAGTTCCCCGCCTTCATCCCAAGGCATGGGTTGCTGCCGCACCGGCGGGATGGGGCCGGACGCGGGTACGGGCTCGGCGTCGGGTGGGGTTGCGTCGCGCACGGGGCTGGGCGGCCGCGCGCAGGCCATGATGACCAGGGCGGCAAGCTGAGGCAGCGGGCGGAGAGTTCGCAAGAGCCCGACATTAGCAAACAGCCGAGGGCCGAACGCAACCATCTCACGCCACAGCAAGCGCGAACCGCGGCGCAAGCCCGCTGCGGGTGAGCTTCCATTTGACACCTGCCGTGCCCGCGAGTAGATCCTTGCGTCCCAATACGCCGGGCAACCGTCGTGTTGGGGCATGGGGTGGTAGTTAAGTTTGGTTATAACGCCGGCCTGTCACNNTTAGGCTACTTGGTCGCCAGAAGACTCGGCTTGAGCACAAGCGAGGCGCGGCTTCTGTATCCAACCTGTATCCAATTTATGCTACCCTAGGTCCCGGAGGTGCGGAATGGGCGATATCGTCCGGCGAGGCACTCGGGACAACCCGAAATTCTATAGCCGCTACGTGGACGTCGACGGCAGGCGCAAGATGCGCTTGCTCAAGGGCGCCAGGACCAAGGCCGAAGCGCAGCCGCTGCTGTCCAAGGCCGAGCTGCGCGTAACTCAGGGCAAGGTCGGTATGGAGCCGCTGAAGAAGATCCCGACCTGCGGCGTGCTGATGGACGAGTGGCTGACCAGCCTGACCAATCGAAACGCCCGAGATGACCGCACGCGATTCATGCGCCACGTCCGACCAGCCTTCGCGGACAAGTTGCTCAACGAGGTCCAGCAGATCAGCGTCGTCATGGCGTGGCTCGACCGGCAAGCCCAGACCACCAACCTGACGCCCGCTTCGATCCGGCACAACCTGAACCTCTTGTCCCGCTTCCTGTCTTGGGCCATAGACCGTGGCCACGCCACGATCAACCCCGTGCGCATGATCCCGGTGGGCAGGCGGCCTCAGCCCACCCAGAAGCGAGACACGCCATGGTTGAAGGATGACGCTGTCGCGATGAAGCTCATGGCCCTTCTCCCCGAGCCCATCAATCTGATGTTCTATCTGGGCAACCGCTCCGGGTTACGAACCGGCGAACTCGCCGGCCTGCGGATGTCTGACATGGACTATCTCAAGGATGGGACCATTCGGGTCCGACACTCCTACGACCGGCCTCTCAAGGAGGACAAGCACTGCACGGGCAAAATGAAGTGGGTTCCAGCGCCTGACGACTACAGTCAGTTTCTCGGTCTGTGGCTCAAGCGCCGCCTTCTCCAGGGCGCGCAGCCAGAGGACCTCGTGTTCCCCTGCCCTTCCGCCCGAAACAGTGCGCGTCGGCTCGGCTGGAAAGGCTACAGGAAGGAGTTCATCGAAGCCTGCTGGGACGACGCCAAGACGACGTACAACAAGAAGTGCGCCGAGGAAAACCGGGATGGCGAGAAGGTGGAGATGACCTGGTACCAGGCCACTCGGCACAGCAACATCACCCGGAAGCTCGAAGAAGGGGCAACCCTCGACGAGGTGAGCGAGTCCGTGGGCCATTCAAGCCCGGTCGTCACCAAGCAATACTACGACCACCACATCCGGAGGAAGTTCTCGCCTGTACTCACGCGCGGGTTTCGGAAAGAGTAGCGGGCCGGGCGCGAGAACGTCGTGGTGTAGCCAGTCCGTGGATAGCCTGGGGCGGCCAGCAGCGATGCCACCGCAACGTCGTCATCGACAGCCATTTCCTTCCACGCCTCCGGCGGCTGCCGGAGCAGCCGCCTTGCGACCTCAACCCCAGTGCGATATCCGCCGATGCCGATATCCGGCGATATCCGAAAAAAGATGACCCTCCACCCGTGCTGTACGGAAAGTCATCGCGAGAATTGTCGAAGGATTGCGGGAGGATGCGCCGATTCTATTGGCGCGATCGACGCGGGAAAGTCGGCCAGCATTGGGTCTTCTCGCCAGGTTTTCCCTCAATCATCGCACCGCGATGGCGTCCACCGCCTAGGCATGCGGCCCGTTTGCCCGTTCGTCAGTTGCGGGAAATGTCGCGATGCCAAATCTTGAAAATAGGTCCGTAGCGTCACGTACCATCCGGCACTCACCATCACGACCTGACCAGGCCTATTGTCATCGTGCCTGTGCTCGCCGGTCTCCGTACACACTACCGCCGAGCTGCGCAATCAATGAAATCCTCGACGGATGGCCATAGTAGCCGACACGGCCTCTTCCCAGCGGCCGGTTGGCCTCTTGCCAAGACGCGGCCGGCGAGTCCAGTATCTTGGTAGGGCATTCGCCATGGCCACGGACGTAAATGCACTCAGCAGACTCCTGCAGTCTCTCGCAGAGCGCCGGTGGGAGCACGCCGTGACGCTCGATGACCGCTTTCGGAGATAGCTATGGCCGAGAACATTGACCTGACGAAATTCAGCGAAGAAGAATTGGTACAGCTCAACCGCCGGATCGTTGAACGGCTTCGCTCTCTCCACCAAGGCCGCTGCTACAAGGATCTGGCCCAGTTCAAGTTGGGCGATGCCGTCTGCTTCACGCCGGAACATGGCCACCTGGTTGTCGGGACGGTCGTGCGGCTCAATCAAAAGACAGCAACGGTCGCGGCAAGAGACGGGCACCAGTGGCGTGTGAGCCCAAGCTTCCTGTCGCGCATCACGGACCAGGTGCAAGATGACAAACAAGAGTTCGCCGAGGTTCTCTCCCTGCACTCGGGCGGCGAGACACGAAAGTTGCCTCGCTAGATTTGTCGGCGAGTATGGCCGTGGCCGAACTGATGCTAGCTTGAGCGAATATGCTAGAATAGGTGCATGAAGAACCCCCACGCCGTCGCACTGGGCCGGCTCGGTGGTGCCAAAGGGGGACCGGCCCGCGCCAGGGTGCTGAGCGCGAGACGCCGCCGGGAAATCGCACAGAAGGCAGGGCTGGCTCGGGTGCGGACTCTCTCGCGTCGGGAGCGAGAGGCGTTGGCGCTGCGCGCGGCCACAGCCCGATGGGCAAACCGATTGCCGATTCTGACAGCCGCACAGGCCCCGGAGACGGTCCGACGACTCCTCAAGAGCTACGACACGGCAGATCTGAGATGGGGGGAGTCAGATCATCGGTATGCGATCGTCCGCGAGATTCTGGTGAGGGGTGATGATCAAGCTGCGCGCTGGCTTCACAAAGTTCTTCGCCGGGCCGAAATCCGTGATCTGGTCCGGCGATATCGCGGCGCTGGTTGCAACGAGCCCGAGCGGCAGAGGCTGCGCAAAGAATTTCGACTCACCGTGGACGACATTCCAAGTCGTCCCTACCTAGGTTTCAAGTGGCCCGATCACGCATGAACCGGCAGGTCCTCGATCCGGACAAGGCGCGCGTGATTCGCCTGCAGGCGGATCTCGTGCGAGCGGAGGGTTTCTTCCTGGCCGGTGGCGTCGGGCTCGCCTTGCGCCTCGGTCACAGGCTCTCCGCTGATCTCGACTGGTTCACGCCGCGCCGTTTTGATGCTGCCGTCCTCCAGAAACGCCTTGAGCAGCTCGCGGAGAGGCCCACGCAAATCCTCCGCCAGGGGCGGCACACCGTGCGGGTGTACTACGGGATGCTCGAAACCAGTTTCATCAGCTATGAGCAGGTGCCCGCCAAGCCGGAGATCATGAAGGTGGCTGGAACGGAGATTCCTGTGGCCGACATCGAGATCATCGCGGCGATGAAGGCGGCGGCCGTCCACGATCGGGGGGCAAAGCGCGACTTCATAGACATCCACGCGATCTGCTCGCAGCCGGGTTGGTCGGTCGGACGGTTTATCGAGCACGCCTCGCGGCTGTTGCCGTTCCAGCCTGAGCAGGTTGGGCGCGCCCTCACCTACTTTGTCGACGCCGAACGGGATCCGATGCCGGCTGGTTGCGCGGTCTCCTGGGAGAAGGCCAAGGCGGATCTCACCCTCGGCGTGCGACAATGGGAGCAGAGCCATCGGCGGGAACGCCGCCCATAGTTTCCCGAAGCCCGCGCCCACTACGGGCGCGGGCGCTCCGCCGACATCTCTGGCGGCCTCCGGCGTGTTAGGCCGGAGGTGGTAGTTGATCGCCGCGACGCAATCGGGAGTGGGCGCCCCGAGCCGCACCTCACGCGCGGCCTTCCAGCGCGACAAGCAGTCGAAGCAAAATTCGTCGAAGCTCGTCGGGATCGGGGCCACTTCGCCACTTGGCCAGGGCGGCGGAAAGGACCAAGGCGATCAGCTCAACCCGGTCATCTGTGACGTTGTGACAGGCACAGCCCCCTCCAGTCCTCTTGAGGCCAGATTCGCCATCATGCGCCAACCGTAAAATGTCGAAATCACTCTCAGAGTCCCTCTCAGTCCCCGTGGGTCCATCATTGCCGCACAGCTTCAAGCCCCGTCCACCCCGCAAGACCCCTTGGGAGAAATCCTGAGGGGTTTCATGTATTTGGAGCGCTGACGCCAACCTCGGTGGAGCCCTCACCAGAGCCATTTTCGTTGGCCGGCAGCACAGCGGCAGCAAAATTCTTGGTATCCATTGCTGCCGGCTGCTACCTCAGCTATTCGTGGCCTTGCGTGCGGGCTGCCCCAGGCACTACACGGTCCGCCCTTCATCGTCGGCGTGCAGGACTTCGGGCAAGTCAGTGCTAGTACGGTGCTGGCGGGATTCCGGTGCAGGCGCTTTCGGAGGCAAGTCCCGGATCTGCACACTTGCGGTCCAACCCGCAGACGAGCTCGCTCAAGCACATGCTGCCAAGCGATGCGCATGATTGCCCGATCGTGCCTGATGCTTTGCACTTCGAGGTCGTGTAATCGCAATAGGTGGTGCTCGCACAAGAACTCGAATCTGCGGCACAGCTTCCCCCCTGTGCCACGATGGGCGCGCAGGCAGATTCGCTGCTGCCGAACGCGCAGTAGAGACCGTCATCCTCGAAGCAAACCGCCACGGCTGGGCCAGAACTCCCGTACACGTCGAAGGAGCAATCCTGTCCACTCGCACAGCTAGACGCACAGGGATCGCCGTTCTTGCCACGGACGATCTTCTGGCAAACGCCGGTGACCGCCGGATCGTTCGAGTCCCCTGTCCACACGCACGATTCTGGGCCACCGCTCGCCTTGCATTCTGACACCCCTGACGTGCCCGGAACCCCCCCAATGCCGCAGGGCTCATTCTCGGCTTTGGTCCCGACGAAGACGCCAGTGCACGCAGCGGTGAGAGGGATCGAGGCGCAAGTGGTCGCGGTCTGGTTGTAGGCCGCGATGCACGCAGCCAGCGCCGTGCTGTCGATCGTCACAGTCCCCTTGTTCACGAATTTTACCGTGGTGATACGGGACGGGAACATGGTCTCGCAATCGTCAAGCGTCGTTGTGAACCCGGTCTTGGCGCAGCAACTCCGCGCGGCCGCACAGAATGCGTTGGCGAGCGTGACCAGCGACGCGCCGGTGCTGCCCCCGGCTCCGCCGGCACCGCCCACGCCGCCAGCGCCGCCAAACCCTCCCGAGCCGCCAGTATTTCCGGTGCCGCTAAGGCCGCCAACGCCTCCGGCACTGCTACTTCCGCCTGCGCCTCCAGCACCACCATTTCCGCCAAGACCGCCTGAGCTGCCGCCGCGGCCAGCGACACCGCCAGTGCCGCCGCCACCGCCGAGGCCGCCACTGCTGCCGCCTCTGCTGCTCGCGCCTGCCACCCCGCCTACGCCGCCAGAACTGTTTCCGCCGAGGCCGGTTGACTTGCCACCGCTGCCCGCGACACCGCCAGTGCTGACGCCGCCACCGAGTCCGCTACTGCTACCGCCACCGCCACTCGCGCCGGCGACCCCGCCTGCGCCGCTGTTCGCGGTCGTGCCGCCACTCGTGCCGAGACCGCCGCTGGCCGCAATTCCGCCGCTGGCACCCCCGCTGTTGCTGACGCCTCCTTGCGCGTGTCCTCCTGATCCGCCCGTGCCGGTTGCGCCGCCCGTGCTGGTCCCTTTCCCGGCGTTGCCACCCAGGCCGCCCTGTCCAGTCGATCCTCCTAGCCCGCCCTGTCCAGCGGATCCGCCTACCCCGGCTGAGCCAGCGAGGCTGCCCGTTCCGGCCGCTCCTCCCTGGGCCAGGGCCGTTGTGCTCGTCCCACCCTGCGAACCGCCAGCTCTCGCACCGCCGGCATCGTCGTGTTTCGCCATCCCGGTGTTTTCACACCCGAAGATACCCAGCAAGAGAAGCAGTCCAATTCCACTGAATTTCGGAGATTTGCACATGGTTTTTCCTCAGCCTCTGCCAGGACCATCAGACTACCTTGTATCCGCAAGCTTGCACCATCTTGGCAAGGCAGGGCAATAGTCAGCTCCCCACGTCGTTGACAACCGGGTGCCGTCGAGAGGTCGATCCCAGCAAGAGGTGAGGTCGCAGGCGTGCTTGCGCGCCAATGTGCCCAGAACATGGCCGTGACCATGTCACCGCTGCAGTTCGAAGCTAACTGGGACAGTCACGCACGGGCGAGAAATCGCGGGGAAGGACGCGGCGCTGGGCAGAACACAGTGAAGGCGGTTGGCGGGTATTTCCGGTGCTCGCCCCGGCCGGGCTTTAAGGTCGCAATTTGCGACCTTAGAGCGGCATTCTCTTCCTTGGTCAGGACGAAGGCGAAGTCAGGGGGGAATCGGTCAGCATTCCGTTTCACCTGCTCCTGGTTGACAGGACCTGCGGGCAGCCGCTAGAAGGGCAGTCTGGGTGGGAGCTTCCTTCCCTCCCTGTTGCCCTCTTCGACAAGGAGACGACCATGACTCGAACGATGAGGCTGCTTTCGCTGCTTGTTTTTGGCGGGGCCCTGCTCGCTGCCACGGGTTGCGAGGACACAGTCTGCAAAGAGGCTCTCAACAAGGCGGCCACTGCCAAGGCCGAGGCCCAGAAGTCGGCGGAGGCTCTGAGCAATGAGGTCACCTCTTTGAAGGCCAAGCTGGCTGCCACCGAGAAGAATCTGGAGGCGGCGGAGAAAACGGCGGACGAAGCCAAGGAGGCTGTTGCCAAGGCCCAGGAGAAGAAGCCTGCCAAGCACAAGGGCAAAAAGGGCAAGCGGAGAAAGTAGCTCACCCGCGCGAAGGAAGAGGGGGCTCTGCCCGCCACCTGCGCTGAGAGCGGCAGGAATTGGTCCGAACCGCATTCTTCTAGGGATGGGGGAACAGGTACCCCCCGGTCCCTATTTTACAACCAGATCGTTCTTCACTTCCTTGACACCCTGTGCGTGTCCGGCAACCTCTCCTGCCTTTGTGACGTACTCTGCCGAATCCACGAAGCCGCTCAATTGAACGACCCCTTTGAACGTCTCGACATTGATTTGAAACGTCTTCAGCGAGGCACGGCCATCTCGCGACAGGGGCCGTCGCTCCCAGCTCACGGCGCCGAACAGGACGCCCCTTCACAGCTTGGGAATCCGCAGGGTCTTGCTGATCATCAGACTGCCCGAAAGCGCGAACATCAGGACCAGCGGGTGCAGGACCAGGCCCAGCTCGACGGAGCCGAAGTACAGCGCCGCCGCCCCCAGCCGATCCCCCCAGGCCGCCACGGCCAGCACCACGACCATGACAACGCTCGACGGAATGGGCGTGCCCTCGAAGTACTTCACCTTGTCGCCCCCCGAGGACAGGGCTTCGGCGGTCACGTTGAAACGCGCCAGCCGGCTGACCCCGCAGGCTACGAAGAAGATCAGCACGGCCCAGTCCCATCCGCCGCGCATGCCCGCCGCGAAAGCCAGGGCCGCAGGCGCCACGCCGAACGCAATCACGTCAGCCAGCGAATCCAGCTCACGCCCCAGCGTCGAGTGCGCGTGGCGCCAGCGCGCCACCCGGCCGTCCAGCGCATCGAACACCAGCGCCAGCGGCACCAGCGCGGCCGCCAGGGTGAAGACGCCGATCGTGGGCGAGACCAGGTAGGTCATGGAAGCGAACACGGACGCCATTCCGCAAGCGGCATTGGCCAGGGTGAAAAAGTCAGCTAGGTGGAACCCACGGATCATGGAAAGGTGTCGTGACTGGACCGCGGGTTCTTGCATGCCGACAGATTACCGCAATCGGGCCGCGCAAATAACTGCGGCGTGCACTGCAGGCGCTTTTCGGGGAAGTGTGGCCGAAATGTTGTCGCAGTTGCCGCCGCCGGCCGTTCAGCCGGTGATGAACGAAACCATGGGTCCGCACTCGATGACATCGCAGTTCCTGGGCAGCTTCATGTCGCCGTCGACGGTGGCGATCGTCGGGTCCTGGTAATCGATCGTCAGATGAGGCACGACCGCGTCGAACGTCGCCGGCAGCGGCAGGCCGGCCCAAAGCGGGCCGAGGCTCGCGACGAGCCCCCAAAATGAGAGGTGTGTCGACCGGAGCATGAAGCATCCAGGTTGGCTTCTCGCCTTGGGCATCGCTCGGCAACCGAGGCCGACATCGTCGATCGATGCGCAGAGGATCCCCGTATGGGTCGAGGAGGGCGCGACGGGGGGATCGTTGCCCTCGGGCAACTTGATCTTGGCGTGCACCGGCCGCGTCAGAATCTGCTTCGACTTCCTGAACGTCAGGAGGGACACGATCTCATTGCCGAGCGTTGCCAGTACCACCTTGATCGCCCGCTTCGGCCCGCCCCGCTGGCGGCCCTCGTAGTACTTCTGGAGGAAGTTGACGGGAAGTCCTGTACCGTAGAAGAATCCGAACTCGTCGTTGATCTTGAGCGGGTTCAGCGTCATCACGTCCAGCGGATGCTTCTCGCGGATCTTGGCGGCAACGAGCTCGGCCAGCTTGACCGCAGGATGCTTTGTAAGGCCAAGGGTCGTCGCGAGATTGTTCATTGTGCCGATCGGGATGATGAGAATCTGCGGGATGGGCGCGGTCGGGGAACGTTCGTGCTCGATCAGCACCTTCGACAGTGTCTGATGGACGGTGCCGTCGCCGCCGGCGATGACGAGAATGTCGGGACGGTCGCGGCTAAGCTGCTTCGCCGCGCCTTCGAGCGCGCTGAGAGTCTCCGGGTTGTAAGTCCAGCGCGGAGTGGCGAGGATCGATGAGATCACTTTGCCGAGACCGGCCCTGGGCGTGTTCTTGCCCGCTTTCGGGTTGGTGACTACAGCGACTTTCTCTTCTTTCATTTCTTGTCGCTCCTTGGTTCGGTCTTCGGCGGTGGCGCCTTGGGCGGCCCCTTGTCTTTTTGTAGGGAGTGCTCGGTCTGCGTCAGCACGCCCTCGTTCTCTGATGCCGCCGGGGGCGGAAGATGGGCGAAACCCGCGGAAATCCCTTCGACGAAAGCGTTGCGCACGACGCCCAGTGCCCTACGCCAACAAGAATCCGGCGACCTCGGCTGCCGCCGTCAGAGTCAGCAGGGCTACGGACCAGAAGGTGAGGCTCTCCCAGTTCTCGGGCCGCAGCGCCTGGCCGCTGCGACTGCACCAGATTCGCCAGATGGCAACCGGCACGAGCAAGCCTGCGGCTAGCGCCACGGGCAAAGGCAACCCCGCGGCCGCAAGGATGGGCAACGACGCAAAAGCAACGGCAACCATCGTCGCGTACCAACGCACGGTGCGCGCACCGCCCAGACGCACCACCAGGGTCCGCTTGCCTGCCGCCGCGTCCCCCGCCCCGTCCGGTATCCCCACAGCCAACAGCATCGCGAACTGCAGACAGCAGGGGGGAATGATGGCCAAGAGCAGGATGCGCAAGCCGACCAGATCCGGGACCTGCAAGTAGAACGCGAGGAACGGCACCAGCGCGGTCACCACCAGCACGGCGTCAAACTCGCCCAGCCCAGTCGAATGCAACCGCACGGGTGGACCGCTGTAGAGCCACGACAGAACAAAGATCGCCAGGGCAACCGGGACCAGTGCCGGGCCAGGGTGACGGCTCGTCAGCACGACAGTCGCCACAATCCCCACCGCCGCGGCCCCC
>PMJO01000097.1 GCA_003158455.1 Myxococcales bacterium | reverse complement strand
TCGAGCAGGAAGATGTACTCGCGCGGGGGAATCTCCGCCTCGCTGGGCCGGCGCGGGGGCTCCATCAGCAGGGCAAAGAACTTCTCGCTCGGGCGATCCGGTCCGGCCGACGGCTCTTCATACAGCAGCAGGCCGGTTTCGATCTTGTCGCCGGCCAGACGGTAGCGAAGCACGAAGTCCTTGTTGCCGCCGCCGGCTTGGTCAAGCCGGATGTCGGCGGTGCTGCTGCCGGCGTAGTTGACCGCGATCTTGTGCGAAGGCGACGCAACCTCCTTCAGGGCAATGCCGGTCTGCATGTGAACCTTGATGTCGAAGGCGTAGGGTTCCTTCTCTCCCTCGGGCAGGTGCGGATTGGCCATCCATTGATCGGTCTTGGGGTTGGCCCCGCCCGAGTAATGCGGACCCACCACCGTCGGGTACACGAACTCGTAGGTGGCGTTCTCGGGCAAAATCATCTCGCTGTAGTCGAGTTCCACCTCGATGCGGTCGCCAGGCATGATGTTGGCGACGCTGGTGGTGAAGACATTGGGCCGCTCTTGTTCCAACAGTGAAGCCCGCTGCCCGGCGCGCTTGGCCGCCTCGTACTCGGCCCGCGCCTCTTGCTTGCGCGCGATATGCGCCTCGATAGTGCGCGCGCCAATCTTCATGCGCATGGCGTGCACGGCAGCTCGGGTCGAGGCGGGGAACACGTACACCGCCTCTATGGGCTTGCCTGCCTGGTTCTCGAAGACCTGGTGCACCTTGACCGCCGCGATGACCCCCGCAATCTCTACCTCGGCGCGCGTCTCTTTGAGCGGCAGGCGCTCGGTTTCCGGATTGCCGCCCGCCACGTAGAAGTAGGGCGCCAGGGTGCGATCGTCGGCCGGTTCGGCACGATCGCCCTGGCTGTAGGCAAAGCCGACCCCGCCGGTGTTGTGCAGACCCTTGAGTACCGCGGCCGGGCTCTTGGCAATGGGTTTGCCGGACCGATCGCCTGACTCGCCCGCCGCGCGGCTCGCAGGCACGCAGGCCAGCAGGCCGGCTAGCGACAACACGTCAACCAGTCTCGAAGTCTTCATGCAACCCATGTTTGGAACCTCCTGCCCCAGGGTGAAAATGCGTGGGGCGATACTGCCCTGGAACGCGCGGCACGGGGAAAGGATCTAGCCTTCAGCACTCGATCGAGCGAATCGGATAGGCGCGAATTCTGGCGTCTCTTGTCACTACGACTAGCTCATCGGCGATGGCCTGGGCGACCAGCAACCGATCGAAGGGATCGCGGTGCAGGGCGGGAAGGCCCTGCAAAGCCTGAATGTGGCGGAGGCGGACGGGAAGCTCAGCAAAGCGCTGGCGTTGCATTTGTTCCGACAGGTCGGAAGGCGAATCCAACTTGCCCAGGGCACGCTTGATCTCCATCTCCCATGCCGACGCCACGCTAACGAATACGGTGTTGCCCGGATCCTGCAGGCGACGACGAGCCTCAGATGCCAGCTCAGCCGGACGCGCGAGCGCCCACAACAGCGCATGGGTATCGAGGAGCAGCTTCACTTGCCACCGCGGCGCGGGCGCGACTTGGCCGCGGACACGGGTGCGCCCTCGAAGAGCTTGATGACCTCTGCGGGCGTCTCGTCGAAATCGTCCGCCATGCGGACTTTGCCTTCCCATCCGCCCAGCGGCCGCGCTGTCCGGTCGGGTGTGCAAGGGACCAGCTTGACGTAGGCTCGCCCGGCCTTGGCGATCACAATTTCCTCGCCGGCCAATGCTTCCTCAAGCAGGCGTGAAAGGTGAGTCTTGGCCTGCTGGATGTTTATCGATTTCACAGACTTAGTCTGGTCTGGTCTGACAGAATAGTCAACTCACCGCGTAGCCCGTCGGAGTTTGATCTGGGCAACGCCCGTGGTGGCCGAGGTGACCTTCGATAGGGAGACCTGCCCCACCAGTCTGCGCCCAAGCTCGTCGCCCAGTTTCTCGTCGCCGGATAGTCTCTCGACCGACGTGATCTTTCCCTCGCTGTCGATGGCGAGGCGCAAGCGCAAGGGACTGGCCATCTGTGCGGCCGTGCAGGGCTCGGTCCGCGGTCCCCGTTGAATCACGGCTACCGCCGCGCGCAGATCTCCCACCTCGCGGTCACTCTCCGGCGTCGCCTCAAGCCTGCAGGTCGCCTTCGCTGCCGCACCGTGGGCGTGGGCGCCCGGTTCATTTCGGTCACGCCCGCGTCGCCTCTGCTCGGGTTCCTCTTCGGGCAGGCCGGCGAGCGGGTCGGGTGGCACCTGCCGGCGGTCGCGGATGAGACCCGTCGACCGCGTTCCGGTCGCCCGGTCGGCCTGCGCGGCAAGGGGTGGCGAACCTCCCGCGCAAAGGAACGTGGCAAGGCAGAGCACGACTTCCTCAAACCGATGCGCGCGTTGCATGGCGGGCCTCCTGCCCCCGGCGTGGTGGCGGCTCGACCAGGGGACCTACGCTCTTGAACGCGCGACCGGGAGAGAGGATCTACGAGCTGGGCTTCACCCGTCGGCGTAGATCTTCGATCTCAGCGTCGATGCGTGCCACGCGCCGCCCGACCAGCGCAACGTAGACGAACACCGCACCCCAAATGAAACCATAGGCCAGGGCAACGTAGGTCATGGTGACTTTCCTTCCGCATCCTCGATGACAATCGCCAGTTCCACCAGCCGCGTCTGGCTGTGTTCGGCGCGCATTCGCAAGGCCAGAAGCACGCCCCACAGGGCGCTGAAGATGGCCAGCGAAAAGAAGAACGGCAACCGCATGCCAGGGGCCAGGGAAGACACCGTCCTGGTGTTGGGGTGTAGCCCGCGCCACAGGTTGACGCTGATGTAAACCAGCGGCACGTCCGCCGCTGCGAACAAGGCCATGGCCGCGGCCAGCCGCCGGCCGCCGGCGCCGCCATAGCGTCGCGCCAGACCATACGCAATCAGCATCAGCCAAAGCAGCAGCGACGAAGTGAGGCGCACGTCCCAGGTCCAGAACACGCCCCAGGCTGCCCGCGCCCAAAGCGGACCGGTCACCATCACGCACAGGCCGAACAGCACGCCCAACTCGGCACTGCACAGGGCCAGACGATCTCCGCGTTCCGACCCGGCAAACAAGTACGCCAGGCTGCCCCCCGCGCACACGAAAGTGGACAGCATGAGCAGCCAGGCGCAGGGCACGTGAAAGTAGAAGATCTTCTGCACGATGCCCATGGTCTTCTCCAGCGGCGCGTTCGCGACCAACCAGGGCGCGACGAAGAACCCGTGCATTGTGAGCAAGAGGCCGACCAGAAAGCGAACGCGGGAGCCACGGGCCGAAGGCATACGCGAAAGCATAGCTCACTCTCCCATGACGACAGGTTCGAAAGACCACAGCCCGACCACCACGAACACCACGTCCAGGGCGGCGAGAAAACGCGTCCAGAAGAGCGCGGGATCGAGATCAGGCGCGGTTGGGTCGAGCAAGTACGCCGTCGCACGGCTGGCCGCGAGCAGCACTGGGATCACGATGGGAAAAAGCAAGGCGCCTAGCAGCGCATCACGACTGCGGGCGCGCAGAAGCGCGGCTGAGAAGATCACGCCCACCGAAGCAAAGCCAATGGTTCCCAATAGCAGCAGCAGGCCCAGCCAAAGCGCATGCGGCCAGATGGCGGCGGAAAAGAGCGCCGTGAGCAACGGCGCCAACAGCAATTCCACCAGCAACATGATTGCGGCAGTGGCTGCCAGTTTGCCCGCATAGATCGCCGAGCGCGGGACCGGGGACAACAAAAGGGAACGGATGGCCTCGCTTTCCCGTTCGCGGTCAAAGGTGCGCGACAGGGCCACGGTGCCCGAGAACAGCACCGCGACCCACAGAATGCCGGCGACTGCGTCGGGCCCAACCGCGTCTTCTTGCCCGGAAATGAAGGCAAACGAGAACACCAGCACTACCAATGCAGCCATGAAGCCCATGGTGTAGACCACCTCGCGGCTGCGTCCCTCGATGTGCAAGTCTTTCCAGGCAATGCGCGCGGCCTGCGCAATCCAGCTACGCCTTGCCACGGGTAGCCTCCTCGTAGATCGCGCGAACCTCGTCGGCGGAATACCCCCCACATGTCTCGTCGTAGGCCACGCGGCCACGGCGCAAGACCACGATGTGAGTAGCGATGGCAGCGGTCGCAGCGAGATCATGGGTCACCAGCACTACCAGCCGTCCGGCTTCACGCTCGCGTTGCAACTCGCCGGCCAGCCACGCCGCGCCCGCAGGATCGAGAGCAGAGCCGGGCTCGTCAAAGAGCAGGATCTCCGGCGCGGGCAACAGCGCGCGCGCCAGTGCCAGGCGTTGCAACATCCCGCGCGAGAAGGTCCGCGCCGCCGCCTCGCGCGGGACGCCATCCAGGCCCACCCGCGCTAACATCTCGGCAATGCGCAGCTCGGCGTTTGCCAACCCGTACAGTGAGGCAAACAGGCGCAGGTTCTGTCGGGCGGAGAGATCTCCGTACACCCCCGGCTCGTGACCCACGTACCCGATACTGGCCCGCAAGGGGCTGCGGCGAGACAGCTCGGCATCGCCCAGCGTGATGCGACCTTGCGAAGGTTGCGCCAGCGTCGAAAGCAGGCCGAGCAGGGTGGACTTGCCAGCACCATTCGGCCCCAAGACCGCCGCCACCTCACCCGGTACGAATGCCAGCGACACATCGGCAAGCGCCCGATGCCGGCCGAAGGTCTTGCCGACGTTCACCAGGCGTAACACACGGTCGCTCATGGGTTCACGCGGACCTGCTGGGGTTCGTCGCATCGGTGTCGCCGGCCGGCTCCCCATCCACGGCCTCTATCGCGGCCACCAACTCGTCCCGCCGCTGGGTGAGCTGCGCATCGTCGGCTTCCGCACTCCGCCGCGCACGCTCCACCTCGACCAGCTCGGCAAAGAGTCGATCACGTTTATGACCTCGGTTCTTGGCCAGGGCCGCGACCCGGGGCCGGCGCACACCCAGCAGCGCTGCGAACCCCAGTATGGCGACCAAAACCGTCGCGATCGTCCGGCCCAGACTTCCACGTGCGGGCAGACCTGACACGGAGATACTGAGGACACCGTTGCGAGGCACGCTGGCGAGCTTGAAGATCTGGATCCGTCCTCCGCGATCGTCGGCCTGGGGAGCCACGGCCTGCAAACCTGGCGCAGTGAGGCTCAGGTGATGGTTCTCTGCTACCATGACCACCGGGCTCTCGATACCGAACGGCATGGGCTGGCGGAGCGTGATGCGGCTTTCGCCGGCAGTGGGGATGAAGAATCCAAACCGGGCCTGCACCGGGATGGCAAGACTTGTCGGCGGGATCGCATCCCGCAACAACATGGTGGAGCTTTCCTTCGCTTCCAGGCGCGCGCCGCCCTCGATGGGGCTGCCGCTGCTGGACCCGGCGGGAAGGGGAATGCGAAGTCCGCCCTGGCCGGGGTTGAAGATCCGGTCGGACGTGTTTTCCAGCACCAGATTCTCCATCACCGCCAACGCGTCTTCGCGCAAGTCGATTAGCAGCTTGGATGCACTGGACACCTGCAAGACGGATGGGTCGCTGGTCTGGCCGGCCACGCGCAGCTCGCCCGCGAAGCCGTGATCCCCTGACAGGCGGATACGAGCGCTGCCGAGGAGCAGGCCCTCGCGATCGATCATAGCGACATATTCGTGCTGCTCGCCGGTTTCCAGCCCTGCAAAGCGAACCGATCCGTCCTTGTCGGATCTGCTGGTCACGAACGCCATGGCCTCTTCCGCGCCGGCGCTGTGCCCCAACCTCACCTCCTGGCCAACCACGGGTGCGCCATCGCGTTCCACGAAGCGCAGCTCCAAGGTTCCCGCGGCCAGGCCAGCTTTGACAGCAACTGTGCCCGCGAGCCCGCGAACCGCCGATTGTGCCAGGTGGCCGCCGCGCCCGTGCGCGCCTGCGTGCGGATTGGCGGGCGCGCCTACCGCCTCGCTTTCGTCTTCGCCTGTTTGCGAGAGCAGCATGAGGCGTGCGCCTCCCTGTGCGGGAATGGCGAAAGATGCGGTTTGCAGGTGCTCGCTGTCGACCTGGGCTTCGGCGTGAAACTCGGTGCCCACCGGAAGATCGGAAAAGGTCGCGCGCCCATCCGACTTGGTTTTCTCTGTCCGCTGGCTGGCCGTGCCGTCCGGAGAAGTCACCGTGGCCACCACCTCGACACCCACGGCGGCATTGGACAGCGAGCCACGACCCACCCGCACGGTCACCGTACCTACCGGCAAGTCACCCGCCAAGAGAGGCCGCGCTGCCATGGCTTGAACATCGCCCGCCTGCGCCGGCGGCGGCGCAACCGCAGTCCCAGCAACAAGCAGCAGAGCCACCGAAGACCAGCTCTTCATTCTGCCGTCTCCGCTGCGGACTGAAGCCGCGCCTGTAGTTCCTCTTCGATGCAAGCACGGCGTTCTGCGCTGGTAGTGGCTTGCAGCCGCAGCAGCGGATCCAGCACCCGGTACAGAGCCAGCGCCGCTAGGCCAAGACCGAGTCCGCCCAGACCGAGCAGCACCAGAGCTGCGCCCAATGGCAGGTGAGTTGCCAGCACGCCAAAGACCAGGGCAATGACCGCGACGAGAAGCGTGATGGTCACGCCGCTGAACGAAAAACGGACGCGTGGTGCGGCGAGGACCGGTCGCCCGCCGGGCAGGAGCACGAGAATCGTGGCTGCGGCCAGGAGCAGAAAGCCGAGCCACATCCAGTCGACCAGCGGGTTGCTGACCAGCTTGAGCGCCGCCGCACCCCCGTCCACATCGTGCTTGCCCATGGTGACATAGAGGTCTTCGACCAAACCGCGCAAGATAGCAACCTGGGTAGCCGGCTCGTCGGGCCGCTTGACGTAAACCCAACGCGCCGGGAACAATTGGCCCGCGGGCTTTCCGTCGCGCAGGACGGTGAACTCGGCGGTGACCATCTTCTTCTGGAGATCTTCCGTCTGGGAAAATCCGTCAAATCGGATGTCGTACTTACCGAAGCTTTGCATCTGGCCGACCGAGAGAACCACCGATTCCTCGTGCTGAAATGCCTGGCCAGCAAAACCCAAGAACATGAGCGCGATGCCAAGATGGACGAGATAGCCGGCATAGGGGCGGCGAATACGGAAAAGCAGCGCGCCCAGCGCCCGCAGCCGCGCTTGGCCCGTGCTGCGTGCACGGCCAGCCACGCCACGACCGATCTCCTGCACCACGGCTGCGGCGATGAATCCCGACAGAGCGAGGCAGAGCAGCGCACCCTTGGACGAGCCCAACCCGACTGCGACGCAGGCGCCGGCCGTGATGGTCCCCGCGATCACCGGCGCGATGAGGCGACGGCGCAACTCCGGCGGTGCGGTCCGGCGCCACGCCAAGATGGAGCACGCACCGGTGAGCAGCAGCAGTGCAATCCCGATGGGCACCATCCAACGGTTGAAGAAAGGCGCACCCACGCTGATGCGCTCGCTGCCTATCGCTTCGGACAAGGTGGGGAACATGGTGGCGAACATCACCACCAGGGTGGCCAACACGAACAGCCAGTTGGTTGCGATAGTCGCCCCCTCACGCGAGAGCCACGAATCGAGTGCCCGCGTTGCCCGCAGGGCCGGCAGGCGCGCGAACAGGAAACCGAAACTGACCAGCAGCACCAGGCCCATGAAGATGGTGAAGATCCACGCCAGCCGCGTGTCCTTGCCAAAGGCATGCACCGACTGCACGATGCCCGAACGGGTCATGAAGGTGCCAAAGATGGTGAGGAAGAATGTGAGGATGACCAAGGTGAAGGTCCACCGGCGCAACCGTCCGCGCCGCTGCAGCACCGTCATCGAATGCAGCATCGCAGTCGCAGTCAGCCAGGGCAAAAGGCCCGCGTTCTCGACCGGATCCCAGGCCCAGAATCCGCCCCAGCCCAGGACTTCGTAGGCCCAGATCATGCCGAGTACCAGACCGAGGGTGAGCAGAAACCAGGAGGCGAGTGCCCAGCGGCGAATTGCCGCCAGCCAGGCGTCGTCAAGCTGGCCCGAAATGAGCGCCGCCATGGCAAAGGCGTAGGGGATGGTGAGGCCGACGAATCCGCCGTAGAGAGCGGGCGGATGGGTCACCATGTACGGGTTTTGCAAAAGCGGATTCAGCCCCTGGCCCGAGGCTGGAACTTCCACGAGGAAGGTGTCGAACGGGCTCTTCTCGAAGATGATGAGGTAGAGGAAGAAATCCGCTACCGCAGCCATCACTGCGATAGCGTAGGGCAGTATTTCCCTCTGGCGACGCCGGTTGCTGTACACCGCAATGGCCGCGAACCCGGCCAGCAGCGCTACCCAGAACAGCATGGAGCCGTCCAGTCCGCCCCAATACGCCGAGATCTTGTAGGCGAGCGGTGCCTGCGCATCTGAGTAATGCTGGACATACTTGATGCTGAAGTCGCCTGACACGAAGGCCTGCACCATGGCCACGCTGGCCAGCCCCAGCACCGCAGCCAAGGCGTACACTGCGGCCCGCCCGGATTCGAGCAGTCGCGCATTGCCGCGCCGGGCTCCCACCAACGACGCCGCGCCGGCGTAGGTTGCCACCACCAACGCGATGAGGACACAGAGCGCGCCGAAGTCAGCCATTGTACCTGGTATTGCTTAGACGTCCGGGCTGTCCCACCGGTGTCCTCAATTTGTCAGGGCGCCATGGTCGCCAGCTTGGCGCGAATGATCATCTTGAAGTCAGCAGCGCCTGTACCGGCCAGGGGAACATCGAGCCACAGCCGCGACGGGCTGCCGTGGGCCGTCTTCTGGGCGCGCTGGCCGATGGGCGAAAGGGCCTGCCAATCCACCGCCGCGCTGGCGGCCGCCTCCAGCGAGACGATGGCCACCGGCCAATCGCTATGCAGCAGCAAGGCGCACAAGGGCCTGCCGCCGCACAGGTAGCGCAAGGCCCATCCGGTCGACGGACCGTAGAAGTACACGTCCTCGACAACGTCCTTCTGTTTGAGCAGGAAGTTGCGCGCCGCCTCGAAGCGCCGGCCCAAGGCCAGCGGCAGGCGTGCGGTGAAGGCCGCGGGCGTGGGTTGCTGGTTCTTCTTGGGAAACGCCACCCGAGGCGGCTGCGGTGCCCGAACCGGCCGCGGCGCGACCGGGGCGGGTTGGGCCTTGCCGGGGCGCGAATGCGGCTTCTGCTCAGGCGGCGTTCTTGGCATCTTTTCGGTTGGCCAGGTAGTTCTTCGCGTAGGCGATGATGCCGGGCAAAAGCGACAGGAAAATGATCAGTATGATCAGCTTCTCGATGTGTTTGGTCACCCCGGGCCAGGTGGTCGCCAGGCCGTAGCCAATCAGGGTCATGCTCAGCACCCAACCAATGCCGCCGAAGACGTTGTAGCTGACGAAGCGGCGATAGTTCATCTGGCCCACGCCCGCAACCACCGGGGCGAAGGTGCGGATGATGGGTATGAAACGCGCCAGGATGATGGTCTTGCCGCCGTGGCGCTCGTAGAACTCGTGGGTGCGGATGAGGTGCTTCTTGTTGAAGAAGAGCGAACTCTCCCGCTTGAAGATCCTGGGCCCGGTCTTGAGCCCGATGTAGTAACCAACCTGGTCACCCACCACAGCGGCGATGCCCACGGCCAGGTTCAGCCACACAATGTCGAGTAGGGGCTTTCCGGTAGGGTTTGCCGAGGTGCAAAAGATACCGGCAGTGACCAGCAGCGAGTCGCCGGGCAGGAAGAATCCCACCAGGAGCCCGGTCTCGGAGAATATCACCGCTACCAGCGCGACCATGCCGCCCCACTGGATGATGCCCTGGACATTGTAGATCTTGTGGAACAGGTCCATCAGGTACTGCACGAGATTGGCTTCCTTCCGCGAGGGGTTGGGGAAGCCGCTAACCTGCCCTGCCTTGGGCACAAGAGCAAGTCTTGCGCAGAGCCGGTTCCGGGGACTGGACCGGTAGCCGGATCCGGTGCCGGAAATCGGCTCCGGCGAGCGGCTCCGCCGCCGTCAACTCGGCTGTCCAACCAGCTACGAATCCACGACAGGCGACGCTAAATCCGCTGCCAACCCATGAAGGTGATGGACATGCAGTGGTACTCCAAGTCCGACGACAGCGTCACCTGGGCGGTCAGGCGGTCGAAGTCTTGATGGTCGCGCAACCAGGCGGTGGCAACCTCGTCAAGGCGGTCCCGGTCCTTGCGCTTGGTGGCACTGAAGACCTTGACCTCGACCAGCTTGAAACCGGACATTACTCCGCCCGCAGTCTCAGCAGAGGAAGGGGGCCACGAGCGACTGTCCATCACATCCAAGGCTAGCGCGTTTGTGGTGTCTGGCACGACGAATGTCCCTATCTTTGGTTGGCAGAGGCCAGTTTCTCTAGTTTGGCGGCCATGATGAAGTCATTCTCGGAGAGTCCGTGAATGGCATGCGTGCTGAGCTGGATCTCCAGCCTATCGTAACGCACGCAGAAGTCAGGGTGGTGACCTTCCTCTTCCGCTATGGCAGCCATCTGAATCACAAACCCCATACTGCCCGCGAAATCGGCAAAGCGAAACCCTTTACTTAGCGTGCTGCGATCTTCGCTCACCCGCCAGCCAGGGACGTCACGCAGCAATTCGCCCACCCGAGATGCGTCGAGCGGCAGTACCCCACCCTCGCACGGTATACACCTTTTCGCAGAGAGTTCCATCAGAGCCCCTCCCATCAGCCTTCCCTGGCCGCTCGGCATTCCTTCCCACTGGCCGGCGGGCGCAGCCCGCGGCCGTTGGATCCCTTCTATCTATTTGTCTATGATGCCGGCCGGGACCATCAGGTTTCGCGGTAGCGCGCTATTCTCTCGCCATGCCCAACACACTCCAAGTCGTACTCGTCCATGTTCGCGTCCAGCCTCACCTGGTCGAGGCATTTCGCGTCGCCACCCTGGCTAATGCCTGCGCGAGCGTCAAGGAGCCAGGGGTAGCGCGCTTCGACGTCGTGCAGGAGACAGACGATCCCACCCGCTTCGTACTAATTGAAGCCTACCGCGGATCCGGGGGCGCGGCCGCACACAAAGAAACCGCGCACTATCGCAAGTGGCGCGACGAAGTGGCGGCCATGATGGCTGAGCCGCGCACGAGCAAGAAGTGCATCAACCTCACCGAGGACGACACGTGGTGAGCTTCGAATTCGCCACCTCCGCGCGGCTGCTGTTTGGGGCAGGCAAGCTGGCGGAGGTGCCTGCGGCCTTGCGCTACCAGGGCGCGCGCCGCGCCCTGGTAGCGACCAACCTGCCCGGACCAGGCCCCGATCGCCTGCGATCCCTGCTGGCTGGGGCGGGCATCGAATCGGCGGTGCTGCTGGTTGACCGGGAGCCCACGGTGGATCTGGTGTCGGCAGTCCGGGCACAGATTCAGCGCGAGGGCTGCGACGCACTTGTCGGGCTGGGCGGGGGCAGTGCCATGGACACCGCCAAGGCCGTGGCCGCGCTGGCCACCAACGAGGGCAACCTGCTCGACTACTTGGAGGTGGTCGGCCGCGGGCGCTCCCTGCAAAACCGGCCGTTGCCATTTGTGGCCATACCCACCACGGCCGGCAGCGGCGCGGAGGTGACCCGCAACGCGGTCATCGGTGTGCCGGCCGCCAAGGTCAAGGTCAGCCTGCGCAGCCCGTTTCTGCTACCGATCCTGACCGTCCTGGATCCGGATCTGCTGGATGGCTTGCCCGCTAGGGTGGTGGCCTGCAGCGGTTTGGATGCCCTGTCGCACCTGGTGGAGTCGCTGGTTTCATCCCGGGCCAATCCCTTGACCGATGCCCTGGCCGCCGAAGGGCTACGGCATTCGGCGCGGGCCCTGCGGCGGGCCTACACCTCGGGAATGCGACCTGACACACGCGAAGACCTGATGCTGGCGAGTTTGTGCGGCGGTCTGTGCCTGGCCAACGGGGGACTGGGCGCGGTACACGGTTTCGCGGCTCCGCTAGGTGGGATGGTGCACGCTCCCCATGGGGCGCTCTGCGCGGCTTTGCTGGTACCCGTTATGGAAGTAAACCTGCGCGCCTTGGCCGAGCGCGCGCCCGAGCATTCGGCCCGGGCTCGCTATCGCGAGATCGCGGAGATCGTCACCGGGCGGCACGGCGCCGGGGCGGACGAGGGCGTGGCCTGGATGCGCGATCTGTGCCGGGAACTCGAGGTGCAGAGCCTCGGCCGCTATGGTCTGTCGGCCGACGACGTCCCCGCCCTGGTCGCCAAGGCCAAGGTGGCCAGCAGCATGCGCGGCAATCCCTTGCAACTCTCCGACCAGGAGTTGGGCGAGGTCGTCCGGGGCGCCTTGTGACTTGCGCACTTCGAGGTGGAGAGAGTAGATAGCTATTATGTGGTTGCGCGAGCGAGCCGATACGGGATTGGGGAACCCCATGGCTCCGATTCCACTGCCCCACCTCCTCCCCAGTCTTCGCCCGCGGCCAAGGACCATCGAGCAGAATGCCCAGCTTGTCCTGGGCCAATGGGTGGAGATCTTCCCCAATGGGTCCCTCACGCCGTTGCGTGGGTTTGTCTTTAGTTTGCGCCCGGGCGAGGTGCTCGTCACCTTTCCCGACCTCCCGACGTCCCCGGAAGGGCTCGAGGCGGGGCATGAGGCGGTGGTTCGCTACGCGAGCGGCACCGGTCGTCACACCGGCCACGCGGCGATTCTGCGCGTGGCCAACGGCCCGCCGGTCACCGCGGCCCTGCAGCGACTGGTCAGGGTGGAAACCGAACAGCGCCGCCAGTATCCGCGGGTCAGCGTTCGGCTGCCCGCGAAGCTGGCCGCGGGAGGGGAATCCAGCCAGCCGACTGACGGGCAAAGTGACGAGCGGGCGCGCATCCGCAACCTGGCTGCAGGTGGCATATCGGTGGAGACTTCGCTGCCGCTCGCGGCAGGCGATGGCGTCGATTTGACCGTGCCTGAGGCACCCAGGAGCGCGGCGAGGAATTCGCGTCACGTCGTGGGGCGAGTCCTGCGCGTGGAAAAGAGCGCCGAGCGCAAGCGGGCAGCGCGAGTGGCAAGCGTGGAATTCTCGTTCACTTCGGATGACGAGCGTGACGCCTGGGCGCGGCTGGTTCTGGCATTGCAGCGCAAAGCTAAGTAGGGCGAGCAGACCGCAGAGCCGAAGTGTATCTCGACGGCAGGGCGGCTGGTGTGGTGAAGTAGGCTGCAATGGACAGCGGACGACGTCTCGGGCTGGGCAGTGCGACAGCCCTGGTCGTGGCAAACATGGTGGGCACGGGTGTGTTCACTACCAGCGGTCTCCTGATAGCCGATCTGGGTTCGGCGTGGCTGGTGCTGCTGGCTTGGGTGCTGGGCGGGCTAATCGCCTTGCTCGGGGCTTTGTGCTACGGCGCACTCGCCCGGCACATTCCGGAGTCCGGGGGCGAATACGTATTTTTGTCGCGCACCCTGCATCCGGTGCTCGGCTACCTGGCCGGTTGGATTTCGCTGCTGGTGGGTTTTGCGGTCCCGCTGGGCGTGCTGGGCTATGCGTTTGGGCAGTATATGTCCGCCCTGGGCTGCGCCGCGTTGGCCTCGCCCCGATTGACGGGAACCGTGCTCATCCTGGTCGCAGCCGCCACGCACGCGGTGTCTCTGACTGCGGGGGCACGAGCGCAAACCATCGCCGTCGGCATCGAGCTGGTAGTGATCACGCTGTTCACCGGATTCGGGATGGGGCAGTTGGCACACGAAGGGCTGCACAATGTGGCAGCCCCGGGCCGGATGGCGGGCCTGGGTGTGGCTTTGGTGATTGTGTCCTACAGCTACCAGGGCTGGAACGCGGCCGTATACGTGGGCGGCGAGGTGGCAGAGCCGAGGAAGAACCTGCCCCGGGCCCTCATCCTGGGAACCGCCATCGTGACCGCGCTCTACCTCGGATTGAACGCCGTCTTCGTGCTGGGGACGCCGGCGGCGTTGCTCGCGGGCAGGATCGACGTGGGCCGCATCGCGGCCCTGGTTCTGGGCGGGCCGCGCCTGGCGCAGTTGCTCTCAGTCTTGATTGCCTTTGTGATCGCGATCTGCATTTCGTCGCTGGTGATGGCCGGGCCCCAGGTGGCGGCGCGCATGGCGGCCGACGGCTTTCTGCCGCGGGTGCTGGCGGTGCGGCCGGGCCGGCCCCCGCGCCTCGCGCTCCTGGCGCAAACCGCGATCGGCATCGCGGCCCTGTGGACGGCGGGCTTCGCCAGCTTGCTGACCTATGTCGGTTTCACCTTGGGTCTGGTCTTCGCGGCCACTGTGGTAGGCCTGGTGTGGCAGCGACACAAGCAGGGCCCGGTGCTCAAGGTTCCGGGCTGGCCATGGGTGCCGGCTGTGTTTCTGGTTTTCGTGCTCGGGTCCACCGCTTTCACTGTGGCCCAGCGACCGCGCGAAAGCCTGGTAGGTCTGGCCACCCTTGCGGTCGGACTGCTGGCCTATTGGCTACAAAAACGTAAGTAGGACCACATCAACAACCATGCAGGGCAGTGACGCCGTCCCGGAAGCGTTTGCGGCTAGGTGAACCTCCAGCATCCTCTTCCCGAGCCGCGCGCTCTGGGTTAGTTTCGGACCATGTTTCGATCTGCTCTTCCCCTGGCCTTGCTCTACACCGTGCTGGGCACTTCGGCCTGCCACGAATCCGAGCCGTCGGAGCCCCCGCCCAGCGAGCCCGTTTCGCCGCAAATCCCCGCGAAACCCACGCCTGAGGTGAAACCCCAGCCGCCCGCTGAACCCGCTGCCTCACAACTTCATCGGCGTTGGAAGATTACCGTCAAGGCTGGTTCGCTTGCACGCGAGGACGCCGTGATGAGCGCCCTTCTGCCAGAACGGCCGCTGGTCCGCTCCGTGCGGGTGCGAACGCCGAACGGCGCCAGTGTGCCGTCGCAGATGCAGGGGGACGGGCAGGTGGCTTTCAAGGCCAAGGCGCTGAAGGCGGGCGCGCAGGCAATCTACCTGGCGGAAGAACGCGAATCCGCGGCTGCATCCGGGAAGGGCGGCTTGCTGGCCGTGCAAGCCCTTGCCGGCGTGAGCCTGACCATCGACGGCAAGCCCATCCTCGCCTATCAGACCCAGCGCCAGCCCCGCCGCAAGGACATCGCGCCCGCGTACTGGCGCAATGGCTATCTTCATCCTCTCTACTCGCCCGCTGGCGTGGTGGTCACGGACGACTATCCCAGGGAGAAACCCTATCAGCACGGCATCTGGTCCGGCTGGCAGAAAGTGGAGTGTGAAGGCAGCCATCCAGACTTTTGGGACACCGGCCTTAGGAAGGGCCGCGCGGCCACGGAATCGGTAGCTACCCTATGGAGCGGTCCGTTTCGGGGTGGGTTCAACTCGCACCAATTCTTTACCGACCTGGACACCCGGCCCAACACCACTGTGTTGCGCGAAGGCTGGTCGGTGAACGCATTTCGCGATGCAAGTCGGGCTCCCTATTTCGTAGTGGACTTGCAGTCAACCCAGGAAGCTACTGGCAATCAGGTCATCTTGGGCGAAAATCCGTTTGGCGGGATCACCATGCGCGGCAACCGCGATTGGCAGGGAGCGGACAATTCGCTCTTCTTGACCTCCGAAGGGCAGGAGCGCGCCAAAGCGCAGGGGGAGACGGCACGTTGGTGCTACCTGGGCGGCAAGAGCGGCGGCAAGCTGGCCGGCGTGGCCATCCTGTCCCACCCGCAAAACCGCAAGCAGCGCGAGGCTGTGTTCATCGATCCGGAAGAGCCAGTCATGGGCTTTGCCCCCACCAAGAACGGACCAATCACCGTACGCCCGGGGGAACTGCTGAGGCTGCAATACCGGTTCGTCGTGCTCGACGGCAAGCCGGACAGCAAGCTGTTCGATCGACTGTGGAACGACTTCGCAAATCCGCCCGAGGTCGAGGTGAGGTTGGATTCAACCGGGGACAGTATCTCGCGGTCATTTCCGTGATAGCGTCGCCGGCATGAGGGCTTGGGCCGCCGGCTTGCTTTGCCTGGCGCTGACGCGAATCGCCTCCGCCGGCACCCCGGGAGGATTCGAGAATTGGCAGGACGTGCCTGCTGCCGAGCGCTGCACGCGCACCTTCGCCAACCTGGGGCAGGCGCCACGACGCATGCACCTGCCGAGCGCGGTCGTGCGTTTTGTCGACCTGGGACCCGCCGAGCCGGATGCGGGTCCGCCTTGGGTCCTGATCCATGGCTACGCCGGCAACCTCTGCAGCTACGGTCCGATGCTGGCGGAACTTGCGCAACGCCATCGGGTGCTCGCCTTCGACCTGCCCGGCTTCGGCGAATCGGCGAGCTTCGACGAGCACTACACCGTGGACTCGTACGGGCAAACCCTGCGCGAATTCCTGGATCGGGTCGAGTCCGGGCCGGTGCACCTGGTCTGCCATTCGCTCGGCGGCCACGTGTGCATCGCCGCGGCCCTGAACCAGCCCCGCTACATAGAAACCATGACCCTGATCGACACCGCCGGGATCTTGGAGACCGCCGGCTTCCTCAAGCAGATCGCCAAGCAGAAGAGCGGTGTGAACCTGGGGCAGATGACGATCAAACGAGGGCGCAGCTTGATCGACTGGACCGAGGGGGATCAGGCCTTCTGGCGGCGCTTCGTCGCGAGCGATCCCGCCATCTGGACGGCGGTGTCGAGCTTCCGCGCCAATTTCCGCAGCCAACTCGGCGCGCTACGGACGCCCACGCTCATTCTCTGGGGCATGGATGACCCTCTGTTCCCCGTGGCCGACGCCGCCTTCCTCAAGGAGAACGTGCCGCAATCGGAGCTGCACATCCTGGAAGGCGCCGGCCATTGCCCCGACGAAAGCCACGCCCAGGTGGTCACCACCCTGATCGAGAAGTTCGTGCGCAACCAAAAGCCATCCCCGCCATGAATCATCACGCCTACCTTCGCTTTGGCCTCGTCCTCGCCTTGCCCATGCTTTGCCTCGCCGGCCTGGCCCATGCGCAGGAGTTGCTCGAGGTGGAACAGGAGAAGACCTTCGTCTACGAAGAACCCAACCCGCTCAGCGCGGTGGTGCGCCGACTCTACGTCGGCGAGCTGGTCCAGGCGGTCGAGCGCGTGCGCAACGCGGAAAATGCCGAGTGGCTGAAGCTGCGCCTCGGCGCCGAACAGATCGGCTTCGCCCGCGCCGAGCGTTTCGTACACGCCACCGGCCTGCCCGCCACCCGCTGGCGTCCGGGCTTCATCGCGCGCGACGAGAAGCCGTTCGGCGTCGGCGCCGGCATGTACGCCGAAACCTTCGGCCCCACCCTGAGGGTACGCTACCTGTTCTTCACCCGCCTGGGGGTCGAGCTGGCGCCCGGGCTGGTGATGGACAACTACAAGGTCAAGGGGCGCAGCCTGAGCCTGACCGCGGTCTCGCACATCCTGCTGTACAATCTGACCCCGGTGATCGGCGTCGGCATCGTCACCTTGAGCTACGCCGAGGACATCAGCACCCTGAATATCTGGGGCGTGTACACGCAGGGCGGCCTGGAGTGGATGATGGAGAACGGCTTCTTCCTCTACGCGGGCGTCACCTTCGTGCGCAGCCTGGCCATCGATGTCTCGTACACCTGGGAAGACAACGCCAATCTCCACCCCGTGCCCAACAAGTTCGGCAACGTGGGCAGCCACATCAGCGACAACACCTTCTACGTGATCCACCCGTCGGTGACGGTGGGCTTCGGTTTCTAGCTACAGCCTGTCGGAAAATTGCGGGCCGCTGGCCTGACTGAGGCTTGCGTCAACCCAACAAGTGAAGAGGTGAATGTCGGCGTGCCGTAGGTGGCTGAGATTGTTACCGCTGCCAGCGGTGTCCAGATCTCGCATGACCGGAGACTGTGCGTATCGCGGGCCGGGAACGTCGTGTATCCTAGTCCCCAGCCGAATGTCACCCGGACCTCCCCCGAAACCGCCTCAGGGAGGCGGCCATGCTGGATCGAATGCACCCACGCCCGGCTCACCGCCTAGCCGGACGCCTCCACCAGGAACGCGGGCCGCTTCGCCCGGAACCGGTCCATCTTCGTCCACGGCCTCCTCCGGCAAACCCGCGCAGCCCGCAGGCAGCCCGACGTTGGCGCCAGCTCCCCATTCAAGTCCAGCGGCGTCGGCTGCGGTGCGAGCACTTGCTGCTGCGCTGAAGCTGCCTCAGCCCGCCGACTTCGCGGTACCGGGAGGCGCTGCCGGCTCGTCGCCAGCCGGTACACCGCCAGCCTCGGGAGCCGGACCAGGGCCGGCCGTCGTCCCTGCATCCCGCAAGCCGCCGACTTCCGGGGGCGATCCCAGCCCCCGCGCGGGTGGTATGGTGCCTCCTTCCTCTGCGGTGCGGCCGCCGCCTGGCGGCGAACCAGCGCGAGGCTCGGTCCCGCTGGTGCCTCGTTTCGGCGCCAGGGCTGTGTCGCCGGGGCCGGCGGGCCAGTTGGCGCGACCCGGTGCCGCTGCCACCCCTGCAGCGCCGGCAAGACCTGTGCAGCCCGCTCCCCCACGCCCTGGCACAGGAACTCCTCCTCCGGGCACCACCAAGAAACCTGCGCCGCCCGCCGCAGCCCTCGGTGAAAACCGCAAGCTACCCGCGACCGACCGCCCGCCGCTTGCCCCTGCTCCGAAAGCCAGCGGCCCTGCGTCCCTTCGTGATTCGGGCCAATTCCCCGCTCCAGTCCGATCGCGGGTCCGTCGTGCTCTTCTGGTCGGACTGGTGGCGGGCTCCGCGCTCTTGGCCGGTGGCGCCTTTCTGCTGGCCTACCGATCGGTGGACATGCGAGAGGAGGCCGCCGGGGCAGGCCGGGGCGGTCGTGCCGGCGCGCGCAAGTCCACCACCCTCGGGATTGAGTACCACGCAGATCGGAATGCCCTGCGCGACAGTATCTTGGTGGGGGATCGGCTGCTCGCCCTGGGCCGTGCCGGAAACCTGCTGCTGTTTGATCGCGCGACCTTCGGCTTGATAAGCGAACGGCAGGCACGACGAAGCTTCGTCTGCATCGGCCCGGGCGACGAAAACAGCAGCTATGCCGCCCTGGCCAATGGGGCGATCGTGCGGGTCAGTCTGGCCGACCTTTCCCTGACTGAAGTCGGTGAGGTAAGCGGGCGCCCGGAATGGATCGGCCACCGAAAGGCTGGCCTGCTGGTCGCCACCAGCAACCCGTGCCGGGTTCCCTATGGGTCGAGCTCGGGCCGAGGATTCGCGCACAAACTCAAGGACCTGGCCAACGGGCGAGAATACCCCCTTGATGCGCCGAAGAGCTTCTTCCTCGACAGCAAGGATCGCCTTTGGGTTGCGAGCGGTCGCGACGACCGCGGAGCCAAGCTGCAAGTCATCGATCTTCAGGCGGGCACCATGAAGGATATCCCGGCCAAAGATGGCTGGGATGGCCTGCATGGTACAAGCGAACTTGCCGACGGTCAGATCTGGGCTTTCGGCGGCACCACTCGGCCGGCGGGCCCTGCCAGCTTCATCGTCCGGGTCGATGCCGGGGGGAAAGCGGTCACGCTCTGGTCCGCAAGCTCCGATCGGGCGAAGGTCCCGGCGGGGGCACCGGATTCACCCATCGCGCAGATCCTGGCCGCGCCGGGCGGGGCCGGCGCCATCGTGGTGTCAGCCCAGGATGTGGTGCAGGTCGACACCAAGGTCAAGCAATGGAAGCCCATGGGGTCGGTGGGCTTCAACGTCCAGCACGGCGCCAGGGGAGACCTGCGCGCAGTCGGCCGCGCCCATTGCGACGGTGACCGGGTTATCCTGACTCTGGCCCGCGGCGGTTTTCTCGACATCACCGCCAACAGCACGCATCGACATTTGCTCGACGGACAAAACTCTGTCTCGCTCCCCACCGAGATCGTGCGCATGGGCGATGGCTTGGCCTTCTACGGCCACGGCGGGCCTTTGCTGTATTCGCGTGGGACATGGCGGGCGGTGCCCGAAACCGTGGTGCCGCCGCGCGACTTGATGGGAGCTGCGCGAAACGAAGGCGAGGAGCGCGTGTGGGCCGCGCTGGTGAGCATTCCCGTCGACGACAAGACCAACATCATCGTAGCCAAGGCCGGGACGCCCCGTTACTACAACGGCCATATCCATGGGTTGAAGGACACCTTTGTCACCGGCCAGTGGATAGGCGGCGGCTTCAAGGTTGCAAGCCAGGAAGACCTCGCGCTGGAGCCCGACGACACCTTCGCCACCCCGGACAAGCAACTGTGGAACGTCGACAATGAGGGACTGTGGAATTTCTCGGCGGGAAAGTGGCGCATGGTGATGGGCATGCCCTCTTCCACTCACGGCGCCTTGGCTGGCTCGGGCAGCGGGCTCGACACGCAAGCGGGAATCTTGTCGGTCAAGTCAGCGGTGGGTGAACCGCTGCGCTTCGTGCAGGGTGTCGGCCCGCCCTGGATCGGCCTGCCGTTTGCCACATTTGCCTGGGCCATGGCCCGTCTTGATCTAAACGAGGCAGGGGGCGTGCCACTCATCAACGATCTGCCGGTAGCGATCAACGGCGTGCGCGTGCAAATCCGAGACGCGCTGGCCTGGAGCAAGGGCCGCTTGCTGCTCGCCACCAACCAAGGACTGTGCCTCTACGACCTGCGCTGGGGGAGCTGCCAGACCCTCGCTCCCAGCGGGCTGGACAACGAGGTCGGCATCGTCATGCGGGATCAATCGAAGCGGGTGTGGCTGGCGGGGCGCGGGCTGTGGCTGCTAGAGAGCGAAAGCGCGGCCCGGCCGCTTCACCCGGCCGTGCCGGCCTTGGCCGAGGCCGACGTGGTGGCCATGGCCGAGGCGCCCGACGGCCGGCTGGTCCTCGGGCTGGTGGACCGCGGGGCGGTGATCCTGGACGTGCCGCCCAAATGGTTCCAGCGGGCGCCGAAATCGCCGGCGCAGCTCGAGCCCTGGGAGGCACCCCAGTCGTTCGAAGGGCAATTTTTTGATCAAGCTATTGTGGTGCGGACTTGCCGGTCGCCCGCCCAGCGCGAGGCAGCTGACAGTCGAGAACTGGCCCTGGAAGGGCTGAAATCGCAACTGGCAGGTGCCGTACTGGCGGGAAACCCGCGCGTGCATCTAGGCGAGGAATCCGCGCTTGACCGGAGGCCCGATGTTGGTGTCTACGGCGCCGACGCCGACGCTCTGGAGGCACCGGTACTGGCGATCCTACGCAAGAACCCGCTTTGGCCCGAACTGGGAGTGGTCAAACGCTACGGCCCACCCGGCAGTCGCACGGTTGAAGTGAAGGCATGCGAGCCCAAGTAGCCAACCAGCATGTCGTGGACCGTGGATGCGCTCCGCGAGATCCTGGCTAGGGGGTGTCGGACACCCCCTAGTTCCCCGCCGCCGGTGGGTTGCCTCGTAGTCGGAGCAGGCGTGCCCGCACCGCGGGAAGATCCGGATCGTCGGCAGGAGCAGTCTGGACATACAGATCGAAAGCCTTCGTGGCGCGCGCGACGAAGGTGGGGTCATTTTTCGACAAGATGTCATAGCCGACACCGAGGCTCTTCAGGACCGTCGGGTGGGCAGCGAGGGGAAAGACCCCGGTTGCGCCCGCGATGCCAAGATCTTTCCAACCTCCAACCGAGCGCACCACGTCCTCAAGCAGCCTGACCCCGAGCCGTGCCGGAGCTTCAGCGTTGCCCATTTCTTGACTGTAGCTCAGCGCGAGCTGAGCACGCTGCGCCTGGTTGTTCAGTGCCAATTCGCCCACCAAGCGCTCCCATGATCCAGGCGGATACCGCAGGCCCGTCATCGGATCAAAAACGGCGGCGGCCTTGGCATCCCGTGCCGCCCACTCTGCGAACGAAGGAAAACTGGCCGCTGGAATCAGAGCATGGGTGAGACCGGTAGGGGTCAGCTTGAAACCATCCTTCCAACTCTCGTCCCAGGAATCCAGGTGATCCACGATCACCAAAGGCCGGAGCGGGTTGGCCAGCATGAGCTGTCGCATGGTCCAGCCGCCAGGATGATACCCTCCCTCGGGCAGCACGAGATCTGGGTACCGGCGGGCCACCCGCTGGCAGTACCAAGGGGCCGCCAGCAAATTGCGATCGAGGTGAATAGTGTCGGGACGCAGTTTCTCGACATCGTGCAGGTAGAACACCGCGCCGGTGACGTGGTCACCCATCGTGACCACGATGGCGTTCGGCGGAGCCGCCGCAAACGCCGCCGCCACGAAATCGCGAATCACGGTGTTGTGGCGCTGATTGGCGTGGGCGTTGCTCGCAACGCCTGCAACAAGCGTCAGTAGGCATAGCGAAGACACCAAGCCTGGCAGCCAGCGTAGCCAGAGCCCGCGCTCTCGGACGCGACTCACGAGCGCGGCAAACCCCAGGCCAGCCGCACAGGCGAGCAACAGATCAGACTGGACGAAGAAGCGCGAAAGCACCGTGCGATAGAGCGCCTGTGCCGTCGACAGGTTGGACAATCCAGCGAAGAGAAGCGCGTAGCCGAGGAAGATAGCAAGAACGATGCGCGTGGCGGCGCGCTGCCGGCGGCGGCGCGCCGGCCACAGCAGGCCGGTCACGGCGAGCAACGGACCGACGAACAGCAGGCGGCGCAGTGAGCCACCCAGCATTTGATAGAGTGTCGGGAAGAACGTGCCAGACTCGAGGAACATCAGCGACTCTCCATTGGCTCTTCCCAGGCTGAACGTGCCGTAGTCGCGACGGAGAAAGTGGGCCAGCAAACCGTCTATCGTCGTCTGGTCCCCCCACGACAAGGGGGCGCGCGAAGATGAGGCGATCATGAGGTAGGCGTAGGGAAGCAGGCCGAGCAACCCACAGCCAAGCGCCGCGGCGACGCCGCGACCGCGGAGTTGATAGCGAGCTACCCACAACGAGCGCAGCAGCAAAGGGCCGCCCACGAAGACGAACGTGTGGTGGTTGCCCATCGCCAACCCACTGGCGAGACAAAGAGCGAACACCTTGCGCGAAGTGGGCTTACGCTCGATGCGCTGCCAAAGCCAGAGGGCCAAGGCAACAAAGAATGCATTGAGGCCGAAGACCTCGGCCGCAGTGGCGTTGTGCCACACAATCGGATTGGTGCCGAACAAAGCCGCGGCCAAGAACCCGGCCGCCACACTGGCGGACAAGCGTTGGACGACGGCACAAAGCAACCCCGCTGCCGCCGCAGTCGAAACCGCGGACAGGAGATTCACGCGCCAGGCGACGGACGGACCAAACGGCAGCGCGGCGAAGAGGCGGGCCAGGATTGCAAATACGGGAAAGCCGGGTGGGTGGGGCACGCCACCCAAGACCGAAGTGGCGGTGAGCTCGCCGCTGTCGCCGCCCACCACCGAGGGGGCGAGGGTCGCGAGGTAGAGGGCCAACAAGACAACGAACGAGACCAGTGGCGCGAGCCAGGGCCGCGCCATCGGCTCCCCAGCCTCGTCAGCGATCGTCAGAGCACGATTGGGTCGGGCCATGACCCTTCCCGCGGGCGAGTTGGCCTTGCCCGATGAGCGCGAGCCCTTCTTCCTTCTGTCCATTAATCGCTCGGGATGATGCCACGAAATCCCGGGCACCGCCGTCCGGCCTGGCGCCGGTGGGCGCAGACAACCTTCTTCACGCGACCGGGGCTGGCGACACCAGCGCCGCCAACTACTTCTTCTTCACCGCGCCTTCCAGCGACTTGATTCGCTCCTCGGCATCGCGCCGCGATCCGGGGTCCAGGTGCTCGCTGGAGGCCAGGTACTTCTTGAAGGCGGTCATGGCGTCGTCATAGCGCCGGTCCTGCGAATAGAGCAGACCGAGATCGTAGTAGCCACCCGCAAGCCCCGGATCGAGCGAGACCGCCGTCTCGTACTCGCCGATGGCTTCGTCGGTCTTCTTCTGCCGGCGGTACGCCACCGCGAGATTGAGATGGGTCTGCCCGTTCTTCGGGTCCAGCTCAATCGCCTTCTTCAGCGCCGCCACGGACCCTTCCCGATCGTCGATCTTGGCCAAAGCCACGCCCAGGTTGGACCAGCCCAGCGGGTCACCCGGCTTGATCTCGGTCGCTTTGCGCAGGTGCGGAATGGCTTTGGGATAGTCGCCAATCTGGCGCAGGGCTGTGCCCAGGCTGGTCTGGGCTTCGTAGTCGTCGGGGAGGAGGATCACCGCATGTTGCAACGCCGTAATGGCCTCGTTCCATTTCTTCTGCCGCGCATAGATCGCGCCCAGGTTGGCGTACGAATTCCCATCGGTGGGTTCAAGCTTGATCGCCTTCTGCAGGGCCTGCGCCGCATTTTCGAGGTCTCCCTCGGTGCGGTACAAGGTCCCCAGGGTGAACCAGGCCGCGGCATAGTTCGGGCGCAACTGGAGGGCCTGCTTGATCTCAGCTATGGCGTCTGCGGGCTTGCCCTGCCGCTTGAGCTGCAATCCCATGTTGTAGTGCACGGCCGCATCGTCCGCGTGCGCCGCTTCCCCCGCCACCAGCACGGCCAGCAGAGCAGCGATACGCAGAGTTACTCTTGTGGTTTTCATGGACACGATGATACACCCGCGCCGGCCGTAGTCACCTCGTGGGTTGGGGTACCGCCGCTAGGAGCCTGTTGCGGATAGCCGGACCGAGCGTGGCGGAGCGCAGCCGGGCCGGATGCAAGGAGCAGCGAAGCGCCGAATACTGGACGTATTCAAGCGAGCGGCGACGCAGCAGACGGCCCGGCTCCGCCCGCCACGCGACGCCTGGAGGCTATCCGCAACAGGCTCCTAGCTACCACTCGATGTGCACGCCGGCCGACGGCAGTATCAGCCGGTAGGCCTGCTGGACCAAGACGCCATTTTGCATCTTCTCATTGAACACCTCGCGGCTCATGGTGGCGTTGACCAACTCCAAGTAAACATCCATCAGGTAGTGGTCAAAGACGAAGCGCTTGTCGCCGCGTAGATCAAGCTGGACAAAGGCAGGGAGGCGCTGGTAGTCAGCCCACTGGAAAGTGGTCTTCGAGAATCCGGTGTCGTAGATTTCAAAGGGACGGCCGCTGTTGTAGTGGAATCGCCCCGAAACCGCAAAGCCGCGGGGCATCCGATAGCCCGTCACCAGGTTCAGCACATGGAGCTGGTCCCAGTCCGACGGCGCGATCACGCCGTCCACCACGCGCAGCGAGCGCGAGATGGTGTAGGACAGCCATCCATACAGGCGGTGGCGCATGGGCCGACGAACCATGATTTCGAAGCCGTAGCTTTCGCCTTGGCGCAGTTCAAGAAAGTCGCGCGCCTGTGGATCGAGGCTGATCAAGCTGCTTACGTCGGTCACGTGCAAGCGCTGGTAGAAAACCGCAGCGTCGAGCGAAAGGTCAACTCCATCGCGCGCGCCGATGCCAGTTTCCACGCCCAGGCTGCCCTGCCGCGATTGTTGCAGCCCGTAGCTTCGCAGACCGAATCCTTCGAATCCTGGCACCCCCACCGGCAGGGAAGGCATCTGGGAGAACTGCCCCACATGGCCTTTCAGCCAGGTCTCGCCCGCCAGCCGATAGCGAAGCGAGAGGCGCGGGCTGAGTGCGCCCTTCTGGGTGTTTTCCTCGAAGTAGCCGTCATAGCGCAGGCCGGGCGTCACCCGCAATCTGTCGCCTGCCTTGACCGTCAGACCCACATAGCCGCCGGCCTGCAGCGCGCTTCGGTCGCGGAACAAGTCGGTCTGGTAGTAGTTGCCCAGTCCCCCGCCCAAAGACGACAAATCGGATCGCGGCCGAAAGTGCTGCGCCTCCGCGTCGCCGCCGACTTCCAGATCCGCCCAGCGCCCGAGGCTCCAGCGCAGCCCCAGGCGGGGTGCGGCCATCAGCATCCGGCTGCTGATGGGCAGATCGAACAGCTGGGTATTGCTGACCGTGGAATCGTCCAGGCCGACCAGCGCGCTGGCCAGCAGGTGTCCGCCCAGCACACCGCCGTCCCAGCGCAATTGCACGCGATGGAACATGAGCTGGGCCAGACCAGGCTGAATCGCCGAGGGCACCGAAGACGCTTCCGGGTTCCTCTGCTGCAGGCTATCGCCGGAGCCGAAGGCGAATAGGGTCAACCGCCCCGGACCCAAGCGGTGCTCGATGCGAAGCTGGTAGTCCCAGTAGTCCAGGCTGTACTCGCTGGAAAACGCGGAAAGCAACAAGCCGGTGTAGGAATAGCGCCCCGCCAGGGCGACGGTGCCACGTCCGTTATCGAAGGGCGCGGCCACAATCCCGCCCGCGTCGAAAAGGCGCACGTCGGCCGAGACATGCGGGCGATCGGTGGCGGGCGCGGTCGTGCGCGCAGTGACAATACCCGAAACGTAGCGGCCATATTCAACGGGATAGCCGCCGGGATAGAATTGCATCTCGTCGAGAAAGAAGGGGTGGACAACCGACGGCCCCAGCGCGAAATGGAACAGCGCCGGCGCCCGCACGCCGTCAATGAAGAAACCGGTGTTGCCGGGATTGGCGCCGCGAATGGCGTAAATGGGCAAAGGCCACAGCGCCTGCACCACACCGGGCAGCGATTCCACCACGCGAAATGGGTCGCCGAACGCGCCCGGAGTGTGGGTCAGTTCCTCGCGTCGCACGGGAAGCGCAGGTGCGCGTTCGGGCGCGGCGCTCACCACGGTTTCGTAGCGGTCGCCGGTCAACCGCGGCTGCAGACGCAAGGTGAGGTCGCTGGTGCCACGCTCTCCCACATTGAAACTTCGGGAGAAGGGCTCAAAGCCGGGATAGCGGACCCGTATTTCACACGAGCCGGATCGCACATTCAGGGTGAAGCCACCGCTTTCATCAGTTTCGGTGTCATGGGCCACGCCGTCGCCCAGGATCACGCGCACCTGCGCGCCCACCAGTGGCTCGCGCGTGCCGCGCGCCAGAACGCGACCGCTCAGCACCGGCGTCGAGACAAGTGGCTCGGCATCGGTGGACACGCGAGCCTCAACCCCGGTGTCTGAGGGCGCTCGCGCGTCTGCGGCTTCCACCTCGGTCGTTGCACGAGCGTCCTCTGCCCCGGCATCGGCACCAGCATCCATGGCGACCGCCACCAATACCGCGGCTAGGATCGATCCGGTCACGTTAGTGGCCCCCATCCTGGCCAGGTAGATCCATGAAAGTGCCCCACAGACCGTCGTGATCAGAGGCCACGCGACCGCGCACCACATACCCTACCAGCGTCTTCTGCGTGTTCGGTTCGGACCACGCCGTGGCCTCGCCCACCGCGTGCGCCAGGGTGCGGCCGCCGCTGTCCCGCACGTCCTGCACTACCAGGTCACCCACCAAGTCCTGCGCCGATTCGTTGACCGTACCGAAGATCCTCTGCGAGTCCACCGACACGTTTCCAATCGACCTGGCCACCACCTTCAGCTCGCCGGTCTCGTGATTGGCGAAGTAAAGATCATAGTCGCCGCGCACAAGATAGCCCCAGAAGACGAAGCTGTAGCTTGGGCCGCCATCGATGCTCGGGGCGTCGATGGGGAAGAAGCTGGGCCTGTCCGCCTCGAGGGTCATGCCCGGGGTCGAAAGTTGGCGGGGTGGGTTGACCAGGTCGGAGTCCTGAACCATCAGCGGTCCGTGCGGATACGGGTCGGCCTGGGTCGCGGGCCGCTGGTCGACGTAGAGAAGATACTGGCCGTCGGACGAGAATTGCGGGAAGAGCATTGGCACCGGCACGACCCGCCGCACCTTCTGGTCGTTCTGGCCGACAAACACGCCATGGCCCTGGCTGTCGAGATACAAGGTTTCGTCGCTCTGCGGTCGCGGCGTCGGGGAGCCCGCCAGGTTGACCAGCGGGGCCGGCAAGGTCACGAAGGTGTCCGTGCCGGTCGTCAGATCCAAGGCGTGCAACTCGGCGGGCGCACCGGCGACGGCACATTGCTGGTAGGTAGCCAGGTTTGGGTCTGCGAACCCGAGCCCGCCGCAGGGATTGGGAAGCGCCAGGGGGATGTCTTTGCCCGACTGCAGGTCGAGCACCACGGTCGTGCCGGTGGAGAGAGAAAGCGCGGCATACTTCTCATCGTAGCGAAGACTGAAGCTGTTGACGTGGGCGTGCAGGTCCTCTTTGGTGCCGGTCGGGCTGCCGAGCCGGCTCAAGACTTGATCGCTGCCCATGACAAAGTAGACCGCACCGCTACCAGCGATCTGCGCGTCGAACTGGTAGACCTGCGCCAGATCCCCCAGGCGGAACTCGCCCTGGACCTCGTCCCACAGAAACAAACCTGGGGTTTCGTTGCCTCCCGGGACCTTGCGGTAGAGCAAGCGGCTGTCGGATGGACCGAGGGTGAAGGTGGACAGATTCTCGAATCTCAGGTTGGCGTGATAGTACGAATCGATGCGCACCAGGGTGGCGACCCATTCCCCCTGCCCTGCCCCGCTTCCCACCTGCTGCTCATCGACCATAGCGAACAACGACCCCCCTGTCCCGGCCAAGCCCCAATTGCTCGACAGATTTTGGACGACCTGCCGCTGCTGGGTTCCATCCCAGGACGCGAGCCACAGGTCGGATACCGCGCCCTTGGGCGGGACCGCCGGGGCCGTGCGTTGATTGAAGGAAACCCAGGTGACCTGCGTGTTCGGGTCAGTCTCGTCCGCGAGCGAGACAAAACCGATTCCGCCTATATTGCGGCCGGAAAAGAGTTTATGCCCCTCGGGCTTGGACCCGGGCTGCAGGCACCCGGCAGCGACCAAGAGGATAAGAAGCAACGCGCAACGTACAGGCAACATGGGCGGCCGATGACCGCGCAGTCTAGCGGAAGAACCGTCGAGCGGCGAATGAGTGCGGTGCGGTGAAGTTGCCTACGACGTCTCTTCGGTGAACTCGATGGGGAAGCGCTCCTTCATCACGCGATTGACCGCTTCCTCCACTTCGTCCTCGGTGCGCAGGCGCAGGATTTCCTCGGTCAGCTTCTCCGCCGCGGCGATGCGCGAGGCGCGCACGATGGACTTGACGATGGGTATCTGGCGCGGCGCCATCGAGAGTGAGCGCAGCCCGAGCCCGAGCAGAACCCAGCAGAAGCGCGGGTCGCCGGCCATGTCCCCGCACATGGACACCGGCTTGCCAGCACGCTTGGCTGCCCCGACCACCGTCCTTACCAGGCGCAGGATGGCCGGGTGCAGCGGGTGGTAGAGATAGCCCACGTGCTCGTCTTGGCGGTCAGCCGCCAGCGCGTACTGGATCAGGTCGTTGGTGCCGATGGAGAGGAAATCGCACTCCTCGACCAACAGGTCGGCGATGACCGCCGCGCTGGGTGTCTCGATCATCACGCCAAGCGGGACCTCGGGATTGTGCTCCAGCCCATCGCGCTGGAGTTCCGCACAAACATCGGAGCACAACTCACGTACCGTGCGCAGTTCGGCCACGCCGGAAATCAGCGGGAACATGATGCGCAGCGGGCCCACCGCGGCAGCCCGGTAGAAGGCGCGCAGCTGCAACTTGAAAACGTCGCGCCGCCACAACGAATAGCGGATCGAGCGCAGGCCGAGCGCGGGATTGTTCCCCGCCGGAATGCGCACCGAGGTGGGCAGCTTGTCTCCGCCCAGATCCAAGGTGCGAAAGCAAACGTCACGGCCA
Organism: Myxococcales bacterium; assembly: GCA_003158455.1. Classification (GTDB taxonomy): domain Bacteria; phylum Myxococcota_A; class Polyangia; order Fen-1088; family Fen-1088; genus Fen-1137. The sequence continues at coordinate 12,568 of PMJO01000097.1, read as the reverse complement.
TCCATGGCCCGCAGGGCGGCCAGCGCATGCTGGTACTGCTCCTCCTCAGTGGGCAGGGTGCTGCGTTCTAGATACAAGAATTCGGTGCGAAACAGCCCGATCCCGTCCGCGCCTAACTCGACCGAGATGGGCACTTCCTCCAATAATTCCACGTTGGCAGCCAGGTGCACCCGCTCACCATCGAGCGAGATGGCGGGTGCCTCCCGGGCCCGGGCCAGGCGTTCGGCCTGCACCAGATCGCGCGCGGCCCGGTCAGCGTAGCGGCCTTGCACCTCGAAGTCTGGTTCCAAGATGACTTCGCCACGGCCGCCGTCCACGATCACGGTCATCCCGGTGCGGATGTGCTTGATGAAGCCCTGCACACCTGCGACGAGTGGCAGGCCCAGTGCGCGCGCCACCAGGGCCGAGTGCGAGGTCTTGCCGCCGCCCTCGGTGAAAAAGCCACTGACGCCGGCACGGCCGAGCTGGGTCACGTCGGCCGGCGAGAGATCGTGGGCAAACACCACCGCGCCCTTGGGCACGCCCTCATGCCCGGGAGGCGTCATGCCCAGCAGATTGCGCAAGATGCGCTCGCCGATCATGTCGATGTCGCTGCGCCGCTCGCGGAAGTAGGCATCTTCAATCCGCGCGAACACCGCCTGGATCTGGTCCAGTGCCCGCCGCAACGCCCACTCGGCCGACACCTGGTCTGAGCCGATGATCCGGCGCGTCTCCTCGACCAAGTGCACATCGGCCAACATCATCCGGTGCGCCTCGAGGATGCGATACTCCTGACCGTCACCCTCCTGCTCGGCAATCTGCTGCTGAATGCGCCGCAGCTGCGCATCACTGCGGCCTATGGCATCTTCGAAGCGACGCAGCTCGTTGGCCACCTCGTCGGTGAAAATGCGGCGCTCTTGCACCTCCACCCGGCCGCCGAGAAAATGCGCCACCCCCATGGCAATGCCCGGGGAGGCGCCCACGCCCGCCAGCCTAAGCATCCACCACCCCTTCGCCGAAACCGTCGCCCACCAGCGCCACCAGCGCATCCACCGCCTGGTCCGCGTCGACTCCGTTGGCCGCGACGATCACCTCGGTGCCCCAGGCGGCAACCAGGGTAAGCAGACCCATGATGCTCTTGCCGTTGACCTGCGTGCCATCCTTGAGCACATTGATCTCGCACTCGAAGTGGTTGGCGAGTTGCACGAACTTGACCGCGGCGCGTGCGTGCATGCCCAGGCGATTGCGTATTTTGACCGAGCGTTGCGCCTGGCTACCATCCCCCACGTCAGCGTATACCTCCCACGACGATCTTGCCGGTCAACTCCGAGCCAATCCGAATCGCGCGCCGGCCACACTCGCACAGTTCCAGGGCCATCTCCCCAGGCGAAAGGCGCGTGCGATCGATCGTGGCCAGCTTGAGCAGCATGGGCAGGTTCACGCCGCACAACACCTCGGCCGCCCCGGTCCCGTCCAGCATCGACATGGCCACGTGAAACGGCGTCGAGCCATAGACATCCACCATGATCAGCACACCGGCGCCGTCATCGACCTCGCCGCAAGCCTGCGCCACCCGTTGGGTGATTGCCGCGCTGTCGTCTCCGGCTGACGCGCAGGCCACTTTGACCCCGGGCAAGGTGCCGACCACCCGGCGGGCCGCTTCGAGCATGGAGAAAGCCACCTGCTCGTGGGAGACTACGACGACTCCCACCATCGGCTTGAGCGTCCTAGTTGGCGGGGTGGACATGCTGCTCCATTCATTGTACCCGGTTTGGGTACGAACGCGATGTTGTTGTAACCCAGCGCATATGACTCGACCGCTAGCTGCGCGCCTCGGGCAGCGCTGGGCGACCGCGCCCAACGTCTCGGTGCCGGACCTCCACTTGAAAGGCCTGCAGGCGACGGGCCAGCTCGGCCGCGACGACAACCGAGCGATGGCGGCCACCGGTGCAGCCAATGGCCACGGTCGCGTAGGTCTTGCCTTCACGTTCGAACGCGGCAATACAAAGCGCTAGCAGTTCCTCGGCTTTGGTCAGGAAAATCTGCGTCTCCGGGTTGTCGAGAACGAACCTGCGCACGCTCTCGTCCTCACCCGAAAGCGGGGAAAGTGCGGCGACGAAGAAAGGATTGGGCAGAAAGCGAACATCGAGCACGATGTCGGCCTCGCTGGGCAAACCGTACTTGAAACCGAACGACTCCATGGTCACCGACAGGTTGCCCTCGGCCCGGCCGTAGCGGCCCAGCACCATCGCGCGCAGCCCGTGCACGGTAAGCTCAGCCGTGTCGATTACCGTAGTGGCTTCTTGCCGAAGCGCGGCCAGGTGCATGCGCTCGGCCTGGATCCCGGCGCGGATGTCGGTTCCCGACAGAGGATGGCGGCGCCGGGTTTCGGAAAAACGCCGCAGCAGCACCTGGTCAGGCGCGTCCAGAAAGAGCACCTCGATGGAGTGCCCAGCGTCCCGCAGGTCGGACAGCACGCGCGCGGAATCGGCGAGAAACTCCCCGCTGCGCGCATCCACCACCAACCCCGCGCGCGTCACCTCTTCCCGCCCGGCCAAAAGCTCGATAAAGCGCGGCATGAGGGTCATGGGCAGATTGTCGACGCAGTAGAAGCCCAGGTCTTCCAACGCGCTCTTGGCCGTGCTCTTGCCCGCACCCGAGACGCCGGTGATGACGACCAGCTTCATCACTCACTCCACGTCGTCGCGGAAGCGCCGTTGCTGCGCATCGGCCAGGGCCTGGTCCAATCTCTCCTGAAACTCGCGCGCAGAATGGTGGCCCCGCTGCTGCAGCAAACGATTGCGCGCCGCCACCTCTACCAATGAACTCACGTTGCGTCCCGGGCTCACTGGGATGCGCAGAAGCGGCACTGACACGTCGAGAATCAGGTGTGTTTGATCGTCGAGTCCGATTCGGTCAGCGGATTCCGCGTCCTCCCAGCGTACCAGCTCCACCACCAACTCGATCTTCTTCTCGTCGCGTACCGCTGCCACGCCGAACATATCCTTGATGTTGATGATGCCTACCCCGCGCACCTCCATGTGGTGCTTGATCAGCTCGGCCGCCCAGCCCACGAGAATGTTGTGCGACGTGCGGCGCACCTCGACCAGATCGTCCGCCACCAGTCGGTGCCCGCGCATGACCAATTCCAGCGCCGCTTCGGACTTGCCCACGCCGCTCTTGCCCATGAGCAGGATGCCGATGCCGAGGACATCCATGAGCACACCGTGGATGCTCGCCGAGGGCGCCAGCTCGCGTTCGATGAAGGACTGAATCGCCTCGATCGCGGCCGAGGAACGCAGCGGTGTGCGCAGCAGCGGCACGCCCAGGCGGTTGGCCGCGTCGAACAACTCAACCGGAACATCGAGCCCCTTGGTGATGATGATACAGGCGGGCTCGATGGCCATGAAGGTCTCTATGCCGTGGCGCGCCTCCTGGGGCGGCAAGCTGGCCAGGTAGGACAACTCGGTGGCGCCCAGGATCTGAACCCGCTCCGGCTGCACTTGGCGCACGAAGCCCGCCAGCGCGAGCCCCGGCTTCTGCACGCGGTTGACGGCAATGCGACGGCCCAGCCCCGCCTCACCCGCCAGCAGAACTAGTCTAAGCCCCGCGCCCTCGCTCAGCAGAGAGCGCACCGTCAGCGTGGATGACAGCGCGGTGGGGGCGTTCAATACTTGGCGTCCTCTTCTTCAATGATCTTGAACATCGTATCCCCATCAGGCGCATCAATCAGGCGCTGACGAAAAACCGCGTCGCGAAACAGCCGCGACAGGCGCGCCAGCGCCTTCAGATGAACCCCGATGGAGGCCGTGGGCGCCACCAGCATGAACACCAGATGGGTGGCCTTGCCGTCTATGGAATCGAAATCCAGCCCCGGCACCGAACGTCCCAGCACGCCCATCAGGCTGTCCACCGTGTCCAGTTTGCCATGCGGAATGGCGATGCCATCCCCGATCGCGGTCGAGGCAAGCAGTTCTCGTTCCTCAAGCGCACGTCCCAGCGCCACAGCATCGATCCCGGGCTGCACTTTGGCCAGGTGTTGCGCCAGTTCGGTAAGAACTTCGCTCTTACTGGTCCCTCGCAACGTCGGGATGATGCAGTTCGAGTGAAGAAAATCAGCGACCTTCATCGGCGCTCCGGCAGTCCGGGGACTATTTCCAATCTTAGGTTCCGGGAGCAGAGGCTCCAGTCTCGATAAGACCGTAATTGCCATCCTTGCGGCGATATATGACTGAAATGGTCTTGGTGTCCACATCCGTGAACACCAAGAACTCTTTTTCCATCAGGTTAAGCTGCATTGCGGCGTCCTCGACTGCCAAGTTGCGCACTTCCAGGGTCCGCTCGCGCACCACGTGCACGTTGCTCGCCATCCCTTTGCCCTTGTCGGCCTCGCCCTCGTCGCCTGACCGGGGCTCGAACGACTCGGACGAGATCACTGCCTGACGGATAGAGAAGCTGGGCCCGCCATGCGGCTTGTGCGTGCGAATCTTCTCCTTCCACTTGCGCACCTGGCGCTCAATACGCGCCGCCGCCAAATCCACCGACGAGTACATATCCTCGGTCGTCTCACGCGCCTGCAAGACGATGCCGTTGGGCAGGGTCAAGGAAAACTCGGCGGTGTGGTTGTGGTTGCGTTCGACAGAGAAGGTCGCGTGGGCTGCCAGAAGCTCACGTTGGAAGTACTTGCGAATCTTGTCCAGGCGTTCTTCCGCGTACTCTCTCACCGCCGGGGACGCCTCCATGTGGCGGAACGTCGTAGAAATCTGCATGCAATGTGCCTCCATCCAAGGGGGTTCGGGTTTGGCCGTGACTGCAGGGTCTAGAAGACCTGCCGGCGCTTGCTGCTGGAAAGTATCCTCAACTGCTCGCGATACTTGGCGACCGTGCGGCGAGCGATCTCGATGTTCTGGCTGCCAAGAAGTTCGACAATGCGCTGGTCCGAGTGTGGGCGCTTGACGTCCTCGCTTTCGATGATCTGTTTGATTTTGAGTTTGACCGCCTCAGATGCCAGGTCATCACCGTCACTGCGGGTGATTCCCGAGTTGAAGAAGTACTTCAACTCGAAGATACCCTGCGGGGTGTGGACGTATTTGTTGGTGGTGACCCGAGACACGGTCGATTCGTGCATGCCGATGTCCTCGGCCACGTCGCGCAAGATGAGCGGCTTGAGAAAAGCCGCACCCTTTTCAAAAAAGTCACGCTGGAACTTCAAGATGGACTCGGTGACGCGCACGATGGTGCGCTGGCGTTGCTGGATGGACCGGATCAGCCACTGGGCACTGCGCAGGCGTTCCTGGATGTACTCGCGCGCCTTAGGCCCCTTGGAGAGCGCTATGCGGTAGAAATCGGAGATCTTGAGCTTGGGAAGACCGTCGTCGTTGGCCACCACGAAGTACTTCTCCCCGACCTTCTGGATGTAGACGTCGGGCGTGATATAGGTCGGTTCCTCGTCGGTGTACGCGCTGCCCGGCTTGGGATCGAGGCCCATCACCACCTTGGCTGCTTCGTAGATCTCGTCCAGCGGTTGATTCAGATCCTTGGCTATGACCGCGTAGTTCTTCTTTTCGAGGTTCCCCAGATGTCGGGTGATCATGCCCACCAGCACATCGTCGTCGGCGCCGATGTAGCGGGCCTGGATAAGCAGGCACTCCTGCAGATTGCGCGCGGCCACGCCCGGTGGATCGAATTCCTGAACCCGCCGCAAGATCTCTTCCGCGTGTTCCACCCCCACGCCCGCCTCCTCGGCGATCTCGTCTAGGGGAGCGTCCAGATATCCGTCGGGCGTAAGGTTCCCGATGATTAGCAGCGCGACGCCTTCCTCATCTGCGGCAAAATCACGCGACAATTTGAGCTGCCACTCGAGATGGTCGAAGAGCGAAGTGCCCCGGGTGAGCGTGGCCTCCAAGGAAGGAAGATCCTCGGTGTTGGGCCGGTAGGTCGGCATGGGCGGGGCATTCGACTGGGACTCGAGATAGGTGTCCCAGTCGAAATCCGCAACCGCGTCCCCAGAGCGGGCGTCGGGCTTGACCTCGGTCGTGGTGTCGATCTTGTCCTCGGAAGCTCTCGCCACCAGAATCTCGGTCTCGCCGACGCGTTCGGCGTCGACTTCCGGCGCCCCGGCCGAGGTTGCCTCGCTCGACGACGGGGCAGGCTTCTGTTGTTCCGCAGCAATCTCGACCGAGTCTTCCAACACCGGATTCTCGAGCAGCTCCTCGCGAACCACGTCGACCAGCTCGACCCGCGAAAGCTGCAGCAGCTTGATGGCCTGCTGTAGCTGAGGCGTCATCACGAGCTGCTGCGACAGCTTCAGGTGCTGCTTGATCTCCATGGACATCGCGTCATTACTCTTCTGGCTAGTGGCGTGCCCTTTGCTTCAACGCTCGGTAGCTTGTGTCCCTTCTTGATAGCATCGGGAGATGCGCCGGGGAAGGCAAAAGCCTCATGTGGTACATGTATTGCTTACATGGTCTTGACAAGTTGGATGTCCGATGTTCCACACATGCTTACTCGTTGATTCGCCGATGGGCACATTGCGTCTCGAAGCCTGCGTGGACGGACTGGTGGCTCTGAGCTGGACAGACCTACCTTTGCCTACATCGCTCGTCCGCGGACCAGAGATCGATCAAGCACGCCGGTGCCTGCGCCAAGGCGCGGCCTGGCTGCGTGCCTATTTTTCTGGTCGCGTGGGGAGCCCGCCGGCTTCGCCGGCGGCGCACCATCNNCCCTCTCAGGGTTCCCATCTCAATACTCCGCTGCCGCCCTTGCCGCCGCTGGCGGCGCGCGGAACTGCATTTCAGAAGGCGGTGTGGCGCCAAGTCGCCCGCATCCGGCCGGGCACTACGACGACCTACGGTGAGATCGCGCGCAGACTACACCTGCCAGGCGCCAGCCGGGCAGTAGGTCAGGCGGTCGGAGCGAATCCACTTCCCATTCTGATTCCGTGCCATCGCGTGCTTGCGGCGGGCGGCAAGCTGGGCGGCTACTCTTCCGGCCTGCGCCGCAAGCGCCAGCTCCTGGCGCACGAAGGACTGCTGCCTCCCACTTGAAATTCGGTTTCGCACGATCGAGGAAGATGCGCATAATCGATCCCATGCTTTGCTCTTTGCCAAGACTTCCGGCCTGCCTGGCGGGGGCCTGGCTGGTGCTCTTTGTTGCCGGGTGCGGCAGCAGCTCTGCTGGCCCCGAGTACGACGATGCAGACGCGTCAGGGGAAGGCGAGGCTGACGCGAACTCCGTCTTGCCCGACNNGACGCTGACGATCACTCCACAGACGCTGGTGGCGCTGATTGGGGGCCCATCCCGCCAAACGCCTTCACGGTTGTCGTGTTGCCCGACACGCAATACTACTCTTCCACCTACCACGACATTTTCCCCGCCCAGACCGGCTGGATCGTCGCGCAGAAGTCTGCGCGCAACATCGCGGCGGTGCTGCACGTGGGCGATTTAGTCGACAACGCCGGCGACCCGGCTCAGTGGACGGTCGCCAACTCGTCTATGCGAGCCATGGATGGCCTTGTGCCCTATGTGATCGTTCCTGGCAACCACGACACCGACGACAAGCGCGCGGGACTGATCGACAACTACTTCGCGCCCGCGACCATGCCGTGGATCGGGGGAACCATGACCGCGGGCCAGATCGAGAACAACTACGCCCTGGTCGACATCGGGCCGCAGAAATGGCTGGTCTTGGGCCTGGAATTCGGACCACGCGACGCCGTCCTGACCTGGGCCGATGGGGTGTTGAAAGCCCACTGGACGCTGCCCGCGATCATCGTCACCCACGCGTACCTGTACGTGGACGGGACTCGCTACGACTACGCGACCTACGGCACAACCCAGTCTTTCATCCCCCAAGTCTACAACTATACGCCCAAGGAAGGCATCAACGATGGAGAGCAGATCTGGCAGAAGCTGATCGTGCCCAATTCGAACGTGCGCTTGGTCTTCTGTGGCCACGACAACGGCGCTGCCCGGCTAACCAGTCTGCGGGCCGACGGCAAGCCCGTGCACCAAATGCTGTCTGACTATCAGTGGCTTGATAGTCTCGGTGGCAGTGGCTATCTGCGGGTGCTGGAGTTCGACTACGGCAAGAAAGAGATTCGCGTCCAGACCTACTCGCCCTACCTCGACCTGTTCATGACCGACGACCCGAACCAGTTCAGGCTCAGTTTGGAACTATAAACAGCATCGCGTGGACCGTCGATCAAAGTCAGCTATTTCACCACAGAGGTCACAGAGTTCCACAGAGACGGATGAGAGGAGGACACCGCAGGTGTACTCTTCTCCTCTGTGTCCTCTGTGCTCTCTGTGGTTAGTTCCGGATCCGACTTCCTAGAATTCCTGCGGCAGTTGCTGTAACTGCGCGACTGAGAAAACCGGCCCATCCTTGCATACATAGAACGGCCCGATGTTGCAGCGGCCGCACTGGCCCAGACCGCACTTCATCTTCATTTCCAGGGTGGTGAAGATGCGCTCGGCGGGGAAGCCCAGATCTTTGAACACCGGCAGGGTCAGCTTGATCATGATAGGCGGTCCGCAGGTAATGGCCACTGCGTTCGCCGCGCTGGGCGCGGTCGCGCGCAGCACCGCGGGCACGAAGCCCTCGCGCCCCTTCCAGTTCGCGTCGCCCTTGTCCACCGTGACCACCAGCTCGGTGTTGGGCGCCTTGGCCCAGATCTCGCGGTCCGCCGCATACATTAGATCTCCCGGGCTGCGTGCGCCGTATACGATGGTCAGCTTGCCGTAGTCAGCGCGATGATTGAGCACGTGACAGATGATGGGCTTGAGCGGCGCCAGGCCGATGCCACCACCCGCGATGACGATGTCCTTGCCCTTCCAGTCGGCAACTGGGAATGCTTTGCCGTAGGGGCCACGGAAGCCGATGATGGCGCCCGCATATAGATGATGCAGGGCCTCGGTGTGGGCGCCCACCCGCTTGGTGGTGACGGTCAGCCGCTCGGGTTTGGCGGGATCGCCGGCAATGACAAAGGTGGATTCGCCCTCGCCAAAGTTCGAGATCTCAGCGAACTGGCCCGGCAAGTAGCGGAAGGCTTTGCGCTCGGCCTCGTCGAGCAGCTCGAAGTGGAAGGTGACCGTGTCCGCGGTCTCGTCGATGCGCTCGCTGATTCGCGCGGGCAGCGGCAGCAAGGGATCACGCAACACGTTCGGCCTCCTGGTTGATGCGCTTCATGATCTCGAACACGTCGGCAAACAGGTTCCGGTCGAGCGGGCACAGGTCCACGCAACGGCCGCAGCCGGTGCAGCCGACCAGGCCCGGGTTCTGCGTCGGAATATAGGAGAACTTGTGCAGCATGCGCTGGCGCAGGCGACTGGCGGCGACCTGGCGCGGGTTGTGGCCGCCCGCCATGCGGGTGAAGTCCGAACGCTGGCAGTTGTCGACGATGCGCAGACGCTGGATTTCGCCCTTCCATGACTCGTCGTCGACGGTGAAACACTGGCAGGTCGGGCAGTACTGCGTACACACGCCACAGTTCATGCAGGAGGTGCCGAGCTCGCGCCAGATCGGGTGGTCGAAATTCGCGTACAGCGCCTTGGGATCGGGCAGTCCCGTCCACCAGTCAGGCCGCGGGCCGGGCCGCGGTGCTGCCGCGGGTGCGGCCGCGCCGCCCGATACTGTGGCCAGAAACGCCTGGCCGCGCGGACTGCCGGCTTGGGCAGCGAAACCGTCCGCTTGCAGCGTCAGCATGACGTCAACCGCATCCTTGTCATCGGGACCGAAGCCGAAGACGCCGCAATAGCAGTTGGGACCGGGTTGGCACGCAACTCCGATCAACAACAGGTTGTCGCGTCGGGCCTGGTAGTGCGGATCCAAATGCGGCGGCTGCAGGAAGGCACGGTCGAGCAGCAGCAGGGCGCGCGCGTCGCAAGGCCGAACCCCGAACACGCTGCCCGGAGTTTCGTCGGGCTGGGCCGGCTCGATTTCGGCGGGGCCGGCGCCGGCCTTCCAGTGCGCGATCTCGCGTCGGGGCGGGGTGAACAGATCCTTGACCGGTCGCCGCGGCCGGATGGGGCCCAGCTCGGGCAACGAGTCGACTGCGGCCCAGCGGCCAGCATCGTTGGGCGCCCAAAGCGCGCCCCGCTTGCGCAGCGCCGCCAGCAACGAGTCGCGCGAAATTTTCATGCCATCAGCCACGGTGGGGTCCTCCCAGCCAGCTATCAGGATCCTGTGGGTCGAACATCAGGAAGGGCCACTTGCCGCCCTGCTTGACCCCGGTCTTGAAATCGAACAGTTCTTCCACGTCTTCGGCCAGGCAGAGATCGAGCAGGTGCATGGGCACGCCCTCGGGGCAAGCGCGCTGGCACTCACCGCAGTCGACGCAGCGGCCAGCGTGGTGGAAGGCGCGGATCATGTGCCACATGAGATTCGACGATGGCTTGGCGGTCTGTTCAATCCAGCGCGGGGCATTCTGGTCGGTCACGCACACCGCACAGTTGCACAGCGGACAGACCTCGCGACAGGCGTAGCAGTGGGTACACGGCTCGAATGCCTTCTGCCAAAAGGCGAAGCGTTCGGCCGGGGGCATGGTCTTGATTTTGGCGATGGTCTCGGCCCGGGTCTTTTCCGGCTTGGGCAGCGCCGACACATCACCGACGGTGACGTCAGCCAGCGGTGAGACATGCATCTCGCAGCGCTGGCAGCGTTCGTCAAAAGTCTTGCCGTCGGCTTTCACGCCCGCGCAGGCCATCGCGATGGCGACGACCTGCTCGCGCGCAAAATCGCCCTCGGTGATGCGCATGCTGACCGCGCGGCCGTCGCAACCCTTGACCACGATCCCTACCGGCAGCGGCAGATCGCGGGTCAAGGCGCGGGCCAGGTTCTGCACGCAGCGATCGTCGAAAATGAGGGTGTCCGCGTCTTCCGACCGAGTGATGAGCGTGGCCACCACCGCCTGGGAGAGCGGGTGCTCGCGGTAGCCGAGCACGGATTTGACCTTGCCCTTGGCAAACAGGTTCTTGACGGTCTCGCGCAGCGACTGGTTCACGACGCCACCCCCTGGCGTGCCATGGGATTGCGCCGTCCCAGGGCCCGCACCTGCTCGACGAACTCGGCCACTTCGACCGCGTAGCGCGCACCCTCCGAGGCCGACAGCCAGGTGAAATGGATGCGCTCCGGCTCGACTCCGACCCAGTCGAGCAGGCGGCGAATCACCGCCAGCTTGCGTTTGGCGTAGCGGTTGCCGCTGATGTAGTGGCAGTCGCCCGGATGGCAGCCCGACACCATCACGCCGTCAGCACCCTCTTCCAGCGCCTTGAAGATGAATAGCGGATTGATGCGGCCCGAGCATGGCACCCGCACCACGCGCAGGTTGGCCGGAACTTTCAGGCGCGAGGTGCCTGCCAGATCGGCGCCCGCATAGCTGCACCAATTGCACAGAAAGCCGACAATGCGCGGCTCGTGGTGGTCGCTCATCACCATGCCTCCCCGAGCAGACCGGACAGCTCGTGATAAATCTGCCGGCCAGTGAAGCTCTGCAGTTCGATGGCGGTGGCCCGGCAGGTGGCCACGCAGGTGCCACATCCTTTGCACGTGGTGGTGTTGACCACGGCCTTGTTGCGTTTGGGATCGATCTCGATGGCCTGGTAGGCACAGACATCGACGCACATACCGCAGCCCGTGCACATCTCGGGTCGCACCAGCGCGATGGAGGGATCGATCTCGACCTCGCCGCGGGCCATGAAGCGCATGGCCGCCGCGGCCGAGCCGGAGGCCTGCGCCACGGTGTCCGGAATATCCTTGGGCCCCTGGCAGGTGCCCGCCAGAAATACCCCGTCGGTGGGGGTTTCCACGGGCGCCAGCTTGGGGTGTTTCTCGGCGAAGAAGCCGTCCGGGCTACGCGGAATGCGCAGCATCTCGGACACTTGCTTGGCCCCCTGGGCCGGACCCATGGCGGTGGCCAGAACGATCATGTCGACCGGCACGCGCAGCAGTTTGCCGAGCGTGGTTTCTTCCGCCACCACGATCATCGATCCCTCGGGCGCGTCGGTATCAGCCTCGCCCGGCGCCAGCACCTGGCCGGCCTTGCCGCGCACGAAGCGCGTCCCCTCGTGCATGACCCGGTGATAGAACTCTTCATATCCTTTTCCGAAGGCGCGCATGTCGATGTAGAATTCATACACGCGGGCCGGGGTCTTCTCGCGCAGCAGGTGGGCGAACTTGAGCGAGTACATGCAGCACACGCGCGAGCAGTGCTTGCAGTAGTTCTCGTCGCGCGAGCCGATGCAGTGAAGAATACCGACCGCGGCCGGTGCCTGGCCATTCTTCTTCATGATCTTGCCGCTGGTCGGGCCCATGGCGTTGCACAGCCGCTCGAATTCCAGGCCGGTGTACACCTCGGGGAAGCGGCCATAGCCCCATTGCTTGAACTGGCCGGGGTCGACTAGGTCGTAGCCGGTGGCCACGATGATGGTGCCCACCTCCAACTCGCGGACGCTGTCCTGGTCGTTCATGACGATGGCGCCCGGCTCGCAGAATTTCTCGCACACCCCGCACTTGCCGCGCACGAAAAAGTTGCAGTGCTTGCGGTCGATGACCGGCTTGTTGGGCACCGCCTGCGGGAACATGGTGTAG
>PMJO01000147.1 GCA_003158455.1 Myxococcales bacterium | reverse complement strand
CATTCCCGCCGGGGCCAGCGAGCGCCAGTGGAAAGTGCCAGTAGCCACGACTGCCCAAGCTGTCGATCTGGATCGACTCCACCACATCTCGCCCGGCGGCGGTAACCGGGCGGCCGTGCTACTGCTGGCCCCCGCGCTTCAGGACCGCCGTGATCTCCTTGGCTTTGACCTCGCCTTGCAGCAACTCGAACACGTGCTGCTGTTGGTCCACGAAGTAGATGCCCGGCGGAACCATCAGTGGCTTTGCGCTGGTATACGGGCCCGCCTGGGCGGCCTGGGTGTCGATGTAGATCCGCTCGATGGGAAGTTTGGGCGGGGTACCCAAGGCTGCCTGGAGCGCAGCCCATGTGTCCTCCACGCGCTTGCGCGTGCACTGGCAGGCGTGCTCCTTGTCCATGAATACCACGCGCGCGACCTTCGAAGCCGTCACGGGGGCCGAGGTGGCAGCCACAGCAGCAGCGGGCATGGCCTTGCCCTTTGCGCACGCGGGGAGGCTGAGGAGGAACAGCGAGACAATGACAGCAAACCGCATGGAGATCCTTTTCATTTGAGAGACTGGAACGCGAAGTACACCCCCACCAGGACTACAGCCAGGCCGGCGCCACGCCGGAGGAGTTCCAGTGCGCGCGTCGCGTTTCTGTTTTCGATGAGCGTGCGAGCCGCTCCCATGGATGTCCCCGCAATCAGAATGAGCACGCTGTGGCCCAGGCCATACACCAACAACAGGAAGGCGCCATAGGCGATCGAGGCACCCGCCCCGGCCAGGTAGGTGAGCAGCACAACCAGGATAGGTGCTGCGCACGGGGCGGACACCAGCCCGAACAAGGCGCCCAGCACCAAAGCACCAACCACCCCGCGCGTGCGCGGTTGTACCCGCGCCGCGAGCGACGGGATGGGCACCTTGAGCACGCCCGCCAGATGCAGGCCCATGACCAGACAGACCGCAGCCACCACCCAGTTCCAGGCCACCGAAATGTCGCCATAGAGGTGGCCCGCCAGCGCTGCGGTCACCCCGAGCGTCGCGAACGTGGTCACAAGGCCCAGAACGAACACCAGCGAGAAGCCGAAGGCGCGCAGCATGCCGGACTTGCCGTCGCGGCGACCGGCCACAAAGCCCATCATCAGGGGAATCATGGCTAGCACGCACGGGTTTGATGCCGTGAGCATGCCGCCCAAGAATACCGCCAAGACGGCCAGCCACGGGCTGCCGTGGAGATATTGGCCTACGTTGCTGGTCAGCTCGGCGAGCACTACCCATCCTTCGTCGCTGCCGTGGTCAGCCAGGAGACGATCTCAGTAGCCTGCGGGATGCGGCCCGAGCACTTCACCTCGGCGTCGATGACCAGGGCGGGCGTCATCATCACACCGAACTTCATAATCTCGTCGATCTTCTCCACCTTTTCCAGCGACGCCTCCACGCCTGATTGGGCCAGCGCCTTCTGCACCTCAGCATACAGTTGTTTGCACCGGGCGCATCCGGTTCCGAGGATCTTCACGTTCATTGCGATCTCCCTACAGCACGAGGTTGAAAAGGTAGCCGACCAGCAGAATTCCGAAAGCAACCACCCCTGCGAAAGTGGCGATCAGCGGCGGCCGCAGCACCTTGCGCAGGATGATCATCTCGGGCAGTGACAGCCCGATCACGGACATCATGAAGGCCAGCACCGTGCCCAGTGCCGCGCCTTTGCCGAGGAGCGCCTGCACCACTGGGATGATGCCAGCCGCATTGGAGTACATGGGCACGCCCACCAGGACCGCCAGCGGCACCGACCACCACGCGCCCTTGCCCATGATCGAAACCATGAAGTCCTCGGGCACATAGCCGTGGATGCCCGCGCCCACCGCGATGCCGGCCAGCACATAGGGCCAGACCTTGCCCACGATGTCCCTGACCGCGTCGCGGCCGGCCCGGACCCGATCCGCCCAGGCCAGAGGCGCCGTATCTGGCCCGACGCCAGTCTTCGTTTGGTACACCCAGCCCTCGACCCATCCTTCCAGGTGCAGTCGGCCGATCGTCCAGCCGGCGATCATGGCGATGGCGAGTCCAGTGCCGAGGTAGAGAGCGGCCACCTTCCAGCCGAATAGGCCGAAGAGCAGTACCAGCGCCACTTCGTTCACCATGGGCGCGGAGATCAGAAATGAAAAGGTCACACCAAGGGGGACGCCGGTAGTCACGAAGCCAATGAATAGCGGCACCGCCGAACACGAACAGAAGGGCGTCACCACGCCCAGCAACGCCGCCAGGACGCTGCCGACCGCCTGTCGTCGGCCCGCAAGCATGCGCCGGGTGCGCTCGGGCGTGAAGAAAGAGCGGACAATGCCCACGCCGAAGACCACAACGAAAAGCAGCATGAGCACCTTGGGCGCCTCATAGACGAAGAACTCCAGGGCCGAGGTCAGCCGCGAGCCGGCGGCCAGCGAGAGCACGTCATGCACCAGCCAGCGGGAGAACGCCTCCAGGTTTCGATACACGAGCCACCAGCAGGCCAGGCCACCGAGGACCATGGCCACTTTCAGCCCGCGCAGGCTGAAAGGGAAACGCCCGTTCACAGTGTCAATCATTGTCTGCTTGATCCAGGCTGCGTGAAGAAGTCAGCGATTCGCCGGCGCAGCTCATCGCGCACTTTGCGAAAGGCATCCAGGCGCT
>PMJO01000191.1:20861-52146 GCA_003158455.1 Myxococcales bacterium | reverse complement strand
GCAGGTCCCGAAGTCCCCGAAGGGGGAAGCGAGCGTGGGGTGGTGGCGGGTGAGGGGCCGAAGGGCGAAGCGAACCCTTTCAGGGTTCCCATCTCAATGATGAGGAACATCAGGGCAAGGGCGCCACCGAACAGCACCGCCTCAAGCGAAAGGTGAGTGGTGATGGGGTCGAAAACCCGCACCAGCCAGAGGGCCGCCACAATCAGGCAAAGCAAGGGATTGCTGTATCCCTCCACTCGCGGGCCTTCCGGGAAGACTGAAGCCGTCCCATGCCAGGCGAAAGAGCGCGCATACGCGAACGTGATGCCCGCGTCATCCACGTTCCAATACGCTGCCTTGGCCCGCGCCCAACCGAAAGCGAAAGCGCCCAAGGCCACCAGGGCAATCATCAGCGCAGCCCGCCTGATCGCGTGGGGGAGCCTTCTCACGCTTCCCATGTCAGCCTGACCCGAGAACATGGCGGCCCAGATTAGCACCACAGTGGTACAACGAGATGAGATCCTGTAAGCTGGAACCCAGACTGAGGTTCCGCGTGACGGTTGGCAGCATGCAAACCACCGGCAACGTCGAACACCTTGCCGAGGCTGATGATCCCACCCGGGCGGCTGCGCCCGCGGAGGAAGTTGATGAGGAGCCGTCTATTCCCAACCCACCGGCCGCTCCTGGTCCTATCCTGACCCTGTCTCCGGAAGAGATCACCCGGTTCTTCCTCCGCGCGCGACGGGACCAAGATACCGAGCGCTGGGATGTGCGCCTTGACGCTGCCTTGCGCGAGATCCTCGAACGGGCCAACGACTTCGTGCCCTCTGAATCGGGCGGCATCCTGCTCGACGACCCGCGCGCCAAACTCGCGGGCATCCGAACCCCGCGGCTGACCTTCATCGCCACCTTCGGTCCGGGTACCTCGCATCTTCTGGGCAAACGAATTCCCAGCGATCGCGGCTTCGTCGGACAGATCTACCGAACCGGAGCCGCGTTTCGCAGCGACGACCTTTCGCCGGACGACCCGCTGTCGATCGCGATGCCGGCGCGCGGTGCGGGCCGGCCCGTGGCGTCGGTGATCGGGATGCCCGTGATCGTGGGCGAATCGATCTGCGGGGTCTTGCAGCTCATCAACCGGCGCTCGGGCGGTCCCTACAGCGCGCGCGACAATGAGCTGCTGCGGATCTTCGCCGCCTACATGTCTTCGTCGATCCAGAACGCCCTTGATGCCATCCGCGCCCGCGCCCTGGCCCGCTTGGATCACCTGACCGGCCTGTTCAACAGCCGCTACTTCCACGTCCGCTTGGAGGATGAGATCGCACACGCTGACCACAACGCCACGGATCTGTCGCTGCTGTTCATCGACCTTGACCACTTCAAGGAGGTCAACGATCGCTACGGACACCTGGCGGGGAGTTGGACCCTGCGTGAAGTGGCGCGCCTTCTCTCTGAGAACGCACCGCCGGCTGCTGTTCTGGCTCGCTATGGCGGAGACGAGTTTGTGGCCATTCTGCCTGGAAGCGATATCGACCGAGCGGTGCAGACCGCGGAGGACCTTCGGCGGGTCATCGCCGAGGCGACCATGTTCGACAATGAGGCAGAAGGCGAGCAGACGGCTCAGCCGTTGCCTGGAGTGCGCGCCTCAATCGGGGTGGCGTCATATCGCGAGCACTTGGCACCCGGGGGCAACCAGCGTCGGCGAGAAAATCTGCTCCTGCGCCTGGCTGACGCGGCCATGTATCGGGCCAAAGCCAACGGCCGCGACCGCGTCGAGGTAGCCGACGCGGAAGACTAGAACCGCCTCTTGTAGGTTGGTAGCTGGTTGAGCGGCCGGATCGACGGCGGCGGCGAGGGCGCGCGCGAAGCGCGCGGGGGGGAGGGTGGGTGGTGGGTCCCGAAGTCCCCGAAGGGGGAGCCGAGGGCCGGAGGCCGGCGGGCCGGGACCGGCCACGGTTCCGGGGCCGGCGAGAGCGCTCGCGAAGCGCGCGGGGCGGGTAGGGCGGGTTCCGAAGTCCCTGAAAGGGGGGCCGCGGCGTTGGCACGAATCTTGGGCCGATGGGGGACGTACGCCGTCCTTTGAGGCGGCGGGGAGGGATCGTATGCAAGACACCGTCACCTGTTCCACACCGAAACCGCGCGCCGGCATCGAGGGGCTCGACGTGTACCGGGTTGCCGTCGAGTTCTACCGCCTGCTACGCCAGTCCACCCGCGGCCGCCGGGGGCACGTCATTGATCAATCGTACCGTGCCGCCGAGTCGGTCATTCTCAACATCGCCGAGGCGTACCCGATGTCGGGCGCCGACCGGGCACGCCGGTTCCGCATCGCCGGAGGCGAGGCCGCGGAATGCCACGCCGGCCTGGATTTATTGGAGATCCGCGGTGAGCTGCGCGGCCCGGCGCTGTCGCAGTTGCGCGCGCTACTCGACAGGACGCGCGCCATGCTGTGGCGTCTGGGCCGGCCATGAGGCGATCACCGTCGACGGGCGCCGGCCACGTTGCCGACGTCCGGGCGACCGGTGTGGCGGGTCCTGGAAGATGCGCGAGTTCCGAGGGCCAGCTCAGGGACTGTCTGGTGCAAAGCTTTGGCCGTCAGACGCTTCCGAACCATTCATCGTCTACCTTGATCACTTCGATCGTCTCGCGGCGAACACCGAGACCGAGCGCCTTCAGTTTCTCGGCAAGTTCCACGCCGTCCACGAGATCGATGGGTGGCGCACCGTCGCGAGTAGCCTCTCGCACGGCTGCCGGACTGAATGTGCCCGTGGTGATGAAGAGGCCCTTGTCGGCCCGGCCGACCATGGCACCGCGAAAGTCGCGGATCTCGGCGGCCCCCACGGAACCCTTGTAGCGCTTGCACTGAAACAGGACATGAAAGCTCATGAAGCCATGAATCCGAGCAATCCCGCGCCCGTCGATTCCTCCATCACCGCTTCGGCCGGTCACTTCGACCTGTGTGAATCCTGATTCACGAAGGAGTCGCTGCACGAGCCGCTCAAATGCCGCAGGTACGAGCTTCTGCGTGAGAATCAGGTGCAGATCTTCCTTCCATCGTTCCTCCTCGGCCACTCCAGCGGCATCGTCTTCGGCGTGCTCCACCGGGGCTTCCTTCCGATCCTGAGCCCTCACGGCGCGCACAACCTCCTGCGGATCGACTTGCTCTGCATTCTTGGCCTTCGCGCTGAGTG
This sequence comes from Myxococcales bacterium, assembly GCA_003158455.1. Taxonomy (GTDB): domain Bacteria; phylum Myxococcota_A; class Polyangia; order Fen-1088; family Fen-1088; genus Fen-1137. The sequence goes on along the minus strand of PMJO01000191.1, from coordinate 48,979 downwards.
ACCAGACACCGCGAGTGGAGTTTTCAAGCATGCCAAACTTCTTGAGATAGGTCCTTGCCCAAGCGAGGCGATACCCGACCTCTGTCTGGGTGCTGCGTTCGGGGTCGTGAAGTTGCGCCAAGACCTCGTCGGTGAGCTTCTCGACTTCGACCACCTTGTCGTAGATCTCTTCGATAGATCCAGAGCCACCGAGGGCCTTTAGGGCCCGCAGCAACGGGTTCATCAAACGATCGAATGTTGGGAGCTTGGCAGCCATTGGTCCTCTCCGGCGTTGCATCGAGTTGGGCGACAGCGTTGCTGATCATAGCGGATATCGCATTCCATCGCCTGAGCGGAGGCGAGAAATGCGCGCCGCCACCATCACGAACGCTTTCTCGGAGCGCCAGCCAGGATTCACTTTCGGATCTGGCCTTCGACTCCACGAGATACTCTCGGTGACGGAAGAGTCTTCTCCTCCCCTCAGCGGTCGAGTGGGCTTCGGACGCGGCTGGCGCCGCAATTCAGAAGAGGGGCGCAGAGCATAGTCGTGCTGACATCTTTGTGTCCAAGCAGCTCTTGAATGGTGCGGATGTCGTAGCCGGCTTCGGGCGGATTTCGTGATTCGCGTGGCCACCATGGCGGCTTCGCAGATGGCGCGCCGGATGACGGTGTTGTGCAGGTCGCGGCAGGGAACTTCGTGGCCGGCGGGATCGGTATGCGTGCGGGCAGCCGGGAAGACCCACTACCGGCGCCCGTCGTCGGCAAGCACTTCACGGCCGGCCCAGACGCCAGAGCATGGCGCGCGTCCTGTCGAGCAGCGCGCGCAACTGCGACAGCGCCGGGCCACGAAGCTCACCGCGAATCTCCAACAAATCGAGGCCGGCGTGGCATTCCGCAGCCTCGCCGCCGGCGATGCGGAACCGGCGGGCTCGGTCAGCGCCCGGCATCGGGTATGCCTCGGCGATGTTGAGGATGACCGACTCGGCGGCGCGGTACGATTGATCGAGGACGTGCCCGCGGCGGCCGCGGGTGGACTGGCGCAGAAGGCGGTAGAACTCGACGGCAACCCGGTACACGTCGAGTCCCTCGATGCCGGCGCGCGGTTTCGGTGTGGAACAGGTGGCGGTGTCTTGCATGCGATCCCTCCCCGCCGCCTCGAAGGACGGCGTCTGCCCACACCAGGCCCACAGATTCGTGCCAACACCGCGGCCCCCCTTTCAGGGACGTCGGAACCCGCCCTACCCACCCCGCGCGCTTCGCGAGCGCTCTCGCCGGCCTCCGGCCCTCGGCTCCGCCGCCGTCAATCCGGCCGCGCAACCGGCTATAAACCTACGAGAGGCGGTTCTAGCTATCTTCGCTTCAAGGCGCGAACCAGGAGGTTGAGCGCCAGCTTCTCCGGCTGGATCTGGTATCGCCCCGTCGCTACCATCTGCCGCAGCTCCTCGATCCTCGCCTGCCGGTCGATGTCACCGCCGCTAGCCCCGGTTGCTCTGGCGAAGTCCGAGTTTGCCAGGGACCCCAACCGACTTCCTCTTGTGAGTGCCATACGCACACACATCGGCCACTCTCGCAGAACCTTAAGCCAATACTGCAGAAATCCTTAATCCCGTGTGAATTCCATTGGTTAGGCGGCTGCTGAATCCTCCAAGGCACCCAACGACTCGCGCAGGCGGCGGGTGGCCTCACCGTGGATCTGGCACACACGCGACTCGGTGACGCCGAGAACCTGCCCGATCTCTTTCAGGTTCAGATTCTCACAATAGTAGAGCGAGAGAACCTGCTGCATTTTCTCGGGAAGATCATCGATGCCTGCCACCAGGCGCGCCAGGGTCTCGCGGTGGGCGGTCATCTCGAACGGGTCGGGCTGGTTTTCGTCGCGGGTGCGATCGAGAAAGTCAGGCCCTGCATCGTCAATTCCCACCACCGAGGATCCGGTTAGCTTCTGCTGGCGCGCATACAGCTCATGGACTTTCAGCCCCAATGTCTCAGCCAGCTCCCCATTGTCCGGTGTGCGGCCAAGCTGCGACTCCAGCCTGCGGGTCGCTTCACGCAGCTCGTTCGACAGGCGGCGCATGTCGCGCGAGAGCGTGTCGCGCGAGCGCAGATCATCCAGCATGGCGCCGCGAATGCGGAACTCGGCAAAGGCTTCGAAGCGGTCGACCCGCTTGGGATCGAATCGTCCCGCAGCTTCCATCAGCCCGATGACGCCGGATGAAATCAAGTCGTCCATATCAACGTGCGCGGGCAGACGGCGCGCCAACCGACGTGCCACCTTCTCGACGCAAGGATAGAACTTCGCGGCATATTCCTGGCGTCGTGCTGCCAACATCTTCGCCGACGGCTTGCGTGCCTTTCGCCCCTTGGTTCGTTTGCGCCGAAGCATTGGCATGTCGGGCCACCAATGCAGCGGGCGTGCCATGAGTGAGAGAAGTCTAACCGCCCAGGATCACGAGAGTCCGGGAGACGGCGAGTCATCTGATCGTCATCGCAATGACGGCCGAAGCGTAGATGCACCGTCAATCAGGTGACAGTCAGTCGACGAATCCAGGAACCTACCAAGTACTCGCGGCCCATCGGTGTCAGCAAGCGGACGTTTGCTGCCGGAATTTCCCTACCTGTGGGTTCTACGCAACTGTTCGCCGACGAAGTTTCTCCACCAGAGTCGTGCGATTCATTCCCAGCAGCTCGGCGGCGCGATTCTTGTTGCCGCCGGTCCTTTGCAGCGCCTGCTCGATCAGCCGATCCTCGAGTTGAGCGAGCAGCAAGCGCAGGTCAACCCCGTTCGGGGGCAAGTCGACCAAGGAAGGCGAAAGGTCGCTCACGTCGGTGCGCAGGCTGGCAGGCAAGTCAGCGATGGCCACCTCTCGGTCTTTGACCGCAGCCACCAGACGTTCCACCGTGGACCCGAGCTGGCGCACGTTTCCCGGCCAAGAGCAAGCGCCCAACTTGACAAGAACCTCAGGCGAGAACGTGGGCACGTTGCGACTTCGGCGCGCGTTGGCGGCGCGACGGAAGTGGTCCGCCAGAATCGGGATGTCCTCGGGACGTTCGCGCAGCGGTGGAATCTCCATCGGGATCACGTTCAGCCGATAGTAGAGTTCCTCGAGAAACTGTCCCGCGCGCCCCGCCTGCTCCATGTCTTGGGTCGTGGCGGCCACGATTCGCAGATTTCGATCCGACGGCAGGCCTCCCCATTCCTTTATGAGGCGGAGGAAGCCAATCTGATTGTCGCGCGAAAGGCCAGCTATGTCGTCGATGAAAAGCATGCCGCCGAGCGCGGCCAGAGCGTTGCTGACCAGTCGCGACGGGTTGTCGGCAAACTCCGCCGACTCCGACTCCGGCTCCGCCACCACTTGCTCCCTGGCCTCAGGCCGCAGCGTCACAAATGGTCCTGCCCGCCGTGCGCCGCAGGCGTGGATGAGACGGGCGATGACCTCTTTCCCCGTACCTTCATCGCCTCGGACCAGCACGCTGGCGCCGGAGTCGGCGGCCTGACCGATGCGCTCCAAGACCACCCGCATGGCCGGGTGTTCGCCAAGCAGGCAAGCCCCGCTGGTATGTTCGTCCATGGTGTCGTTCGCTCGATCAAGCAGCACGCGGCGAACGATCCCCACCGCCAGGTCATGGTGGAATGGCCGGGGCAGAAACTCGCTGGCGCCCAGGCGAAAAGCCGTGACCACTTCGGCGACCCTGCCCTGGCCAGCCATGGCCACAACCGACATCCACGGTTGACATGCCTGCGCGGTCTCCAGCACCTGCGCGCCACCCTCGGGGAGGTTCATGTCGACGATGCATAGATCGAAAGGTTCCGCGCGCAGCATGGTACGCGCCGCCTCGGCGCTTGCAGCCACGGCGCCTTCGCCCCCCAGCGACGTAGCTACGTGCTGGAGGGCTACTTGTCCGACAGGATCGGCGTCAACCAGAAGGAAGCGCTTTGGCATGCCTTTTCGCATCTATCGGCCGAAGAGATCTGACGCTGAAGCGACAGACAACTCGCCGAAACTATTATCCAAGAGAGCACATCCCTTGCCGAGAAAGCAACAGGGTTTCGCGTGCCAACCCTGCGTTGCGCAGAAGGAGCTTGATTCCGTCGCGAGCGGCTTGACGGAGAGCGTTTGACGACGGAGATTTGCAGACCCGGGAGCCAGGCGATCCGATGCCACTAGAGTTTTCCGAAAAGGCGCGCCAGCAAATCGACCGCTTGCTCACGCGCTATCCCACGCGGCAAGCAACCTTGCTGGGCGTGCTGTACGTGGCGCAGGACGAGTTTGGCTACTTGTCCGACGAGGCACTGGAACTGGTCTCACGAACCCTCGACCTCCCGCTTTCGCATGTCTTTGGCGTGGCCACTTTCTACACCTTGTTTCTGCGCCAGCCGCCTGCTCGTTACCCGCTCCACGTGTGCACCAATCTTGGCTGTACTCTCCGTGGTGGTCACGATGTCTTGCGTCATCTGGAGAAACGCTTGGGCATCGCGCCCGGCCAGAGCACGCCCGACGGCTTGTTCAGTTTGAGCGAAGAGGACGGCCTGGGCGGCTGCGCGCATGCGCCAACCATGACTTGCGGCCCCCACCACTACGTCAGCCTCACGCCAGACAAGGTGGACCGCGTCCTCGACGAACTACGGCGACAAGCGAGCGAGGCCGGCTCTCGCCATCCATCGTCGCCGCCTGCGCCAGCGCAAGGCGTGCCCACCCTGCCGGCCTGCGGATCGACGGAGAGCGGCTACCGCGAAACCCCAGGGCTCAGGATCGTCACCAAGAATTTCGGCGTTCCTGATATTCAAAAGCTCGACGTGTATGAGGCGCAAGGCGGATGGCAGGCATTTGGCAAGGCCCTCGGCATAGGGAGGGAAAAGGTGGTTGAGGAAGTCAAAAAGTCCAATCTGCGCGGCCGCGGCGGCGCGGGGTTTCCCGCCGGGGTGAAGTGGGGCTTTCTGCCCAAGGACGCCCAGCGCGTGTATCTGGTGTGCAACGGCGACGAGTCCGAACCGGGCACCTTCAAGGACCGTGTGTTGCTAGGGGGCGACCCTCATCTGCTCGTCGAGGGCGTGGCCATTTCAGCCTTCGCCCTTGGGTGCACGCACGCATTCATCTACATCCGGGGCGAGCTTCGGCGCGAAGCGGAGATCGTACAGGCAGCCATCGACGCGGCGTACGCGGCGGGGTGGCTGGGACGGCAGCGGGAGAGCGCGAACGGTTCCTTCCAGCTCGACATCACCGTTCACCTGGGCGCGGGCGCCTACATTTGTGGCGAGGAGACCGCGATGCTGGAATCCATCGAGGGTAAGCGCGGGTGGCCGCGCAACAAGCCTCCTTTCCCAGCCATCAAAGGTCTTTTCGGCCAGCCCACCGTGGTCAACAACGTGGAGACCTTGATGAACGTTCCCGACATCGTCACCCGCGGCGGGGACTGGTTTGCCAAGGCGGGCATGGGAAAGTCGGGCGGCACCCGCCTGCTGTGCGTGTCCGGTCATGTGAAGCGGGCTGGGGTATATGAGTTGCCCATGGGCATCTCGTTTCGCGAGTTGATCTACGACGTGTGCGGTGGGATTCCTCACGGCCGTGCCCTGCGCGGGGTGATCCCGGGCGGCAGTTCCATGCCGCCGCTCGATGCCAGCGAGATCGACGTGCCTATCGAATTCGACGCCCTTACCACCGATGCGCGCATCAAAGATGTGGAGTTGAGACCAGGTGTTCCCTTTGAGATGGGAAGCGGCCGCCGGCTGAAAACCATGGCTGGCTCGGGCGGCGTGGTGGTGTTCGACGACCAGACCGACGTGGTCAGCCTATGTGCCCGCATCATGCGCTTCTACGCCCACGAGTCGTGCGGGCAGTGCACTCCCTGTCGCGAAGGCACGGGTTGGCTGGCGCGGGTGTGCACCCGCCTGGCCGAAGGCGAAGGTCGACCCGGGGACATCGATCTATTGGCTGATGTGGCCAACGGAATCGCCGGAAATACCATTTGCGCTCTGGGCGAGGCGGCCGCCTGGCCCATGCTGGGTTTTCTAACCAAGTTCCGCGCCGACTTCGAGGCCCGGCTGGCCAAGGCGGCCAAGGCGGCCAAGGCATCATGAACCTGGCTGCTCATAGCGCGAGCATGGCGGAGACGATAGTCTTTGCCATCTTGAGCGCCGGTGTTCTCGTGGGCGGACTGCTGACCGTCACCCGGCGCAATCCGGTCAGCGCCGTCATGTGCTTGGTGCTCACCTTTGCGGCTCTCGCCGGCCTTTTCGCCACCCTGTCGGCGCACTTTCTCGCGGTGTTGCAAATCCTGGTCTACGCCGGCGCCGTCATGGTGCTGTTCATTTTCGTCGTCATGATGGTCAACCGCGAGGAAAGCACGCCCATCGCTCGGCAGGGGCTTGTCACCCGCGCCGCCGGCGTTCTGGCGGCCGGCTATGTCTTCTACCGCGTGGCCTGGTTGGTGAGCCACGAACGCACCCTGCCCTTGCTCGCCGCCTCCGCCACGCCGCCGGTGAAGGATTTCGGCACCGTCTCGGCGGTGGGAGCCTTGCTCTTCGCGGATTTCCTCTTTCCCTTCGAGGCGATTTCTTTGCTGCTCTTGCTCGCGGTCGTCGGTGGGGTGATGCTGACCCGCCATGTTCGCGAGGACCACTCGTCCCGGGTTTCCTGATGCCGACCTACGCATACATTCTGGTCTCGCTGGCCCTGTTCTTCGTGGGAGCGGCCGGGGTACTTCTGCGGCGCAACGTCCTCATCGTGCTGATGAGCGTGGAGATGCAGTTGGCGGCCGGCACCCTGGCGCTGCTCAGCTTTTCCCGGGCGCTCGGCGATCAGAAGGGACATGTATTCGCCTTTTTCGTGATGGCATTGGCAGCGGCTGAGGCCGCGGTGGGGTTGGCCATTGTGGTCAGCGTGTTCCGCACCCGCCGAACCGCCAGCCTGGACGAAGTGAATGGCTTGAAGGGGTAGGACGGCGATGCCTTCCGAACTACGCATGATTCCGCTCTTGCCCTTGCTGAGCGCTGCCTATCTGATCCTGTTTGGCCGGCGCCACAGCCGCGAGTCGGTTCACCGCATAGCTTGCCTGGCGGTGGGTGCCGCCTTTTTGGTTTCGGCCGATGTCTTCTTCTTTTGGTTTCCCATCCTCTACCAATCAAATGGGCTGACGGATCTGGTGGGGACGTGGTTGGCAAGCGGGGATCTGCAGGTGGACCTGGCCCTACGCATGGACGCGCTGTCGGGCTTGATGTGCCTGATGGTCACTTTCGTGGGCACGCTCATCCACATCTACTCGACCGGCTACCTGGCCCACGAACAGGACTACGCGCGTTTCTTCGCGTACCTCAATCTCTTCTGCGGCGCCATGCTGCTCCTGGTTCTGGGTGACAGTCTCCCGGTCATGTTTGTCGGCTGGGAGGGCGTGGGCCTTTGCAGCTACCTGCTCATCGGTTTCTGGTACGGCGAGGCGGCCAACGCCAGCGCGGGCAAGAAGGCATTCATCACCAATCGGGTGGGCGATCTGGGTTTTCTCATCGGCATGTTCCTGCTCTTCCGCGCCGTTGGCACGCTCGACATTCCCGTCCTGGTGGACACGGCCCGCGCCGGCAGCCCGAGCTTGACCGCAGCGCTGTGGTGGGGACAGCCGGTCGCTTTTTGGGCGGCGCTGTTCCTGTTCATGGGTGCGGTGGGCAAGTCGGCGCAGATCCCGCTCTACGTCTGGCTGCCCGACGCTATGGCTGGCCCCACACCAGTTTCGGCGCTGATTCACGCGGCCACCATGGTCACCGCCGGCGTGTATATGGTGGCGCGACTGGGTGCACTCTACTTGCTCGCCCCGGTGGCGCTGGCCATCGTGGCGGGGGTCGGCGCGCTGACTGCTCTTTTCGCAGCGGTAATAGCGCTCGGGCAAAACGACTTCAAGAAGGTACTGGCCTACTCCACCATCAGTCAGCTTGGTTTCATGTTCGTGGGCGTGGGCACCGGCAACTTCGCGGGCGGCATCTTCCACCTCTTCACCCACGCCTTCTTCAAGGCCGGCCTCTTTCTCTGCGCCGGCTCGGTCATGCATGCCATGGCCGGCTCCGGCGACATCACCCGCATGGGAGGCCTGGCGCAGAAGTTGCCCTTCACGACCTGGGTATTCCGGGTTTGCTGGCTGGCCATCTGCGGGGTGCCAATTTTCTCGGGCTTCTTTTCCAAAGATGCGATAGTCGCAGGCGCCTTCGCAACCGAGGTATTCGGTCCGCGCCTGCACTGGGTCGGCCCCACGCTCGGCGCGGGCTTGCTGGTCGCTGCCTTGGGCACGGCGTTCTACATGTCACGGCTCTACTGTCTGGTCTTCACTGGTGAATGCCGAGCCGACCTCGACACGCGCGCGCACCTGCACGAATCGCCTTTCGCAATGGTTGGACCGCTGCTGGTGCTGGGCTTGGGCGCTCTTCTGGCCGGGGTGATGGGCCTGCCGCCCGCGCTAAGCAGATCGCACGGCGATCTCATCGGCCGTTGGCTGGCGACTGCGCTGGGCCGGCAACCAGAAGTTTCACGCGCCCTGCAATGGCGGGTAATGGCAACCTCCGCCTTGATTGCCCTGGCGGGCATCGGCTTGGCTTGGCGGTTCTTCGGCGGAGGCGTGCGCGAGCCGGCCCGCCGCTTCACCGCCGCGTGGCCGCATTTCACGGCCGCGGTGCGCGGCAAGTTCTTCATCGACGAAATCTACGACTGGCTGGTGGTGCGGCCTCTGCGTGGCCTTTCCCGCGTGTTCTTCTTGGTCGTCGATCGCATTCTCATCGACAAGCTGCTGGTGGGCGGCTGGACCGTCCTGGTCGACACAGCCGGGCGTCTCTTGCGCCTGGTGCAGGTGGGTGATGTGCAGCGCTACCTGGCCATCTTCGCCATCGGCTTGGCCGCGCTGGTTTACGTGATGGCCCGTCCCGTCGCACCTTCCGAGGTGAAGGTTCGCATCGAAGGCCGCAGCGCCACCGTCGACCTGACCGAGGGCAAAGCCGCCGTGGACAAGCTCGAGTACGGCTTTGACTTCGATGGCGATGGCCGGGAGGATCGCGTCGGCGCGGCTGCCAACGCGAATTGGCTCTACCCCCGGCCCGGGCACTACCAGTTGCGCATCCGTATCAAGGATCCGCGCTGGAACACCTCGCGCACCATCGCGCGGACGATCGACATCCCGTAGCCATGACTGATCTCACGTTGACTTTGCTTGTGCCCCTACTCGGCGCCATTTTGGTGATGGTGGCGCCGTGGGGCGAACGCACCAGCCGCCCAATTGGGATTGTCGCGGCCTTGGTCAGTCTCGGTCAATCACTTTTCATCGTGCGCGATTTTGACAAGTCAATTGGCGCCTTTCAGATGGCGGTTGATCGACCATGGGTCCCCTCCTTGGGGATCCGCTTCCACCTCGGGGTGGACGGTATCTCGCTGTGGCTGGTACTGCTCACCACCCTGATGGTGTTCTTGACCCTGCTTTCGCCCCAGGCCATGGGACTGCACAAGACGCGCAGCCGGGAATTCACCGTGGCCATTCTGGTGCTGGAAGCTGGCATGCTTGGCACCTTCCTTGCCGTCGACCTGTTCGCCTTCTATGTATTCTGGGAGCTGATGCTGATCCCGATGTACTTCATCATCGGCATCTGGGGCGGCGAACGGCGGCTCTACGCCGCCATCAAGTTCGTCATCTTCACCCTGGTTGGATCGCTGCTCATGCTGGCAGCCATCCTGTACCTATACGCGCAGGTGCACGCGGTCACCGGTCAATGGACCTTCGACTACGCGACTTGGGCCACCATCACGCTGCCACGCGGGCCGGAACTGCTGTGCTTCCTTGCCTTCACCCTGGCCTTCATGATCAAGGTGCCGCTCGTCCCGCTCCACACGTGGTTGCCCGACGCTCACGTGGAAGCGCCCACCGGCGGGTCGGTGATTCTGGCGGCGGTTCTGCTCAAGTTTGGCGCCTACGGCTTCCTGCGCTTCGCGCTGCCGTTCTTTCCTTTGGCCGCGCAGCAGACCGCGCCGATCATTGCCTGGCTGGCGGTGGCAGGCATCATCTTTGGTGCGCTTATGGCCTGGGTGCAGGACGACGTGAAGAAGTTGGTCGCCTATTCTTCGGTTTCCCATCTCGGCTTCGTGGTGCTGGGGATCTTGGTCCTTTCCCAAAAGGGAATCCAAGGTGGCATCTTCCAGATGCTGGCCCACGGGATTTCGACCGGTGGCTTGTTCTTGGCGGTCGGGATCCTCTACGACCGCCGCCACACACGCCGACTGAGCGACTTCGGCGGGTTGTGGAAACCAATGCCGGTGTTTGGCGCCTGCTTTCTGGTAATGGTGTTGGCCTCGGCTGGGCTGCCGGGTCTGTGTGGCTTCGTGGGCGAATTCTTGGTGCTCTTGGGTACCTTCACCGCGGGCAAGGACTGGCAGGCATCGGGCTTGGCGGCTCCCATGTTCGCCCATCCGGCGCTGCTAGCTGGCCTGGCCGCCTTCGCGGTCATCCTGGCCGCAGTCTATCTTCTGACCACGTACCAGCGGGTGATGTTCGGACCGCTCGACAAACCCGAGAACCGCGACCCGCAGGTGCGCGACTTGGGCCTGCGCGAGCGCTTGGTGTTCGCCGTCCTGGTGCTGACCGCGCTGGTTATGGGAATGGCACCCCAGCCCATCCTCGACCGCACCGCCGCCTCGGTGCAGGAGCTGACGGCAAACTATCGCTTCCGTCTGGCTGAAGCGCGCGCGAATCCGATTGGGCCGGCCCGTCGTGTGGTTGCGGGGAAGCCATCCGCGCGGCCAGCGTCGGCGCCGGCCGGGACAGCGAGGCCTTTCTGATGACCATCGCGGCTGCGCAGATCGTTGCCCTGAGCCCGCTGCTGATGATCACGGGCGTGGGCTGTTTGGCGCTTCTACTGGACACCATGGCCAAGGGCCGAGCGCCTGCGCTGTGGCTGGCGCAGCTAGGCTGCGTGGCGGCCTTGCTCGCAGTCGCGAACCAATGGATGGGGTCTGGTTCCAGCCAACCCATCTGGTCCGGAATGTTGATTGTGGATCGGATGGCGCTCTTTCTGGACGGCGTATTGATCATCGCCGCGCTCGCGACTTTGCTGGTGGCGGCGCCTTTCATGCGCGAACACGAATTCGAGCACGGCGAGCACTACGCGTTGGTGCTCTTTGCCACCGCCGGCGGAATGACAGTGGTCCACGCCACCCATCTCTTGTCGTTGCTCATCGGCATCGAAACTATGTCGCTGGCCGCCTATTTGTTGGTGGCAAGCTGGCGCCGCCAGCCGGCCGGGGCCGAGGGCGCGCTGAAATACTTGTTGCTGGGCGCGTTCGCCGCCGGGTTCCTGGTCTACGGCACGGCCCTGGTCTATGGCACCACCGGCGGCGAGATGTCGTACGCGGGGATCGCGGCGCGCGCGGCACGGGCTGCGGACAATCCGCTGTTCATCATGGGTGCGTATTTCCTGCTCACCGGCATGTTGTTCAAGATCGCGGCCGTGCCTTTCCACATGTGGGCGCCCGATGCCTATGAGGGCGCGCCCACGCCGGTAACTGGTCTGATGGCGTCCGGGATAAAGGTGGCAGCGGTGGGTGGTCTGGTGCGCCTGCTGGGCTCGGCCTTTGCCAACCCCGGGCTGGCGCTGGGCCACGCGGGCTGGGTGCGCGTGTTAGGCGGGATTGCGTTTGCCACCATGACCTGGGGAAACCTGGCCGCCCTTCGCCAAGAGAACGTCAAGCGCATGCTGGCCTACTCGTCCATCGCCCATGCCGGCTATCTGATGATAGGTCTGGTTGCCCTGGGCCAGAAGGTGGATGGTGCCCAGCCCGCCCTTCTGGTGTACCTGGCCGCCTACGCCGCCACCACCCTGGGGGTTTTCACCGTGGTGGCCTGGGTAGGCCGGCGCGACGACGAGCGCCTGTTGATACGCGATTGGGCTGGGATGGCGCGCACCCGGCCGGCGGTGGCCCTGGCCATGACTGTGCTCTTGCTCTCGCTGGCTGGGGTGCCGCCAACCGGCGGTTTCTTCGGCAAGTTCTACGTATTCCGTGCTGCCATGCAGAGCCCGGATCTGGCCTGGCTGGTGGTGGCGGCGGTGCTCAACAGCCTAGTGAGTGTCTATTACTATTTGCGCATCGTGGTCGCGATGTACTTCCGCGATCCAGTGCGGCCTTGGCAGCCGTTTCCGTCGGTGGGCATGGCGATTGTGCTTTTCGTGACTGTGGTGGTGGTGCTGGCGCTGGGCGTGGTGCCGAGGCCGGTAGTTGAGTTGGCGGCAGGGGGACTCGTTACCCACTGGTGAGGAAGTTAGCTTTTTCACCACAGAGAGCACGGAGGACACAGAGACAGATGGGAAGGGGAAGGGTTTGGGGTTGAGCAGTCCGAGGTCATTCTTCCTATGCGATCTCTGTACTACTAGGTTCGCGTTTTTTCGCAGGACGCGAAGATCCGGTTGTGGCGAACGACCGAGAGATTCACCACAAGGACACGGAGAGGAGAAGAAAGGGTTTCCGGATCTGGATCCGAACCCCTTCCCTTCTCCTCCGGCCTCTGCGCCCTCTGTGGTTTTTCCGTCAGTCGATCGCGCGGTTTGGCTGCGGCCACCGACTGCGATGTGCTCTGTGGTGAAGAAGCTGGTGTTCCGGCTCCGACGCGATGGGGTAGAATGGCTCGCATAATCGCGCACGGAAAACTGACGCTGCTGTTTTCGTTGCTGGCGCTCACTGCGGTGCTGGCGTTGGCCTATGTTCGTCCCCTGTTTCTCGACGAAACCTTCGCGGTCCGCGACCACCTGACCCATACCCTGCCCTCGCGTAGCTATCTGGCCGAGAACCTGAGCCGGGGGCATTTCCCCGAGTGGTGGGACGGCCTGCGCCTGGGCGAGCGATTTGCCGCCGACCCCAACAACGGCGTGACCTACCCATTGGCATGGCTGGTGGCACTCACGGGGCCACTGTGGGGAGCGGACCTGATCCTCATTCTGCACGTGTGGTTGGCGGGCGTGGGGACGCTGCTTTTGGCCCGACGCCTGGGCGCCAGTGCGCTGGGCAGCCTGCTGGCGGGCAGCGCGCTCATGCTGTCCGGCTACCTCACCTCCATGGTGGTCAACGGCAGTATTCTGATGTCGCTGGGCTGGATGCCCTTGCTGGCTTGGGCTTCGCTCGGCCTGGCCGAAGCCGAGGAGCGCCAGGCCTTTGTGCACCGTGGTCTGATTTTCGCCCTAGTGCTGTCAGGCTCGGTGGCGGCGGGCAACCCGGCGGGATTCAATTCGGTGGTGCTGGCAGTGGCCTTGGTTGTTCTGACCGCCCGGAAGCGTTGGACTTCGCTGCTGGTACTGGCCGCAGCGGGTGGGCTGGGCGTGCTGATGGGAGCGGCTTCGTTGCTGGTAGCGCTGGCCTCGCTCGGCGACAGCGCCCGGGGTGCGGGTTTCAGCTTGGCCGACGCGGGCGCCTGGTCTTTACATCCGCTGCGCTTGTTGGAACTGGTCTGGCCCAATCTCCTGGGCCAGGGGTTCCGCCCCGAACGTTGTCTGGCCAGTCTGTGGGCGAACGGGGGCGGGCCACTGGAAGCCACGTGGTCAGCCAGCCTGTACCTGGGCGCGCCGGTCCTGCTGTGTGCGGCGCTGTCCGCATGGCACGGAGGCAGGCCGGCGCGGCGCCTGGCCATCTTGTCGCTGGTCTTCGTCGCTCTGGCGCTTGGCACCTTCACGCCCCTCTATGGCCTCTATCGGACTCTGATGTGGCCGGAGCGATTGCTGCGCTACCCGGAGAAGCACATTGCCGGGGCTTTGCTGCTGTGGGCGGCACTGGCCGGAGTGGGTTTCGACCGGCTGTTCGAGCCGGCAGCGCGCAAGTCCCGGGCACGCTTGAGCGCGGGAGTGGCCGCTGCTCTGGCGGCAGGTCTGGCCCTGGCGACCCTGGGACGCAGTTATCTGCAGTCGGCCATCACAAACGCGAGCCAGCTTGCCCACAAGCCGGTGGACGCGCAAGCCGCGCTCTCCGAGGTGTTGGCCGGGGGCCGCTCCGCCACCGTGGTGGCCGCGCTGGTGCCGTTGGCGGTGCTGCTCGCCGGACATCGCCGGTTCGGCGCTTGGGCCCGCCCCCTGTTGCTGCTGGTGCTGGTGGTCCAACTGATCGAGCATGACTGGACGGTTCACGTGGCCATCCCCCGCGCAGTGGTGCGCGCTGTCCCCACCATGCTGCAGCCGCTGCCGCCGCCGCAAGCAGGAGAATGGCCGCGCCTGCTCCGACGCGCCAGCGATATCACCCCCATCTCGGTTTCCGGCGAAGCCCGTGCTGCTCTACTTCATCACACCGTGATTCCCAACGACGGCGCGCGCTTTGGCTTTGCTCAGATCCCGGCCTATGTCATTGCCGGAACCGCCCGCTTTGATGCCTTCGCCGCAGCCAGTGGTCGCGCCAACCTGGAACGCGTGATGGATGTGCTCGACATCCGCTACCTCCTCATCGACGTAGCCTCAGCGCCGGCGATGGGCATGCCGGCGCGCTCGCCGGCGCCCTTCGCTGGCCACGTGGTGCTGGAGAATCCCATCCGCCGGCCGCGCGCCTTTGTCGCCTATCGTTGGCGCCACGGGGTTTCCGACCACGATGCCTTTGCCTCGCTCTTCGACACGCGACGTTCCGAGCTGGATCTGGGCCTGGTGCGGCTGGCGGGGTCGGGAAACAACGAAATGCTCGCAGCCGACGAGCCCACCCCTTGCGTGCTGGAGAAGCCGCAGGCCGAGCATGTGATCCTGAATTGCAGGGCCACGCGCGCAGGCTATGCCGTCCTGCTCGACGAGTGGACCCATGGCTGGAGCGCCACGGTTGACGGGATTGCAACCCCGATCGAGCGAGCCGACGTGCTGGCGCGCGCGCTACCGGTGCCGGCGGGCGAGCACCGGATCGAGATGCGCTATCGCACGCCGGGTTTGCGCCCGGGGCTGTGGCTGGGACTGGGCGGCTGGCTGATCTTCGCGTTCTTGCTGGCGGGCAGCCGCAGGAAGGCTGGACTGAGAACTGACCGGCGTGTCGGCGAGGTGCAGAAGCAGTAGACTGCGCCGTACGCGCGGGACACGCCCTTGCAGACCCTCCGAGCCGCAACGGGCGTCAGCGGCCGAGGAAATCCATCAGCCAGATCATCGCCGGCCGCCTTGTGCCGTCGCCCTTCATGATGCCGGTATTGGATCGCCACGTGCTTCCGACAATGTATCCCCAGTACGTGATGCCCGGCACATTCGTGTCGTTCCAAAAGGTCGTGACGAGATCCTTCATGATCGTGGCCTGTTGGTCATCGTCGGCGACCGGGATATCCATTTGCGTGATGTACACGGGCAGGCCCGTCTGGCTGGCAATATCAGCGATGGCGGTTTGTAGCGTGCTTCCCGAGAACTTGTACGCATCATGGCCTTGTGCGCCAATCGCCATGACGGGCGCGCCAGCGGCTAGGAGGGTCTTCGCCATTGCAATGATTCTGTTGTGATCGTCCGATGATGTTGTAGTCATTCAGAATCAGGATAGCGTTCGGGCAAGCCTCGTGCGCCCATTTGAAAGAGTTGGCAACCCAATCCCACGTCGTGCCGCCGCCGCCGCCAATAGCACTGGCATAGGCCGGAGGCGTGTGGAGAGGCTCGTCGACTACGTCGATGAGCAGGTCTTGGGGTATCGCTCACAGAATGCCTTCATCCAGTTCTGTACTGCCGCGACTGCATTCGTGGAGTTGATCCAGGGTGCCTGGTCAGTGCCCCAGATAAAGGAGTACTCCTTGAACGAGTTCAAAAGAGAACGCACTGTCGTGCCTCTCGATCCACTATCCGTCCCGCAGCTTGGAAAGGCAAGGTTGGTGAGAGCCCCGGATCCCGACCCTGCTCAACTTGCTTGACGAGCCCGCGCCGCCGGAACGGCGCGGCCGACGGTGTGTCGCTGGGCTACTTGCCGTAGACGCTGACGATGCTCGATTGGATCGCGTCGTCGGTTGCGTCACTCGTTTCGTCCGACGTAACGGCGCCTTCGGAGAAGCTCTGCCCTCCACATGTCGTTACCGTTCCCCACTCGCTGACAAACGAGTAGCAGGCTGACCTTCTAAGTCACGTCCGCCGTCGGCTCCGCTGCCAAGCCAGCATACGCAGGCAAAGGAGCAACCCGACGAGCGGCTCGGCACTTCCTGACGAGCGTCCTGTGCTGCACGAGCAGCCCAATGGCCCGCTGCTCTCTCCGCTCGAGCCGGCGTTACCACCACTGCCGTTGGTGGCCCCGCCGAATCCGAGCGAAGCGCCACCGACGCCGCTCCCACCCGCCGGGCTGCTGGAAGAGCTCGCCCCTCCGCCACCTGCATTTGTACCTCCGGTGCTACCACCACTGGAGATTGCTCCGCCCGAGGCGACGGTGCTGCTCGAGCTGCTCTGCCCACCCGCTCCTGCCGCCCCAGTCGCGCCGCCCGTCGCGGAAACGCCGCCAGAACCCGTGCGCCCGCCGCTGGCGAAGCCTCCGCCTGAGCCAGTGGAGCCAGCTATGCTACCGCCGCTAGCGCCGCCACCGGGGCTGGCGCCACCACTTCCGGTGAGAATAGTTCCCGTGCCTCCAGCACCACCACTCGCCGAGGCGCCGCCACCTCCGCCCACTCCGCCTGTGCCGGTCGTGCCACCCGAACCCCTGGCGTCGGCCCCAGCATCCCTTGCTCCGCCGGAGTTCCCGCCGGCGCCGCCCGTCGCGGTGCCGCCATCGCTGCCTCCGGTGCCCGGCGTGCTGGTCCACGAGTACTGCATGCGTTCCAGACCTGATTGATTGGGGATGGACAGCGCAATACTGGAACCGCTTCCGCTCTTTGTCGTCATGCTGTACCAGTCTCCATCCTTGAGACCAACCCAGTAGAAACTTCCCATGTTCCAAGTACGCAGCTGGCTGGTAATGCCGCGTATATAGGCCTCGAAGTAGTTGCTGGGAGTCTGGCTGTAGTCCAGAGAACCATAGCTGACCCCGTTCTTGCTGCCAGGACTCATCGGTCCGCCCCACTCCGTGCAGACGGTACGATCCGCGTAGTTTCCTACATATCCCTTGAAATGGTTTATCCATTGGGACTCGGTCGTCCAAGAAGTATCGCCCCACATTGAGTATTCGTGCACGGCCAAAAGACAACCGTCGAATCTGCTGTCAGAGCCTATGTCGGGAACATTCTGAGCCATAGAGGTTCCATCAAGTATGACCCTACCCTTTGGAACAGTTGCAAATTGTGTTAGCCAGCTGTTATACAAATTGCCCAGGTCTGCCTTACTATAAGCATTCGGTTCATTGTAGATCTCCAAATAGACGTTGTCGTTGCTGCCGTACTTATCGACGACAGTCTTCCACATGTTCCAGTATGCAGTCATATCGGCAGGTTTGGCGCTGTGGGCATTAGACCAGAAGCACAATATGACGGTGCCTTTGGAGGCGATTGTATCTATGACGCCGGTATAGGCACTCCAAAACTTCGCAACAGTTGCCTCATTGATAGGCAACCTGACGGCATTGGCGCCGAGCTTTGAGATGAACTCGCTCATAACAGCTTCCGCCACAGCCGCAGCCGAACTATTGGTGTCCGATGACGAGAGGCCGGAGGGGAGTACGATGCCGGACTGGAAGTTGTCCCCCGGATCAGCCCAGTTGACACCTCTGAACTGATTGGTAGCAGCCGATACATTTGATGCCCACAAACACACAGTACTCAACAGAAGTATCAAGTGAAGAATCACCGGTACCATCTTCTTGCTCTTGGACATGTCTCATCCCCTTCCTACTGAATTGGGGCCGCAACAACTGCCACGGCGTCCACCACCAAGGTGCCGCCCAGCACTTTGACCTGAACGGTGTGCGCACCGTTACTGAGCCCACGAGCCGCAAACGTTTGATAGAACTCCTTGGACGCCATCGTATTGGCCGAGGCGTTCGTGACTTGTCCGTCCACCGTGACTTCCAGCTTCGCCGAACCGTCGTTGGCCCCCAGTATATCTAGTCCGGTTCCCCCAAATGTGTATTTCAGGGTAGCTCCGGTTCCGCCCTTGGAAACGGAACGTTGATAATTGTACATGCCTTGTCCGTTGCTATGCGTCCACGAGCCGCCATAGACCAGCTTGGCAGCTGGTACCGCAGCCAGGTCCTGCATCTCGAGGTCGTCAAGCAACTCGGAGTAGTACGGCGCATACCCATCAACGGTCTCAACCTTCAAGTTATCAAAACGCGTGTAGTAGTAGCCGCTCGCCAAATCCACACGACCCGACAGCCTGGGACTTGCATCGGTGTACGTGGCAAGCATCGTGCCGTCCAAATAGGCAGTCACCTTGTTCTCCACAACTTGCAGGGCAAGGTTATGCCATTCGTCATATGCCGCCTTGAAAGCGGCAATCGTCGCGCCGCCCGAGCCGGTCACCACATTTCCGCTGGCCGTGGAAGTGCCGTCAACGAGCAATTGCCAGCTTCCGTCAAACAAGAACTTCAGGAGATAGGGAGTACCGCTCGTCGTGTGGGAGTTGCCACCGCCCTGCTGCCGGGCGCCAATGGCGGCGTAGTTGTTGCCACTCTGGGTGCTGTTGCTCTCGAACGCAACGTCAACACTGGCCTTGTAGTTGAGCCACCGATTGTCTCCAATGCCCGTGATCGGATTTCCGCTATTCCATGTGCCTCCGAGTCCCATAGCCGATTGGTCGACCTGTTGGCGCAGTATGTAGTTGGTGGAGCCGCTGGGAAGATAGGCTTCGAACGCCCCGTTGCGATCGCAGGCATAGCGGGGTATCACGCTTTGCGCCCCTCCCCGCGACGCTATGTAGCTCTCGGTTCCCGTGATTTGAGCGCCTGCCCCGATCAGAGGGACACTCTTGCTGGAATAGTCAAAATCGTCGGCATACAGGATCTTGTCCGATGTGTTTTGAACTGAGCCGGTCGCGTCGGTGTCGAGCACGGCGCGCGCGCCCTCCACAGGCAGCGGCGTGTTGTATTCTGCATTTCCGCTGTTTGTCAATGTCGTAACGGTCACAACGGAAAAGGGGTTTGACTGCTATAGTGTAGGCGCCGCTGGTATCAGCAGACATGCTACAAAGGTACTTCATATAGTTGCTGTTGAACGCTGCTCCGGTGTCGGCAGCACGGGTTTCCCATACTTCCAGGGAGGGCTTGCCCGTATAGCCCATGTTGGCTGGCTGGAGCTTGTAGGTTTGCCCGCGATCGCTGTCGTTCATGAAGATGGTCGAGAAACTGCGCTTGTCTGGGGCGGCGACCGTCATGTAGCTGGGTGTGCCGTTGCGCCCGTCTACAGGGTTTGTACCTGTCGCACCGGTGTAGCTGGACTGGGGTACTACCCTCCAGATCCCGGCGGTATTGCTCTGGTTTTCCCAGCCGCTCTTGGCGAACCAACTGAAATGCCTCAGGACGACAAGGCCCCCGTCATAGTGAATCCAGCCCGACCACGGGTCACGCGCGCTGAGCAATTCTTTGAAGGAATATTGTCCGCCTTCGTAGAAGGAACCGATAGCCGGCTGATAGATAAAGAGGGTCCGGCGGGAGTTGACAAAGCCCTTGATGATGGTATTGCCCATTTCCAGCGGACCGTTTAATCCGCCTATGCCGGAGCCCGAATTGGGACGGAAGGCTGTGTTACTGAATGTTGCTTGTGCCTCACTGTTCCAGATCTCCGTGTCGAATTGTTCTGCGAGGTTCTTGAAATCACCCGCGCTGTCGTCGTCGGTGTTGTAGTGGTACCCGGCAACCGATACGGCGGTCCGCAGGGCGGCGTCGCTTACCATGTTGGCGCCAAAGGAGCCGAGCCCGGCTTCGTCGGAAATCACGACCTTGATGCTGTTATAGAGCGCCTGCTCGGTTGTGTTGTTGAAGCCAGTAGTGTCCGTCTTGACCCGATCTGCATATTGCTTGGTCCAGGTCAGATCCGGCGAACTTTCGTTGACGCCGGGGTTGACGTAGTCGACCATATAGCCGTAACTGCGATACGCGGCTAGAATGGTGTCCTTGTACCAGGTATAGACCTTGTCGTTGTTGTTTACCCAGCCGGGAGCGTTCCAGCGCAGGATGCTCACCCTAAGGTTTGGGTTAACCTTCTTGGCGTCGCCCGCAAACTGGAAGCCAGGATCCCGCTTGACATTCGCGGCTTCGCTTGCCAATCGCATGGTGGCCGCGTCCGGGCCGGTGGAATTGTTTCGGTCGTTGCCCATCTCGATTTTGACCTGTGTCATGATGGGATTGGTCCCGCCGAACAGGATCTTGAGCAATTCCGCGTACCTCTCGGGCTGCTCGGACTTGTAATCCATCAACAACTCACTGGTTCCGTTGGCGCTAAGCACGCCGAATCCTTTGAATGTGAGGCCGTTGACATTGCTGCTTTGAATGTTGTTGCCGTCCAGCGAAATACTAGTTGCTGACCCGGCGACTGTGGTTGCCGCGCATGCGACCGGGGAGACGCCACTGCCAGCGGAACCACCCGCGGAGCTGCCACTGCCGCCGGAGCCGGCGATTCCGCCTGCGCCTCCCGTGCGGCTGCCGCCGCCGGAGCCGGCGATTCCGCCCGCGTTTCCCGAGCCGCTGCCACCACCGGCGGATCCGGACTTGCCGCCGGTCGCGGTGCCCCCGCTGCCGGTGGCGCCGCCGGAACCAGTTGCGCCTCCGGAACCGGCTGCACCTCTGGAACTGGTCGCGCCGGAACCGGTTGCTCCACCGGAACCGATTGCGCCTCCAGTACCGCTTCCCCCGCCCTTGGCTGTCGCGCCGCCGCTGCCGGGGGCACCACCCGCGTTCGTCATGCCGCCGCTGGGGCTCGTACCACCGCTGCTTGGCGCTCCGCCCGAAGCAACCGTGCCGCCGCTATACGCGGTTGCAGTGGAGCCGTTTCCAGAGCATGCGCCCAGCACCAGGGCCAGCGGTAGACCTGCTAGCGCGTTGAGTCGATGGGTAGAGACCATATCGAGGTTTCTTTCTTCGTGACTTCGTAGATGCGGGCGCCTACTTGAGGATGGCTGGCGAAGGCGTACCCGTGTAGATCATCGTGCCTCCGCGTCTCTAGGTGTGCAGCGCCGGAAAAGTGGCGCACCCGTGCTCATCCTTTTTCGCCTCCGGATGAGAATTCCACGCCTCGGCTCGCCAAACGGTGCGCCCGACGCCTGACGCATTCGGGCACGCGGAAACTGCTTGCTCGTCAGGAACCGTTCGCCAGTGCCTGAATCTCGTCCGGCGAGAGAGCCCGGTTGTAGATGCGAAATTCGTCGACGCTGCCTTCCAGGTAGGGATCGATGGAGAATTGAGAGCGGCCAATGTAGTTGTTGGCTGTGCTACCCAAGTCCGCCGGACGAAGGGTCATCGACGAATTAGTACCCGCCACCGCCCCATCGAAATAGAGCGTCCCACCCGAAGCATCCAAGACCACTGCGACGTGCGTCCATTTGCGAAAAGGCACGGCCGTTTGACCCTTTATCAATTCCTCATGAGCGCTGCCACCGACGGTGATCCCGAACCTGGCCAGCTGGTCCACGTTCGTGATGCGGGTCAGGAACATGTAGGCGTTCGTGCCATTGCCGAAGTCCCAAATGCGTGCCCAGGCGTTGCTATCGCTGTTGATGTAAACCCAGGTCGCGATGGTGGCTTCGCATGCGTTGGCCAGTAGCCCGGCTGGCAACGCCGCGTAGCCTTTGTTCGCTTCTGTCAAGTCGAGGGCGTTGCCGACCTTGCCAGGGGCGAAACTGTAGCCCGGAGATCCCCCCGCTCCCGTGACCAGCGTGCCATCGTTGCCATGGCCGCTCGAATCCGGCAGCACCGTTCCCGAGGGGCCCGCGGCCGATTCGCAGCGATACCAGGCGACTAGTCCCTCGGTCAGGTCACCGCTGGCATCGATTCCCGCCTGACTACTGCAACTGGTGCTCTGATCTGTCCCGCCATTCCGATCTGTCCCCCCATCATGAACAACAAGTAGAGGGTCGCTCCATCTACACGCGGTGAGCGCTAGCGCCACGGATGGCAGAATGGTGAGAAACAGGTGTTCGATTCGCGAAAGCTGGGTCACGGATGAAAGTCCCCACCAAGCGAGAGCGCCACCCATGAGCCGCGAACGGCGATCGCCGTAACACCACCCGCCAGTCCATTGGCCTCGGACAACGATCGCCCGACCTCCGCACTGAGGCCAAGCGCGAACCTCCCAAATCGCCCCAAGGCGCCAGCGGTCACCATCGGCCCGCCCCAAGGATGCCACACCGTCGCGCCGGTTATGTTTGCCGGATCTGCGCTGTCTCCCGCCAAGCGGGCGAAACCGAAGCGACCTCCCAGACCGAGAGTGGTTCGGATGGTCCCGCGTCCGCCGTGCACGCTAGCCGAGGCCGCGCACGAGAGCAGCAAGGCACTCGTTTCGCCGATGCTCGCGACCTGGTTTCGTGCGCCGGCAACCTCGGCATCGGCCGCAAGCTGCCACATTCGGCCGACCATCGAGCGGGCTTGCACTTGGCCACCCCACGCGGAAGGACCGTGCGCGGCCGGAAACCACCGCCATGTCCCGGCCAAACCGATATGCGTTTCGCGTGTTGATCCTGCCGACGCTGGGCCAGTCTCGGATGTCCCCACGACCGACGTTGTCAACGGCGGCGATGCATTGTGTTTGCTCGCCATGCGCGCCCGTACGGTCGAGCTGAGGGTCGCCAGCAACTCCAGACCGGCCAAGGCCAGCGCGCGGGGCGCCGCATCGCCGGGAAATTCGTCGAGACTCACAATCTGTTCGAACGACGCGCTGCCTGCCTGCCCGGCAGCTTGGACCCAGGCGAAATCGCCCGCACAACGGATGGTCAGACGATCACTCTCTGCTCGCATGCCGTCAGCTGCCGCGAGCAGCAAGTCGCCGATCTCGATGCTCAGGATGCGGCGAACGCTTTCGGTCGGCACCTTGGGACACGCCTTGATCTCGAGAGCGAAGCGCCCGTCGCCGGAGGAAGCATTCTCTTCGGCGTAGGCGGGCACCGCATGCATCGCGGCCCAGGCAATGCTCAGGGTGAAGCCGACCACCTTTCGACAAGATGATCGGCGCTTCACTTTGTTCCGACCATCATTCGCACGGCGTCTGCGCGCCGGCCGTCAGGATAGAGGCGCAGGTAGTCCTGCGCGCGGGCCTTTGCCAGTGCCGACGCCCCGGCCTGGCTAAAGGCTTCTACCTCCCGGGCCAGCGCGTCCTCGGCAAGGGGACCGAGCGGCGACAGTCGCCGCGCCTCCGCGAAGGCGGCGGCGGCCTCGATTGGATTCGCCAACTCCATGAGCAACATGCGACCCAGTGTGAAAGCTGCCAACGGCGCGCGCGCATCACTGCGATGGTCACGCAGCAGTCTCCGCAGCAGAAATACCCCCTGCTCCGGGTTTCCGGACAGACGCGCGCTGTCTGCGGCCATGAGCAACTGCTCGGCACTTTCCCTCTCTCCTGTCTTTCCTGTTTCGCCCGGAACCGGGAAGGCTGAACTGTCGTGCGACGAGACCAGCGAGGGCGAACGTCTTGCGGACCGCGCAGTCGGCGAACGATTGGTCGTCTCTCGAGAGGCGATGCGACCGCCGAGTGCGCTCATGACCAGCGGCGGATACCAACCACTGTCGCCTTCCTTCAGGATCTCGGAGCCCACTCTCCATTCGACGCGCACGGTGCCCTGCTCGACGGTGAGACCGACGCGATCCGCAACACGTTCGACGGTGAAGAGAGTGCCCAACACGGAGATTGTGACGTCGCCGGCGTTCACCACGAAGGTGCGCGCCGGCCTAGGCGTAACGTCGAAGCGGCCTCGTCCACGGGTGATCACAACTGCCACGCGATCCTTGGTGTCCTCGGCGACAGCCATCTCGGTCGTGGGATCCAGCGCAATGGCGGTCGAGCCATCGGTCAGGCGGAGGATCCGATTGTCGACCGACCGATTGTCGACTGGCAATGGCGACTCCGCGTGTTTCGTTGCGAGCCCTGGCTGGGGTGAGTCGGGCCTGCGATGGACCAGCACCACCAATGTGAGAGCCAAGGTGAAGGCCGTCGCCCCCGTGAAGACAATGCGCCGAACCCGGCGGCGCCCACGACGCCGGGTCGCGCCCGCGACCAATCGTTCGACATCCCGGTCGGACAACGCCGGATCCATCGATGCGCCAGCGCGGGAGATCTGCCGCATGAGATCCTGGCCGTCAACCATCGGACAACCTTTCCGCAATCCGGCGTTGCGCGCGGGACACACGCCGCTTGGCGGTCGCATAGGAGCAGCCACAAAGCTTCGCTACCGTTTCCATGGTTTCGCCTTCGATCGTGTGCAGACTGAAGGCGAGACGGTTCTCAGTCGGCATGTCGTCGAGCACGCGGTACACCGCGCGCAACAGCAAACGATCCACTGGCGATGCCCCAGGATCGGTCAGCCCGGCCAGGTCAGCGTCGCGGTCTAACCCGAAGAATCGCCAGACCCGTCGCAATCGCAGTCGCCGCCGGACCGCGCGCACTGCAATGGTGGCAAGCCACCCCTTGATCGCTTCGGGCTCCCGGAGGCGTGCGATGCCTACCGCCGCCTCGACGAAGACGTCCTGCACGAGATCTTCGACATCCGAGGTGCGCCCGTCGAGCCGCAAGATGACTGCGGCCACGTAGCGGCAATAGCGTCGGTAGACGTCGTCGAGCGCCAAGCGTCGTTCGTCACTCCGGACCAGCCGGAGCGCGAAGTCAGTGGATTGTTCGGGCTTGGGCACGTTGAACTTTCATCGCCTTCCGTGACTCTAAGTGTAGCGCAGCAGAAAACTGGCTCACGCGTTCCTCGCTTTTCGCAGGCCTGGGGTAGGCGTCGCGACCACAGAAGCCGACGCGCTGCCCAATCTCAGGCACCCATGCTGGCTGGCAAGCGCATCCGTGCGAGATGATGGCTGAAATCCGGGACGACGGGCAGCTTTACTGGCTACCCTTTCTCGTGGTTGCGAAGACGCGGGCAGGCGCGCGCGCTACAATGCGAGCACAATGGACCTGCGTGAGGGTTGCGCGACCGCCGGGCCCAGACACCCCTGGGAGGTGAGCCGCGCCCATTTCTTCCGTGACCGGCTGGTCGCGCAGGCAGTCCTCTTTCCCGGCATGCGGGTTCTCGACATGGGTGCGGGCGATGGCTATTTCGCGTCGGTGCTGCTTCCCGTCCTGCGTCCAGATGGGGCCGTGCTCTGCTACGACGCCAACTACCAAGCCGACGCCCTGGAAAAACTGCGCACCCAAGCCGCGCCCGAATTGAGCTTCACCAACCAGCGCCCCGAGAACGGGTTCGATCTGGTCCTGCTGCTCGACGTGCTGGAACATGTTGCCGACGACCGTGACTTGCTCGCCGGTGTGGTGCGCGACCTGATTCGGCCAGGGGGAGCACTTCTGGCAAGCGTTCCGACTTGTCCAGAGTTCTTCACCCAGCACGACAGGATGTTGGGTCACCATCGACGCTACCGTCCGGCGCGGCTGCAAGAACTGCTGCGCGAGTGCGCCCTGACCGTGGTGGCCCAGGGCGGCCTGTTCCACAGTCTGCTCGCGCTGCGCGGGTGGGAGAAGCTGGCCGAACTGGTGCGCGGGATCCATTCCCAGCCCAGCCCGGAAAGCGCGCCGTCGGTCGCAGACACCGCAGTCGCCCATTGGCAGGGCGGCACTTTGCTCACCCAGGCCGTGCTGAAAGGACTGGCGCTCGACCGGGCGGTGGGCCTGATGTGCGCGCACGTCGGCTTGAGGTTGCCGGGGCTCAGCGCCTGGGCCATCGCGAGGAAGGCATGAGCGACGTCGTGGTGCTGGTTGTGCCTTGCTACAACGAGGCCGCCCGTCTGGATGCGACTGCCTTCACCACAATGGTCGACGAGATCGCGGGCCTGCACTTCCTGTTTGTCGACGACGGCTCGCACGATGGCACAGCAGAGATCCACCAGCGTCTGTGCGCGGCCCGGCCCGGTCGGGTCGAAGCGCTCAGCTTGCCCCGCAACCAGGGCAAGGCCGAGGCCGTGCGCCAGGGGCTGCTGCGCGCGCTGGAAGGACCGGCTGCCGTGGTTGGCTATCTGGATGCCGACCTGGCCACACCGCCGTCCGAGGTTCAACGTCTGTGCACCCTGTTTCAGGGCCAAGACCGGTTCGACGTGCTGCTCGCTGCGCGGGTCAAGCTGATGGGGCGGACCATCGATCGTCGCGCTGGCCGCCACTATTTCGGACGTGTCTTTGCCACGGCTGCCTCACTGGTCCTGCGCATGCCCGTATACGACACCCAATGCGGAGCCAAGCTGCTGCGCCGATCGCCCGCTTTGACCCACGCCCTGGCCGCCCCTTTCCGGGGCCGCTGGACCTTCGACGTGGAGCTGCTGGGACGACTGGTGACGGGCGGGCCAGGCATCGCGCCGGTACCGCCCCAACGCATACACGAGGAGGCACTGCTGGTTTGGCGTGACGTGGGGGGCTCCAAACTCAACCCCACTCACGTACTGCAGGCCGGGCTGGAATTGGCGCTGATCGGACGCGATTTGGCCCGACAGCGACGATCGCGCTGACCTGTGCGCGGGGCGGATGGCCGCCGCGGTACCGCCCCTTGCTTGACGATATCTGGACTCGTCGACGCTCTCGCTATGCTTGGGTCGCGGGCCTGCTGCTGGTGGGCTGCTATTCGCCGAGTTATCACGATGGCGATCTCCGGTGCACGCTTTCCGGCCAGTGCCCGACCGACTACCACTGCGCGACGGATAAGACCTGCTGGCACAACGGTCGCGATCCCGCGGCCCAGGAACCCGGGGATGGCGGCAGCCCGGATGCGTCGTCGTCTATCGAAGACGGCGGTCAGGGTGAACTCGACGTGGGCTTTCTGGACGACGGCGGAAGAGTGATCGTGCCGCTCGACCAGTTCGCGAGTTACTGCGCCATAGTCGTCTGCAAGAAGGACTTCGAGTGCTGCACCCAGGCTGATCTGAAAGGGAACTCGCTAGCAAACTGCGAGTCGAACATTGTGAGCCAGTTGCAGAGCGGAGTTCAGGCGGTGTCCGACGGGATCGATCGCGGGCGTACCGTCTACAATCCGGATCGGGCGTACCAGTGTCTAGTGGCAATCGCAACCGTGGGCTGTCCGTCTTGGCCGATAGGCACCGAGGATGGCCTTCCCGCGGGGTGTGGCGCCATGGTCAGCCCTCGGGTCCCTTCCGGGGGCGCGTGTCGAAGTGCGGTGGAATGCACCACCGATTTCTGTTCGGGCGCGACCTCAAACGCCGATGGCACATGCCTGCCCAGGGCCGCGAGTGGCCAAAACTGCACCCAGGTCTTGCTCCAGAATAGCTGCGAGGATGGGCTCTTCTGCGATTCGACCAACCTGTGCTCGGCAACCGAGCCGGAAGGGTCTGCTTGCACGCTCGCGAGAAACTGCGCCAGCCGTACCTGTAGTGCAGCTACCAACGCGGATGCCGGCAACGTTTGTGTGCCGGCGGCGTGCTACTCGTCAGGTCCGTTGCTGCCACCCGGTTGCTCGATGGGCGGCCGGCCAGCGTCGCTTGCGGGAGTTGTTCTGCTGGTGGTAGCGATGGTTTGCTTGCGGCGTAGGCGGTCTGCTTCCAGATAGCCGAACCAGGGCACGCATGCTAGCAGGCCGCGATGGCAGACGCGGAAACCCTGTCGGCTCGACCAGCATCCTACTCGCGTGCCGCACGATCACCATCGTATTGGCGAATTGTTCCGGTGCGAGCGCGTAACTTTTCAATCCGCCGGTCAAGGTTCGCCGTGACGCTCAGGGAGAGCCAGCATGAGACCAAATGAAGACCCGATCGCATTCGGAGCACCGGGCATCGAGCCGCGCTGGACATCGAGCGCCAAGGAAGGCCTGGGCACCGCCTATCACACAAGCTGTCGGGTGTGGTTCACGCTGAGCCATGGCATCGTGAACGAGATCTACTATCCCACCGTCGACCAACCGAATACGCGCGACTTGCAGTTTCTCATCAGCGACGGGAGCACGTTTTGCCACGAAGAGAAACGGGATCTTGAACACAAGATCGAGTATCCGGAACGCGATTGCGTTCTCTATCGCATTACCAATTCGGAACCGAACGGCCGCTATCGCCTTAGCAAAGACATTCTCGCCGACCCCCATCGATCGGTGGTGCTCATGCACACGCAACTGGAGGTGGTCGACAAGTCGCTGATTGGGAAATTGCGTCTCTACGCGCTGC
>PMJO01000191.1:0-20853 GCA_003158455.1 Myxococcales bacterium | reverse complement strand
GCGGTCCACTCGAGCTCGTTCAAGTCTCGAAAGTCGCGGCCGGTGGCCGAGGGACCGCTGGCGTCCACACCCCAATGCACATCGAGGGATGGCGGCAACACGCTTACCCCTGGTTGGATCGTGGAGTACACCATCGTGCCGTCAGTGAGAGTGTCCAGGTTGAAGTAGAGCGTGGGCCCCTTGATGGCCCATTCGTCGGGTCCCGCTTTGCGCAGGCGAAGGACTCGGCCGAACTGCAGTGAATTCGCCAGCACGTCCACGACGGTCTTCATGCCGTCGAACGAGCGCGGGATCCCGGCGAAGCGAAAGACGTCCGAGCTGACACCGGTCACCAGAAACTCGCCCTTCGGCTGAGACAGCACATAGAAGGGAAGGAAATCGTCCGGCAGGGTGCGCTCGTCGGCGCGCTCGATCTCGAGGAAGCCGGCGACCGCCCTCAGGTGCACCAGACGAGCCCCCTTGTTCTGTTCGGCGTCGGTCGGCGTTGCGGTCGGGGCCGGGGCAGGGGCCTTCATGCCGAGTGCGGCCTTCGTCTTAGCCGCGAGTCGGTCGGCAAACCGTCCGAGCTTCTCACCGGAGATGCGCAGGTTCGGCCCCTGCAAGAGCCAAAACCCGGTGGGATCGTCCGGGTCGGGCGCCAGGTTCACGGACCACGGGATGTCCTTCGTCTCACCCGTGGACAGGGTGTTCACCACGCGTGGCTGACGCAGATCGGACAAGTCGATCAAGGTGACCGCATTGCCGTACGCTTCGAGAACGACAGCAGCGGAGCGGCCGGGAACGGCCAGCACATCCACGTAGAGCGATTTGCCAGGAGCGCGAGGCAAAGGCAAGCTGGCGCCGGGGACGATTCTTCCCCCCGTCGTATCGCACACCAGCAAGTCGTTTTCACCCAGGACGAGCAGAGTATTTTCGTCGACCATGGTCAGCGCGGTGGGAGGGGAGACACTTCTCACCGAGAAGGATCCGATCATGCGTGGTCGCTTGCGTGCGCCCATGTGAACGACGGCGATGTCGGCCGTGATCGGGCCGGACTGCCCCAGCAGGCCGGTTTCCTGCAGGATGTAGAGCCACGCCCCGCCGGGCGACAGCGTGTGCAGGTGGGCGCCATTGAACTCCAGATCCACCGCCGACTTCGAGATCATGGATTTGCCGTCCGGCTCCATCGGCAAGAAGCGTACGGTCTTGCCGTCGGTGTCGCCGACCACGACGTAGGATCTCACCTGAAAGTCGATGCTGGCGGTGCCCGATGGGGTGGTGACCGCGAGTTTGTGGCCTCGGCGTGGCGCGAGCTTGCGCGGCACCTGCACCAAGAGCGAGCCTCCCTGCAGGTGCCCCCTGATTGCGACGGCGTTGCCATCGATGGTCACGCTCGACTTGCTGCCGGCATCGAGATCTCGCCCGAGGACCGCGACCCATTCGCCGGGCGTCAGTACACCGTCGGAGTCCTCTTGGGACAGTTGGCCAGACTCTGGCAACGACCAGCCTCCGAGGTCTACCAACCGATCGATGGCGGGCGCGCCTTCTCGAAGGTCCGGCTGCGCGACGCGGATAATGGGCGCAGCACAAGCCGAGAGTGCGACGATCACAAGGAAGACTAGGACATGGCTATCACGGGTACGCATGGCTCAAGCATATCTCTTGGTCGCGCCACCCCGCCACTACCTCGTCCGATATTTTGGGGTACTTTCATCGCAACTCGGGCATCGCCAGCTATCAATCCGCGCTAGAGTTCCTGCGATGAGCTTCTGCGCGGACCTGCAAGACGCCGATGCGCGGCTGGGCGGAAAGGCCCGCTCGCTGGCGCGCCTGTGTGCTGCGGGACTGCCCACGCCGGTGGGATTCGTGGTCACCGACGATCTCTTCCGCGCGATCGCACCCCGGTTTTCGCCGCCCGAGATGGTGGACGAGGCAACCCTGGCGGAGCTCGACCGCGCGCGGGCCGCCCTGCTGGCAGCGCCCTTCCCGGCTGGTTTTTCCCAGGAGCTGGCTGGGCGGCTTGCGCCGGGCGGGCTTTGGTCCGTGCGATCGTCGTTCGCCAACGAAGAGCGCGCCGGCGCATTGGGTGCGGGCGTCTATGAATCGCGCGTGGCGGTGCCTACCGCTGAGGTCGAGACCGCCATCCGCCAGGTACTCGCCTCTGCCTTGTCCGCGGGCGCGCTGGCCTATGCCTTGGCCCACGGGATGCGACCGGCGGCGCCGCCGCTCTCGGTCCTGCTGCATCCCTATGTCCGCGGTGAGGCGGAGGGCGGCGCGGCCTGCGTTCCGGAACGCCCCGACCAGCCGATCATCCAGGTGCGGGCCGGGGCCTTGCCAGCCGCAGTTGCGGCTCGGCTGCGCAGCCTTCTGGGTGCGCTGGCGCGGACCCAGGGCGCCGTCGAAGTGGAATGGGTGGCAGCAGGTGAAGACCTGGTGTTCCTGCAGATGCGGCCCTTTGCCCCGCCGCCGGCGCCCGCCCCTTGGCGGGGCTGGGCTGAATTGGAAGCGGCGGGTGAATCTCGCACGCTCTGGCAATGGGACCAGGCGCACAATCCCTTGCCGCTTTCGCCTGTCCATGCCGGCCTGGTTGCGCTGGTCGACGAGCACTGCCGCATCGGAATCCGCCAGCGCGTGCTGGGGCAGTACTTGTTCTACGCACCCGATGCGCGGCCCGGGCCATTGCCCATATCGGTGCAGGACGCTCCCGCGCGCTTTGCGTCTTTGCGCGCAGAGTTCGAGTCGCGCCTCGCGGCGCTGGGCCACGCGCCGGACCTGGAACCGGCAATCGATCTTCTGTTGGCGATCGAAGAACCGATCTTCGGGATCATCCAGCCCGCGCTCCGAGCCGCGCGCGCAAACCTGGAAGAATTCCTGCGCCAAGCAATGCCGCCGGCATTGCCCGCGCTGGCCCAGGTCTTGGCCGGGGTGAAGTCCATGGCCAGCGAGCGCCGGCAACGGGCCGCAGAGTTGCGGGCCGCCAGGGACGCGCAAGCGCGCACCCAGGCGCGCGACCGCTATCTCGAATTGTTTGGCGACGAGACACCGGTGTGGGATGTCGCGGTCCCCACCTGCCGCGAGACCCCCGAAATCCTGTACGCCGGCGAAAACCGCGGCCTCGACCCGCCTGCGGCGGTGGTCAACCAGCAGCAGACGATCGCGCAGGTCGAGAAGCAGATCGCGCCTGCGCGGCGTGAAGAATGGAGTCGGCTCTTGCGCATGGCCCGAGAGGCGGCGGGGTTGAGCGAGGACGACGACTGGCTCTACGCGCGGGTGCAGGCCGCGCTTCGCCGCGCTCTGCTTTCGCTCGGCAAGAAATTGCACGGGACGGGTGCGCTGTCGGAGCCCAGCGCAGTGTTCTTCTTGCCCCTGCCCATCGTGCGATCTTTGGCCGCAGCAGCGCCGCCGCCCCAAAATCTGCAAATGCAGGCCGCCGCAGGCCGCGCGGCCTGGGAGGCCGCCTGCCGTGATCCGCCCCCGGCGTCGGTAGCGCTCGACACGGTGTCAGTGAAAGGCGTGGGCACCGGCGGACGAGCGCTGGGGCGCGTGGTCTTGCACCGGCCGGCCAGCCCACGCCCCACGCCGGGGCAGATTCTCCTGGCGCCGACCTTGCTGCCGAGCGAGCTGCCCTTGCTGGTCGCAGCCGCGCTGGTGACCGAGACCGGCGGGCCGCTCGACCATGTCGCCACCCAGGCGCGCGAGCGGCACTTGCCCGCGGTGGTCGGCGCGGCGGGAGCGTGCCGGCTGTTTCATGAGGGCGATCTGGTACTGGTCGACGCCGACCGCGGTCTGGTGGTCAGACTGGGGTAAGGACCCGCATTCGGGACTGCATGCGACGCACCTCTCAGGACGCTCTGCCGGCGGTGAGATCCGCTTCGCGCAACCAGGGGTGTCACGTCGGTGGGAGTGGGCGCCCACACTGGGAGATCTCTCCGACGCAGAAAATACCCGTTCCAAACGACTAGGCACCAGCCCCACCGCGATGTCCGAGTAGGGCCAACATGATTCGCATACCGCACCAAACAGGGACACCCTGGAACAAAGACTCTATCCACCGCCATCTGTTTGAATCATGGTCGAGGCGCCAGGCACGATCGCAATAGCAGCGGTCCCGGAAACAAGAAGGACATGATGCGCTACCAATTGAAACGTTCCGTTTGGCGTAGCTGCATGCGCCGCATTAAATGTGAAGCGAGAGAGTGTCCCGGCAGCGTTGTTACAGGCGATGAGCTCACCCCACGGTGTGAAAGCAAGACCCCAGGGGCTATCCATCCCATTGCCCGTAATTGCCCCGTTGGGTGTCACGTTCCCTTGCGCGTCGATCAAGAAGCGCAAGATCGACGAGCCGTGCACGGCACTTGACGCCGTGCCTTCGTTCGAGACCAGAAGTTCGCCCCAAGGCGCGACGACCATTCCAGCCGGATTATAGATTCCATTGCCCGTGATCGGCGTCAGCATTGTCACGGAATGATCGCTCGCTACGCGATAGTGTTGGATGGTGTAAGGAGTATTGCATTGGGAGATGAAGAGATCGCGTGTCGTCGGGCCCCAGGCCATGCCTCGATTGGCGCCAATCAGTCCAGAGGTCACGGTACCGACAGCGGACGCATTTCCTTGCGAGTCGAACCCTAGGCGCACCAGACTCGCCGCCCCTGTGCTGCAGTCGGGAGCTGTATTCGGGACCCAAAGCTCGTCGTCGACAAACAGCATCGTGTCAGGGTAGATGATACCCACGTTCGCAATCGTGCCGTTGGCGATGGGGTTGCCAAGGGGTGACAGAAACCTGCTGACTGTCCCTGCTTGCAAGTAGTTTGCAACGAACAGCTCCCCGGTAGACCGAACCGCCGGGGCATATGCCAAGTTGTTGGGAATCGTTGCTGTCAGCACCGGGTCTGCGTCCGGCGTGATGTTGTAGCGGTAGATCACATTATCGAGGTCATCGGGTATGAACAGAGTCGCCGTACCGGCAATTCCAGCGCCTACTTCGGTCGAGGTCCCGCCCGCCTCCGAGCCAAGGCTACCGTCGGCCACGGTCGCACCGCCGTCGAATACGGTGGTCGGTGCGTCCACGATTTGGTCGGATGTGCTGTCATTCGCTGTGTCGATCCGAGTCGACACGTCGAGCCCGACAGACGCATCCAGGATCCCCGCTGTCGAGGCGGTGTCAATGGGCAGAGCCACATCTGAGCCAACCGGCGCGGTGTCGAGCGCAACGCCAACGGTATCGGGCGCGCCGACATCCTGTTTCGCTCCGCCTGTGCCGCTGCCGTCGTAGTTCATCGCCCCCCCGGTGCCGCCACCCGATCCTCCAGTTCCACCGTTGTTTGCACCGCTGCTGCAACCCACAAGTAGGAGTGGCATCGCAGAGAGCACGAGAGCCAGTGCACACGCAGTTCGATCGGTCATGTCAGCAATCCTTTTCAGCAAGTTCAACGTTAGGGTCAGAAGAGCGCGCACCATAACACTCCTGATCAAGTGAGCAAGGACATTACACCCGTCCGGGCCAGCCAGCTCGGGTGGCTGGGTACCCGCACCCGGGGCGAAAGGGTTGTGCGTAGCACAGGCAGGTCACTCGAAGCGAACACGCCCGAAGCGCGAGCTGCGGTGGAAGTTGCCCTGCCCACGGATGGGCGACCATCCCAGTGCCTGGCGCTGTCCGTCGCGGAAACTGTACAGGTTGAGGCGCCAGATGTCTCCTAAACGCGGAGGGATGGGCGTGCGACCCGTTTTTAGCGCCGCCCAAGGCACCGCCATCTCGATGGTGTATGAGAGGCCCGGATCCACAGTTGCCGCACGCTCGGCAGTGCAGCTCCACTCTTGGTGACCGAACAGCCGATCAGCCGCGCCCCCTTGCAGGGGCTTCATGTAGTCGTCCCAACGTGTGTCGAAAATCGCCCCAACGGTGTCCACCTGGATCTCGTAATAGTCCCGGTTGTCGGACGGATCGCCGGGTTGGAGCATGACCTCGACGGCAGAGGCGCTCCCCCACAAATGAGGGTCCGGATCGTTGCGACCGAAGGGGGCGACCGGGTGACCGTCAGCTACGACGAAGCCGAGGTAGAGGCTTTCGTCGTCCCAACCGATACGAGCAGTGGCAGCGACTGGGTGGCTCGCCGACACATGACGCCCGTCATTCGTGTCGACGAATGGCCCGAGCACTGTCGCCGTCCGCCAGACGGCCTCGTCGAGTTTGCCATCAACGGTTGGGCGCGTGGCGAAGCGGGGCACGTGTGCGGGAGTGCCATTGATGGTGGCCTCTCCCTCGACGCCCTCGCCACGACGGCATCCGGCGAGCGCAAGCAGGAGGAGCAGGACCGTGGACGTCGTCGAACGCACGCCGCGACTATAGCGTAAGTCGCTATCTCCGCGCTCGTCCGGCTGCGAGATCGTGGGCGTGGCCGCAGATGGGGTCCGCTCCCCATAGAGGGTCGCCGGGCCCGCTGAACGCCTCCAAAAGAACGCGCTGGTGCCGCGGCCCGAATCCGGCTAGACGATAGGCTCCACTGAAATAGGAGCCTCCCATGCGCACGCTTGCCCTCATCGCTGTCAGTCTGCTCTCTGTTCCCGCGCTGGCAGCCCAGCAGCAGGGCACGGGAGCCGCGTCTCTGTCCGTTCTGCCCAACTACGAGCAGGTCTCGGCCGACGAGCAGGAAAACAAAGACTTCGACGCCCACGACATGTGGGACGGCAAGAAGTGGAGTAGTCGGGAGGGGCGCTTCACGAAGCGGGTCTACAGCCACAAGGAAGGCGCCACCATGGCCAGCCCGCTGCAGATCGGCCGCAACATCGCCAACGCGCTCAAGGCCGCGGGCGCCACTGTGATCTTCCAGGGCGACACCGAGCCGCCGGACCGGAAAGAGGCGCTAACCGGCGAGTATCACGTCTATGGCAAGGCCACCCAGGGCGGAAAGACCGTCTGGCTGCTCACCTTCGTCTACAACGGGGGCGGAAACTACGAGGTTCGCGCCATCGAAGAACAGGCCATGGTCCAGGAGATCACGGCCTCGGCCATGGCGGATGCGCTGGCCAAGGACGGCTTCATCGCGCTCGACATTCACTTCGACACCGCCAAGGCCACCATCAAGCCCGAGAGCAAGGCCGTCGTCGACCAGATCGCCGAGCTCTTGAAGTCCAACGCCAAGCTCAAGGTGAGCATCGAGGGCCACACCGACAACGCGGGTACCGCGGCCGGCAATAAGAAGCTCTCCAGCGACCGTGCCAAGGCGGTGCTCGACGCCGTGTCCGGCAAGGGCATCGCCGCCGCGCGCATGACGTCCGTGGGCTGGGGCCAGGACAAGCCCGTGGCCGACAACCGCACCGAGGAAGGTCGGGCCAAGAACCGGCGCGTGGAGATCGTGAAGAAGTAGCTAGGGCAAGCTGCTGGCCCATGGCAATGAAACGAATCGTCTGTCTGGTGATCTTCTCCGTCCTGCGGATGTCGACGGGAAAGGCCAGATGTTCCACCCGGCGCAGTTCAGCGTCAGCCACGGCGTCTCAAGTCCGGCAGCGGTTTTCCCGACTGGAGGAGGCAGCAGTGAATTCCCGGTTGACGAAGCGACCTGCGTCGCACATCTTTTCGCGTTTTCGGCGATCGCGCCCCCAAACCGCCACCTGAGAGGTTGCACCATGAAACGCGAGGATTGCATTTGCTACAGCGGCGCCGCCAATGGTGCGGAAGTGGCGTTCGGCGCCGCAGCCGAGCGTCATGGAATTGACGAGGTAAACTT
This sequence comes from Myxococcales bacterium, assembly GCA_003158455.1. Lineage (GTDB taxonomy): Bacteria > Myxococcota_A > Polyangia > Fen-1088 > Fen-1088 > Fen-1137. Next base: position 13,150 of record PMJO01000191.1, on the reverse strand, counting down.
CACCTTCGAAGGCCACGCGGTGGCACGCCAGCGCGGCCGACGCGAACTCACGCGGGCCGAGCTCCGCCACGGTGACGTCAGCCTCGGCTACCTGAGTAAGCTGATGCACCGGAGCTACCCGGACACGCCGCTCTTTCGCAACATCCTGCAGACGATCTGGCATCAGGTAAACAACGGGCAGGAGATCTTCGTCATCGGCAAGCTCAACCCGGACGACACCGTCACCGGCGGTACCGGCGTCGCCGCCGAATTCGCCCGTCTGTTCAACAAACCGGTCTACGTCTTCGATCAGGAACGCGCGGGCTGGTTCCGCTGGAATGGCAAAGCCTGGGAGCCGGCGAGCGAACCTTGCATCCGCCAACCGCTCTTCTGCGGCACCGGCACCCGCTTCCTGCAGGATAACGGGCGTGCCGCTATCGACGCCCTGTTCGCGCGCAGCTTCACCTGACGATCATCGGGGAGAACGCAGGTTTTGCCAACGGTTGCCGACGCGGATAGTCTCGGTCGGCCATGGCAGAGAACGCCACGTCGCTGGGGAAGTTTCGCGCACGGCTGCTGGCCATGCGCGCGGAGATTCTGAGCCAGGGTGACGTCAGCCTCGAGCCCAGCCGAGCCGACCCATCACAGGTCGGCGGCGACGAGGACGAGCAGGCTCTGAACGAGATGAACCAAGTCATCGCCTCGCGCCGCAACCGCGTGCGCACCGGCGACCTCGGCCGCATTCAGCTTGCGCTCAAGCGTCTCGACGAGAACCCCCACGAGTTCGGCTTGTGCAGCGAGTGCGGCGAGCCACTCGGCAGGCGGCTGGAGCTCCTGCCTTTTGTCGAGCTGTGCGTGGAGTGCCAACACGCGCAGGATGGTAGCCCCAAGGGTCGCAACCGGCGACACCTGCGCGACTTCCGCTGAGCCGGCGGTGAGATCCGCCTCGCGCGGGTGTCACGTCGGTGGGCGTGGGCGCCCACACCGGGAGAGTTCTCCGACGCAGAAAATACCCGTTCGCAACGGCAAATCAGCCGGCGTAGACTCTGCCGTGTTTCGTGCCCGCCTATGTCCAGGAGGATTGTAGTGAGAGCTCAAGCTCACTATCCAATTGCGGCCCTACTGACCTTCGCTGCCTGCACCGAACAGTCACGCGAGCCGCCCGAGCGTGTATCGTCTGCGCTCGGGGTCGTGCCCGCCACGGAAACCGCCCAATGGAAGCGTGTGGGGAGCGCCACCCTTCCTGACGGACGCTATGGCCAGGCCTCGGCCTTGGACGAAGCACGGGGGGTGCTGGTGATGTTTGGCGGCGTGACAGGAACCACGGGCACGCCCCTGACGGCCAAGCAAGACATATGGGAATGGGATCCGACTCTCGGCGCATGGAAAGCGCGCACTATTGCCGGCAGCACCCCTGAGGCCCGCCTGCACCGGCGTGTGCGTATCGTGCAGCCTGCCGAACAAGGCAGGAACCTGTAGCCCCTACGCGGCCGGGACGGATCCGCAAAACGAATGCTCCCAGGGCACGCCACCTTGCCAATCAGCCTGCGACGGCGCAGGTGCCTGCGCATATCCCTCCGGCTCGCTCTGCGACATCTGCGGGGTCTGCAACGGCGCGGGGACGTGCATGGGAGATTGGTGGTGCACCGGCTTCCCCACGCAGACACTCACGTCTTTGGCTACCGGCACCGTGACCAGCTCGGGAGGAACAGGGACAGGCAGCTCAAGAATTACCCGGACCGGAACCTCGCTCATCACCGGTATCGTCACCGTGTCAGCTACAACTGGCACAGGCACAGGAAGAACGACCGTCTCCCTAACTGGCGTCACAACCAGCACCCGTCCCAATGTCACCGTGGTCTCGACTGGCGCCGGCACCTCGCCGCTGACCGCAACCGGGACCGTCACATCGACAGGCCTGCCGACAGAGAGTCGGACCGCGACGGGCACTGGCACCGCCAGCGGGACCAGTACGTCGACCGGCTCAACTCCTAGCGGTACCGGCACCGCCACCAGGACCAGCACAACGACCGGTTCAACTCCTGCCGACACCGGCACCGCCAGCACGACCGCTGCAACTCGTGCCGACGGTGGAACGTCGGGCGCCGATGCTGGTGCCCCCGATGGCGGCACCGTCAGGCTGGGGCACGGCGGCTGCTCCTGCGACATGGGCAGCAGGCCTGCAGGCGGTCCAGGCAGCGCAAGTCTGCTGGGACTCCTGGGCACACTCCTGCTCTGGTGCCGCACCCGCAAGCGCCCCATGCGCTGAATGGCAGCTCAAACGGCGTAGGCCTTGCCAGTGTGTTAGGGCGGTCGCTAGTAGCCATGGCCTTCGACTCGGACCAAGACAAAGCCATCGCCGCCCGCCACGACGTCTTCAAGAAAGCCGCAGCCTCGGGAACGTTGATCGCCGCCACCCACCTGCCATTCCCCGGCCTGGTGCAACCCCTGGCTGAACGCGCCCCCTGCCCGCACCATCGAATCGCGCATGGCTAGGCCACCGGGCTGGAACCGTCTTCCGGCCGCCCCGGCAGCTTCGCGGCCTGGCTGCTGTAGTTCAAGCGACCTTGGGCTAGGGTACGGGCGTCGCGGAACGTGATACCTGCACCCGCGCCAACTCATCCAGCATGGCCTGGTGAATCCTGCCGTTACTCGCCAGGACGCAACCAGTCGCCGGGACAAAAGGTCCACCTCCAGGATCGCTGACCTGGCCCCCAGCCGCAGACAGGATGGCTGCTCCGGCCACCAGGTCCCAGGACTTGATGTGCCGTTCCCAGTACCCATCCAACCAGCCACAGGCGACGAAACACAGGTCAAGCGCTGCCGATCCCAGACGCCGCACGCCCTGCGAAGCCCGCATGAAGGCCGCGAACTCGGGCAGGTTGTCGTTCTGCTGGACCCGCAGGTAGGGGAACCCGGTGACCAGCAGCGCCAGCCCCAATTCGGCCACACCCGAGGGATGGATCGGCCTGCCGTTGAGAAAGGCACCCTGCCCACGAGCCCCGTGGAAGGTCCAACCCACGGCAGGGGCGGACACCACGCCCACGACCGGCATACCTTCGGCCAACAGGCCGATCGATGTCGCGAAGATGGGCAAGCCGTGGGCGAAGTTCGTGGTGCCATCGAGCGGGTCTACATGCCAGGTGCGGCCCGATCGGCCAGCCTGCCCACCGCCTTCCTCGCCCAGAATGGCATCATCAGGGAACGCGGCGGTCAGGGCGCGAACAATCACCGTCTCAGCCCGGCCGTCGAACTCGGTCACCAGATCAACATCGCTGGACTTGAAATGAAACTCGGGCCGGTTCCCCCACCCCTGCAACAAGATGGCCGCTGCTGACGCCGCCGCCTCTTGGGCGACCGCGATCTCGCGCAGCCAGTGTGTGTCTGACGTCTCCATGGCCGATGCTACCTATAGCTGGGCTACCCCCAGGCCAAAGATGGATAATAGATCCTGGACAGGAAATAGAATAGGTTAACTACTCCGAATGCAGCGAGCACGTATTTGGTGACCATGCGGGACGGCAATTCGCGGAACGCCTCAAGATTTCCAGCAACGGAATACGCGACGACGTAGTAAAGTGAGGCGTAGATAGCCATGAAATAGCGCCATTCCACATGGGCAACAAGGCGCGGAAGGCCAATCAGCACGAACACCCCCAGAAACGTTGCAATCTCCGCGCGGGTCAAGGTTGCCCGTAGCCGCTTTGTGCACAAGAATGACAGTGCCATCGCAATAACGCAATAGTTCAGCAGACTGAAGAGATTCGTTCCCGATATCGAATTGAACATGAGCCATTCGAAAGGTCCAAGCTCTCTATCTGTGGGATATTCCTCCGACAGCTTGGTATCCAGCATGAGAAAGAGCTTGTTCGCCATGATAGACAGATAATCCCAGGGCCGCGCGGCCACTATGTTGGCGAAGTCAGTGAACCCGGCCTTGAAACCGTCAACGCTAGGATAGGTACTTGCCAGTATATTCTCGCCCGGCCTGTCAGACAGACCATAGGGATGCCCCTGGGTCGCGTATTGCAGGGACAAGAAGACAACGTATTCTGACAGAGTCTGATCTCTCGACCCCTCCCATACGCCGCGGTAGTCGTAGGGAAATGGAGTAAGCCTGCCGAACGATGTGTTTCTCAGGCGTTCGATATTCAGGAATATCTGCGGAAGCGACACAATCAGGATGCCGCAAACCAGCACCGCAAGTCCTCTGGAATTGACCCGCAGCACTGTCTGCCGCACTTCCTCCTGCGCGCCCACCAAGATCTTGTCCTTCTTGAAGAAGTTGAGAATCGCTCCGGCGATGAAGACAAGCACCGTTGCTAGCAGACCAAACGTGTAGCCAGTATGAAAGTTGACAGTTCCTCCAAGAAACAGCCCTGAGAGGAAGAGATACAGGAATGGGCGGCGGCGGTCACCGCGGAGATATATCGCCATGAAGAGAAGGAACGCAAAGAGGGTCGTGAGCGCAAACTGGTCAGTGAGGACGTAGAAAGTATAGTCTCTCCAGAAATAGAGATAGACGACGCCGAAGAGACAGACCGAGAGCACGGCCGGCTTCCGTCCCGCTAGGGCCAGGAAGAGATTGGGAACAATCACCGTAAGGAAGAGGGAAGTAGTCAGCGACGAGAAGATCGCATAGAGATTGAAGGGGTCGAGCTTCCCTGGCAAAAGCTTCTGAAGCAGGTAGACAAGGGTGGGGAAGAGATAGCCACGGAAGGTGACTGGATTCCTCCAAGCCTCGTTGAACCCGCCGAAATCACGGACGCTATTCCAGTAGTATACTGTGTCCCCATAGGGCACCGGCGAGTAGCCGTTTCTCCGACGAAGGTAGCAATAGAGAACGAGCAGAACGAAGGTGGCGAGGAAGAATGGCCAAGTCCGATACGGTGTTTTCCGGATCTGCGAAAGAGAAACGTACGCGAGGAGCAATAGCAGAAAGATGGCAAGTGAGAGGACAAGGTAAGACAGGGCGCGCAAGCTGATATTCAGGGCGTTGAAACGGCCGAGAGCGGGGTACAGGTACCGCTCTTGGGCGGATTCCGAGAACAGGTCGAACGTCCGTGTCTCTCCCTTGTATTGAATGGCAACGGCCCCCGAATTGGGACCAACATGGGCCTTGATCCAGAAATTCGATTGCGGCTTCACGTGGACCGTGACCGAGCTGCCTTTCTCGGTGGCTACCCACCCGTATTTCCCGCTGTTCGTGTCTACCATCGCGAGATGGAAGCCCCGAGCTTCCTTCGCGGCTTCCGCAAGTGCCGCTTTTGTGGATACCAATGAAGCCTTTACCGCACCGGCGCCGAATTGCGTGATGATGACAGAGCTGTCGTTTGCGCGGGAACGGTCAGAATCGACCATTGTAATGGCGCAATCTGCTTTGGGAAGTAGGCGGTACACAATTATGTCGACCCACCTGGGCAGGGCCACAACGCTAGCGTAGAGAGAAAAGGCTGCCAGATATGCGGCGGTCTTCTTGTCTGGCCTTAGCCGTGGCATTGTCCGGTGCTCATTCGGTGGCAGCGAAGTCTCGGTCCCGCAGATAACGAAGTCCTGCGACATGCGTGGTCACGACAACTGACACCATTCTGCACGATACCTTGCGCTGATCTGGCAATGCAAGACTGGATGAGCTCGGCGCCGGGCATTTCGCTCTTAGGATGATCCCCGCGACGAGATCCATGTCGGGCCATCGCGGTCGGCGTTCCGGGCNNGTGTAGGGTTGCTGGCGATCCTGCCGCTTTCTTTCTACGGATGGGGATTCACTGTTGGAGATGGCTGGGCTAGGGATCCAGGATTGGACACTTTAGCGGTTCCGCAGAATAGTCCATTCCGTCTGTGGACAGTCCAGTTTTGGATGGTGTGGCCTTCGGACGTGCCCGTATGAACTGCTACCATCGCCGAGGACTCGGACAATGCTAGACTGCGGCCCACTGAGATGCGGCCCGTGAGTCCAAGAGCCATAAGGCGATTGATTCTAGAGCAGTCACGCCGAACAAACGTTGGGCATATTGGATCGTGTCTGTCGATTGTGGAAATTTTGGTGGCGATCTATGATCGGTTCCTCTCTCTGACGAGTCCGCAGGCTCCTGAGCGGGACCGTTTCATCTTGTCGAAGGGCCATGCGGCGTTGGCCTTGTATTCGACGCTTTACCTTAAGGGCGTCCTGTCGGCCGAGCAGCTCAACTCCTTTCTCGAACCGGGTACTCTTCTGGGCGTGCACCCCGAACGGCAAATCCCTGGCATCGACTTCACTACCGGATCCCTGGGACACGGCTTATCGATGGGGGCTGGCGCCGCACTGGCGGCTCGACTGCAGGAGTCGCAGCGCCGAGTAGTCGCGTTGCTGAGCGACGGCGAGTGCAACGAAGGCAGCGTGTGGGAGGCGATGATGTTCGCGGCACAGCATCGGCTCGCGAATCTGACCGCCATCGTCGACGCCAACGGACAGCAGGCCTTCGGTCGCACGCGAGATGTTCTGAACACGGAACCTCTCGGGGATCGGTGGAAGTTGTTCGGCTGGGATGTTCAGGAAGTTGATGGTCACGATCTTGACCAACTGACGAATGCCTTGCAGCGAGAGGGCGAACGACCCAAGGCAATCGTGGCGCGCACGGTGTTCGGCAAGGGCGTTTCCTACATGGAAGGGCAGATCGCCTGGAACTATCTTCCGATGACTGAAGTTCAATACCGGCAAGCTCTTCAGGAAGTCGGCTAACGATGCGGCAAGCTTTCGTTCAGTCCCTACTTGAAATCGCTGCTCAGGATGGGCGTCTGCTCGTGCTGACAGGTGACTTGGGCTTCATGGTCTTTGAGCCCTTCGCCGACCGATTCCCAGCGAGATTCATCAATGCAGGTGTCGCCGAGCAGAATATGGTTGGCGTCGCTACCGGACTTGCCGAGGCTGGATATATTCCATTTGTGTACTCAATCGCTCCTTTCGCGTCACTACGACCACTCGAGTTCATTCGCAATGGGCCCATCCTCCACAATCTCCCGGTTCGAATCGTCGGAGTGGGTACAGGGTTTGACTACGGACATGCCGGTTTCACTCACCACGCGATCGAAGATATCGGCGTGCTGCGTACCCAGCGGGGGCTTTCGATAGTCGTACCCGCGGACGCAGAGCAGACTCGCAGCGCCATTTTGGCTACGTGGAATACTCCGGGTCCCGTCTACTACAGCCTAGGCAAGGCAGGTCGTGGACCGATTCCTGGCCTTTCGGGCAGGTTTGCACTTGGGCGTGCTGAGATCGTTCGAGTCGGGAGTGGTGAGGTCGTCATCCTCGCGATGGGGTCGGTTGCCCATGAAGCCGTCGCCGCAGCCGAGGCGCTAGGGAGAATTGATTGCACCGTCGTAGTTCTGGCAAGCGTCGCCCCACCACCCAGCGATGATATCGCGCGAATTCTCTCGAAGGCTCAGATCGCGGTCACCGTGGAAACTCACGTGGCGGTCGGAGGAATCGGATCGCTCGTGAGTGAGATCGTTGCCAGCCGTGCCCTGCGATGTCGCGTCGTGAGTTGCGCGGTCCGTGAGGGCTGGGACGGCCGTTCTGGGTCCACCGAATGGTATCTCGCGCGACACGGGCTTGATCGACAGTCTGTCGTTCGCAGGATCGAGGCCGAGTACCGATGACGACTTTTCCAGACAATTCATCCCTGGTTTCCATCGTCCTGCCTATCCGCAACCAGGCCGACCACGTCGCCACCGTATTGAAGGACTACCTCGCAGTTCTCGAACGGGCGGCGGTCAACTTCGAGCTGCTTCCTGTGGTGAACGGCACGCAGCACGACATCTCCCTGGAGCGATGCCAGGAAGTTGCTGCCGCTAATCCGCGCGTGCGCGTACACGTGACGGAGAAAGGAGGTTGGGGTTGGGCAGTGCGACATGGGCTGGAGCTGTCGCGGGGCGATTACTTGTGCTACACGAACTCGGCGCGTACCAAGGCAGAAGATCTGCTCTTGCTCCTACTGTACGCCCGCGCGTATCCAGGGGTTGTGGTCAAGGCGAATCGGAAGATCCGAGCCAGTGCGCGCCGCCGATTGGGCTCAGTCCTCTACAATTTCGAGTGTCGGGCTCTTTTCGACTTGGCGTCGTGGGATGTGAACGGAACCCCCAAAGTATTTCCCCGTACCTTCTCGCATCTGCTGAACTTGACACGCGACGATGACCTCATCGACCTGGAATTCGCCACGGTGTGCGCGCGCGAACGGTATCCACTCGTCGAGGTGCCCATCGTTTCCACTGTCCGACACGGGGGAAGGTCCACGACAAACATGCGATCGGCCTTTCGAATGTACCTTGGCGCGTTGAGGATGTTCCAGAACACCGGGGACAGGTGACGGACAACTGATATGGTTGCTCCCGCATCGTTGTGGAAGATGTACGGAAATGATTGGCGCCATCCGGCCCAGGTGGTGAATCTATGGCCAGGGGCCAAAAGGCCTGAGGCGCCTACCCTGGCTTACAAGGCTGTCGGGCATTTCTGGGATATCCTTGATCAGCTCAAGGTGACTCTGTTGGTCGGGCGGGAGTATGAGCATCTCTTGACGGGTTTCTCGTACCGAGGCAAGCCGACAGCTACGTTCCACCCGATGCCGCATCCCTCGGGAATTGCTGTCGACAGCGAGCGCGGCCGTGTCTTCGTCGCCAGCACTCGGAGTCCCAATCAACTGGTTGAGCTCGCACCGATAAAGGCCGTGCTGAGGCGGACTGACGTTGTCGTGCGACCGCCGACCGGGGCTCCACTTGTTCCCGTTCACTCCCATTTTCTTCCGGGTTGTCTCTATCTTCACGATCTTGCATTTGTCGGTAACCAGCTGCACGGCAACGCGGTGGCGCACAACGCGATCGTGCGGTTTGATCGCATAGGCAGTTTCACCCGGGTATGGTGGCCGGCATGCATCGATTCGCGTCGAGGCCCCAGGTTCGACCTGAACCTTCTGCAGCTGAATAGCATCGCTGCCGGACGGACCTTGAAAACCTCCTATTTCACCGCAAGCATCGCCCGGCCACATCGTCGTCGTCCGGGTGACAAGGACTTTCCCGTAGACAGACGCGGAGTGGTATTCTCGGGACTTACGCGGGAGACTATCTGTGGCGGACTCACTCGACCGCATTCTGCCCGTCTCCATGACGGTCAGGTATGGCTAGACAACAGTGGCTACGGCGAGCTTGGCGTTGTGTCCGCTGGCAAGTTTGAGGTTGTGAGTCGCCTCCCGGGATGGACACGGGGACTTCTGATCCGCGATGGAATCGCCTTCGTGGGCACCTCACGCGTGATTCCACGCTTCAGGCAATATGCCCCCGGCCTTGACCGCGATCGCCACGTCTGCGCGGTGCACGCCGTCGAACTCTCGAGCGGACGAGTGTTGGGTGCTCTGCTCTTTCCTGGCGGCAACCAGATCTTTGCCATAGAGGCGATCGCAAGCAGCCTCTCCACAGGATTCGCCTTTGACATGACAGGAACTCGGAATCGGACCCAGGAGTTTTCACTGTTCTATGCTTTTGATAGCGAAGCCCGCAAGGAGCATCCAAATGAGTAAGAACTTCAAACTGTTGATGATTGGCGCAATGTACGAGAATGGCGGGAACACGACTCATCGATCCCTCGACGGACACCCACAGTTGTTCGTTTATCCCTTCGAGTCGCAGGTCGGCACGAAGTATGTGAACGATCCCCTCACGACGATGTTCCCCACGAAGTACCGCTGGCCGACGTTCTTGTTGGAGGCAAGTCCCCTGCATGACTACCGCGCCATCATTGACGAGGAGTGCAAGGTCCGAACGCGGACACCGGACGTGAGCAAATTCCGCAGCTGGCCGATGGACCTCGATGATGAGAATCGGTGCAAGATCTATCAAGACTACGTTGCGAAGCTCGGACGCAGTCGTGGAAACAATATCGAGGCCTTCTTTCGTGCCACCTTCGATGCGTGGCGAGACTATCGTAGGACGGGCCGGGAGCAATTCTACGTTGGGTACAGCCCAATCATTACCGTCGATGCCGACAAGATTCTCGGTGACCTTCCAGAGGCCCACGTTCTGCATGTCGTAAGGAACCCGTGGTCGGCGTATGCCGATACAAAGAAGCGCCCACTTCCCCTGTCCCTAGAAAACTACATGCTGGGTTGGACCTTCAATCAGTATTCCGCGTTGTTGTTCCAGAAGAAGTTCCCTGGACGAGTGCACATTGTCCGCGCGGAGGACGTGATGGCTGACTCAGTCAGGACCCTCGGGAATGTGATGGCAGAGCTCGGCCTGCAAACGGAACCGTCGTTGTCGCGGCCCACCTGGAACGGGAATGACCTGAAAGAGGTCTATCCCTGGGGAACCATTCGCATGCCAACGCCGGAGCAGAATCTTTCTACCGCGAATGAGCTCAGCGGACAGGAGATTGAAGAGATCCGGCTTCGGACCTGGCAGTACCTGGACGTCTTCGGATATGGGAAGCTGCTCTAGACCATGCCACGTGCCTTGGTCACAGGTGCCGCCGGGTTCGTGGGAGCCTGTCTCGTCCGAAGGCTGTTGCAGGAAGGACATGAGGTGCATGTTCTCCTACGCCCCGAGCAGGAATGGCGTCTTGTCGAGGTGCAAGAAGACATCGTCAGGCATCAGGCCGACCTGGAAGACCAGCAACAAGTGGCGCGGTGCGTTCGGCTTGCGCGGCCGCAGTGGATATTCCATCTTGCGACCTACGGGGCGTATTCGCAGCAGGTGGATCGCGAGAGGATCTATCGAACCAACGTCCTGGGTGTGGTGAACCTGGTTACCGCGGCGCGATCGGCAGGCGTCGAGGTGATGGTGAACACCGGGTCATCGTCTGAGTACGGCTTCAAAGACCACGCACCGGCGGAAGGTGAGGTCCCGGAACCCAACAGTGACTATGCGGTCAGCAAGACGAGTGCCACCATGTTCTGCCAGCACACCGCACGAAAAGAAGGGTGGAGGATCCCAACCTTGCGGCTGTACTCCGTCTATGGCCCGTATGAAGAGCCGACACGCTTCATTCCGAGGCTGGTTGTAGCAGGGCTCAAGGGGCAGCTGCCCCCGTTGGTGGATGGAAGTGTGGCTCGCGACTTCGTCTTCGTGGAGGACGTTTGCGATGCATACGTGGCGGCAGCTCGAGCGGGTGGCGAAGATCTGGGTCCCGTCTTCAATGTTGGCTCGGGCCAGCAGACCACGATCGCGGAGGCAGTGAGTGTTGCACGAGATCTTTTCAAGATTGCTGAAGAGCCGAAGTGGGATTCTTTCGCAAAACGAAGCTGGGATACATCCACTTGGATCAGCGATCCGACGAGAATCGGAAAAGCGCTCGGCTGGCGTGCTAAAGTGGGGCTTCGGGAGGGCCTGCATAGAACGGCGGACTGGTTGCGGAGGACGCCATGTCGCGGCCGGTATGAGAACTGACCGCGATAGACTTCCCGCTCGGCCCGGAGGCAGCCCGCTGACCGCGGGCTGGTGGTCAAGCTGGGGTAACCCCGGATCCGGGACCGCCTCCGGCCCCGCCGCGGCGGACCTACGCCAACTTCGCCGGTTCGGATGCGGCCGGCAGCGTGCCCGGGCGTCGCTTCTCGTTCACCCGCTCGCGTAGCTCCTTGCCCACCTTGAAAAAGGCTAGGCGCTTGGGCTTGACGTGGACGGTTGCGCCGGTGCGCGGGTTACGCCCGTCGTAGGCGCGATACTGGCGCACGGTGAAGCTGCCGAAACCTCGTATCTCGATACCCTCGCCGCGCATGAGGGCGTCCGACATCGACGAGAAGATTTGATCGACCAACAGTTCAGCGCGCGCCCAAGGGAACTTGAGCTTGTCGGCGATGACGGCGATGAGGTCGGCCTTGGTCATGGTCACAGGAGGGTAATCTATCCAAAAGCGCGGGTTTAGTCGAGAGGGCGTGCAGGCAAGGGGGAATTGCTGTCGGTTCGGAAGCGATAGGTCTTGAAGAAAGAGTACTCGTTGCAGTTGTGGCGGGCATAAAAATCGATGATGTCCCGCCACCCGAACTGCTTCTCGTCGAGACCTTCCTTGAACTCGCGCCACGAAAAGGTCTGCTGGCAGACGTCACGGCCGTGGAATCCCACATGCCCGGCAAATGTGCGTGGGTCGTAGAGGGTAGCGTTGGGCGGAAGACGTGACACGTAGTAGGCGGACAAGGCCGGCATCTCTACCACCTCAATGCGGTTCACGTCGACCGTCTCCTCCTTGCGATACAGACATTCGGTTCGCAGGATAGTCTGGTTCGGTCCGATGGCCATGGCGTTGTGGGGCATCTCGCCTTTGTTCGCGCATCGGCGCTTGTCCACCACGTTGGTTTCGATGCGGTAGGCGAGGTACATCGGCGTCCGGTTCTCGATGCGCAGAACCAGATGGTCTGCGGCGATGGTCTGGCCTTCGAGGATGGAGACGGCCTTGCTGATCTCCAGCGACACCCGCAGGTGGCGGGTTTCGATGGGGGCCTTGATGCGCAGCCGCTGCTTCGCCTTCAACTCGTCAAAATACGCGTTGGGCTGCGTGATCTCGTCCCAGGAAGGGGCCGGGATTCCGTATGCCTTGGCATCCTGTTCAAGCAAGGTGCGGTAGTAGACAGGCGAGAAGCGCAGGTCGGAATGAATCATCGACGTGGCCGGCGGGGGCGGACGTGGGCGTTCGGGCGCTGCGGGCGGCGCAGTCAGCGACTGCAGCACAAACACACCGACGCCAAGGGCCAGGGCGCCAGCCAGCAGCACTGCAAGAGCAAGGGGTTTGCCTTCCAAGTCCGTCTATCCGAGGACGTCGCGTCCCCCAAAGTATGGTCGAAGGACCGCCGGCACGTCCAGCCTTCCGTCTGCGCGCTGGTAGGTTTCCAGCACCCCGACCAGCGTGCGGGGCAGGGCCAGGCCGGATCCGTTCAAGGTGTGAACGAAGCGGGTCTTCTCCTGGCCGTCGCGGAAACGAATCTTGGCCCGCCGGGCTTGAAAGTCGCCGAAGTTGGAGCAGGAGCTGACCTCCAGCCATTCACCGCAGCCGGGCGCCCATAGCTCCAGGTCGAACTTGACCATGGCGGAAAAAGATAGGTCGCCGGTACACATTTCCACCACCCGGTAGGGCAGCTCCAAGGCCTTGAGCACGTCTTCGGCGTCGGCGAGCAGGCCCTGCAGCTCGTCCATGGAGGTTTCCGGGCGCACGAACTTG
>PMJO01000219.1:57387-61429 GCA_003158455.1 Myxococcales bacterium | reverse complement strand
ACGCGATCGAGGTCACTATGCTGCGGTCAGGCAAGGTTCTCATACGCTCAAAAACCCCTTCGATTCGCCTATGGCCCACCAGCACCGTCGCCCGAATCAGGGTCGAGCATTGACGGCAGATAAGAGCGTAGCACCTCCCATGGCGCAACCGAGGCCGGAGGGTATTCGACTATCGCATCGGCTCGATGGTCCAGTTGCCCGTGCCCCCGGTCATGTCGAGATCGGCGCCGGTGCGCACGATGCGCCCGTCGGCTCCAATGGCCATGGTAGGGAGCTCGGTTGTCAGCCAGAATTCCGATGACACCACCATCATCGTGCTCGAACTCTGGCCGGGGCAAGTCATCGTGCCCTGCACCATCACCGGCGTCGGGTACGTGGCGAACCCGGGGAACGAGAAAGCCTCCGATACCGGTGCGGTCGCGAAGGTGAGCGCCTGGAGCGGGGACTCCCCCGACCCGACCGGGGCGTTCTCCGACCCACCTACCGCGACGGTGCAGCCACTGGAATCGACGCCGTTGCTCGAAAGGGTCACACCGCCACCGCTGGCGGAGTATGATCGCCCGCAGACGACCCAGGTCGGGGAGGGGTCGATAGTCGTGGTGGTGATGTCCGCGTCGTAGGTCCAGGTGAAGTTACTGGCCACGACTTGGGAGGTCACGCCGTCGTTGACGTAGCTGAGCGTGCCGTGCCCCTTGGCCGCATCACAAAACGCGCTGCTATAATAGAGCGTGGGATTATCGCCCAGGGGCGCAAAGGGGTCGTCGGGCTTTTGGGTGTTGGCATAAGAGGTGATAAAGACGAGCCCCTGTAGCCGGTTCGTGGTGACGTCATTGCAAAACAGGCTGTAGCCGTTTTCGAACTTCGTGCTCCAGTCTTCGGGCGTCGCCCAAGTCCCGCCTTGCTCCTTGATGGCCCAAACCCGTGCCCCCGCCACTGTCGCGGGGTCGCTGGGCTTGGTCGCGGAGGGGCACGTGATAGGGTCGCCGCTGACCACGTTCGGGATGAGCGCCGAGGCCGACCCGACCTTGAAGGTCATGCCGTTCATGAAGAGTAGGGAGCGAACGCTCGGATCAGTCAGGTCGAGCTGCTTGTAAGATGCGGAAAGGAAGGGCAGGGCCCCCGTGGCGGTGACGGAGGCTGTGCCCGCTCCGGCGGAGGGCAAATGGAGGGGGTAGGGTGTACTGTTGTCCACGGGCTTGGCGCCCATGTCTATCTTGTCCCAATTGAACAAGTCCCGGGCCGGCGCGCGGTTCCAGGCGGAGACCGCGAATTTTGGCCAGCAGTCCTCGAGCTTTTTATGGTTCTTTAAGGTGTTTATATAGGCGTCTTTTTCATTATTGGTCGCAGTGGCATCCCACAGCTCGCGCACGATGTCCTTCGATACCGTATGCTCCAGGTACAAGAGAAAAAGCCAGGCGCCATATTTGAAAACCTTGTCTTCCTTCGGGTCGGAGAGCAAGCCTTTCTCGGTGAGATTGAGGTAGTGGGGATTGGCCTCGTGGTAGCTGTGGTTGGCATGGTCGCCACTGCCCAGGACATAGTGCGAGGCCCAGACGGCCGAGGATTCGCTGAGGGTAGGGTAGCTTATTGGCGGGCCCCCGGAATCCGCCAGCGCCGTGGAGTACTGTATGGCGTGCATGTACTCGTGCACTGCATTCGACATGAGCACGTCCATGGGGCTCGAGCGGCGCAATGTTATGAAGACCGGGGTGTTCGATTGACTGAGCAGACCCGATGGTATGGTGAGCCCGGGATCGGCGACATCGCCGAGGATGATGTCGAGGCTGTTGTCGCCGCCGTTGAAGTAGGAGCCATCGTCATGCAGCGGGGAGTGGCCCATCAGGTCAGTCAGCGTTTTGGCGGCGTTTGTTGGACCCTCGAGTAGGCTTTTGATCGCCTGGGCCTTGGGCAGGTCCCAACTGGCCATTATCGTCATGTACCAGACCTTGATATTCGCTCCGGATACAGAATCCCAGCCGGAGGCGACAGGGCAGGTGTTAACGTGGAGTGGGTTGCACGGTGCTGCCTTCGGCATTGGGGCGGGCGCGGGGCCAGGCGACGCTGGGACAGCTTGATAGAACAGGGGGGCCAAAAACGGCCCCAGGGTGTCTTTGGCGTTCTCGGAGAGCGTTGGCACGGCGGCTATTAGGTCGCTGATGACATCGCCGTTATAACCCTGGGTATCGTCGCCCTGGTACTCCGCCGGCAGGCGGGGGTCCTTAAATTCGGCGAAGACGCGGTAGGTCAGGGCCTGCTCGGCGGTGATGGTGCCCGCCGCAGCCGCCGCGTCGATCAGGTCGCGGCTCGAGGGCAGGCCGGTGGTGTAAAAGACCGGGAAGGCGTCACGCTGGCTGTTGCTGGCCTCGTCTGTGGCGGTGATGGCCAACACGTTGGTCCCGCCCTTCAGGTCGAGGTTGACCTGAAACGACCCCTGGTCGATGGTCAGCGAGATGGGGTCGGCCTCGTTTAACGATACAGTCGCCGAGGTCACCGCCGAGCCGCTGGGGCCGGGGGTGACGGTGCCGCTGGCCAGGTAGGCTGCCGTGAGGCTCGCGCTGGCGGAGGTGAGCTCGATCACCGGCCCGGGGGCGAGCATCGCGTCGCCGCCACCTCCACCTTGATCTCCGCCGTCAGTGTCGCCGCTAGTGCTCCCGTCGGTACCACCGGTACCCCCGCTGCCGCTGGGCGCACCGGATTCGGCCAGACAGTGAACGCAGAAGTTGAATGGTGTGGACGTTGTGTTGTTGTCGGGAACCATGACGGCAATGGATTGAAGGGCCTGCCCGGCATAGGGGGTGCCGCTGTTGTCCGCGCATTTCGTATTGAACTGGCTCCAGGAAATGAAGCCGCCCGGCGCCACGATGGGGGCGCACCAGTTGTCGTTCGGATCGCTCGCTCCGTTGGTGCCGATGAGCATGACTCGCAGCTGCGAGCCACCCGGGTTGGAAAGGTTGATATTGATTCCGGAGCTGGTGGGGACATAGGTCCCCGAGGTTGCGCCTCCAGGGGCTTGGTTAATGGAAATACCCAGCTCTATCCAGGCGTCCCAGTTCAAGCTGTGGGCCACCGACCCGGAGACGCAGAGCGGACTTCCCGCCGTCAGCGCGGAGAAATCGGAGGGGCTCATGGTCGTGGCGGGATACGTGTCCTTGGAAAGCCACGCGTAGCCATGCAGAGCGCCGCTTTTCACGTAGCCGCCGGCAAGGGTGGTGAAGCCGCTGCACGCGAGGGTGTTGCCTCCGGTGCCGGTGACGCCGCCACTGGCCACGGCACCATCGCTGGTCACGGCTCCCCCGCCGCCTGTCGATGGCACCTGTGCGCCATCCGGGCCGCTGTCTTTTCCGCTTTCGCCGCTCGAGTTGCCCCCACAGCCTGCTGCCAAGCCCACCCANNAAAGGGGCTAGTTTCCGGTGTGAGCCGGATCCTTGCAGCAGAGGATGCCGCCCCAGTCTCCAAACCCGGTCCCCGCGGTGCCGCACGAGCCGGTCCCGCCCACGGGTACGGCGCCAGACCAGCCACCGAAATTCGAGCAGGACGGCGTCTGAACAGCATCAGCGCCGCAGGTAACCGGTGCTGCGAAGTCGAAGATGGCGGGGTCCGCAAGTCCGCATGCGCTCGCCTCGAACACCGAATCCGTGGGGCAGGCAAAGCTGGTCGGGTTGCTCGCCGGACAGCAGGTGGCCGAGGTCGGGTCTATAGGTGACAGCGCGGCCAGGAAGTCCGTGCCATTTGCCTCGCTTGAGGAGAGGCAGTCACCCAACAGGATGCGATCCGTGAGATCCTTCGGTGCGCCGTTGCGGCCACAGATGTGCCAACCGGGCGAGCAGGCGTCCTCAAGCGCATCGCAGCTGCCGAAGTCGTTGCCGTCAAACGGCCACCCGCACCACTTGCCGGTCCGAGTCTTTCGCAAATCCCCCGAGTTGGCTGCTGAGCTGGAGCCCGACGCACATCCGGCGATGTCAGGATACTTGGCCGGGCTCAGGTAGCCTTGGCGCATTCCGGCGGCGCAGCCGAGGCTCTGGTCGATGCAGGTCCAGGTCGG
>PMJO01000219.1:0-57374 GCA_003158455.1 Myxococcales bacterium | reverse complement strand
GCCGCAGGTTCCACCACCCGTGCAGCTACCGGTCGTGCACTTGCCGCCGCAGCCGTCCGGATCGCCGCAGCCCTTACCGGTGCAGCTCGGCACGCAGGTGCTGCAGTAGCCGGCGGTGCAGGTACCGGTCGCGCAAGTGCCCTGGCAACGGCCGCCGCAGCCGTCAGCATCACCGCAGGCCGCGCCTGTGCAGACGGGCGTACACGCGTGGCACGCACCCTGGATGCAGAATGGGTTGGCGCCGCTACAGGCCGTGCCGCAAAGTCCACCGCAGCCGTCGGAGCCGCACAGCTTGCCTGTGCAGTCGGGGGTGCAGGTTGCGCACGCGCCGGCAAAGCACGTTCCAGCCGCACCACAGCTAATCCCGCATGTGCCGCAGTGTTCGGGGTCGCTGCCTAGCGATGCACAAGTGCCGCCACAGCAGGTGAGTCCATTGACACAGGTGCCTTGGCACTTGCCGCCGCATCCGTCGTCGTCGCCGCAGTGCTTGCTCGTGCAGACTGGCGTGCAGGTCGTGTCCGGTGCGTTCGTATCCGGCGTGGCAATAGGGGCATCCGGGGTGACGAGTGGGAGATCCGCCTTTCCCACCTCGGGGCTGGCGACCGGGAGATCTGTAGGAGCGGGGACATCGCTCACGCCCGCCTCGGGCGTGACGACCGTGCCGCCATCGACGCCACCACTACTGGTGGTCCCGCCGGTGGCGACCACACCGCCGGTGCCGACTGCACCGTCCAAGCGGACTGTGCCGCCGGTGCCGACTACGCCGCCGGTGCCGACTGCGCCGTCCAGGTGGACTGCGCCGCCGGTGCCGGTTGCGCCGCCCGCGCCGGTGGGTACACCGGACTCGGAGAGGCAGTCGAGACAGAAGTTGAACGTCGTGGCCGTCGTGTCGTTGTCGGGGGCGAGAACCGCGATGGACTGGATGGCTTGTCGGGCATACGGGGCGCCGCTGCCGTCCGAGCACTTGGTGTTGAACGTGGTCCAGGGAATGAAGCCACCGGGCGCCAGCACCGGGGCACACCAGCTGTTGTTCGGATCGGTCGCAGCGTTGGGGCCGTAAAGAACGATACGTAGCTGAGAGGCGCCCGGATTGGTGATATGGACGTTGATTCCGCTGGTGGTCGGGATGTACGTCCCCGCGGAGGCTCCTCCGCTGGCCTGGTTGATCGAGATGCCGATTTCCGCCCAGCCACTAAAGGTCGGCGTGTGCGCCACCGATCCGGATGCGCAAAGCGCGCTTCCCGCCGTCAACGAAGAGAAGTCAGCCGGGGTGATGGTCGTGGTGGCGCTGGTGTCCTTGGCGGTCCAGGCATATCCGTGCAGAGCGCCGCTGTTCACATAGCCGCCCGCTAGGGTGGTGAAGCCGCTGCACGTGGTGAGGGCTGCGTCGCTGCCAGTCGTACCGCCAGTAGCCGGGGCACCACCGGTGCCCCTGGCGTCGGGGGCGGCGACATGGCCCGAATCATTCTTCGAGCTACTTCCTCCGCAGCCAGCGGCCAATTGCATAACCAACATCGAGCCAAGTATTCTATGCAGCCTCATTGCTCTCTCCTTTTTTCAGGCGTCATCACACATGGCCTGGGCAGAGACGCCATTCACAGCAACTTTTCGCCCAGGCCTGGGCCCATTTGCGAGTAGTTCGAAAGGGGCCCTCCGGTGGCGAGGATCGGCCAGTTTGATAGTTGGCGTCAAGGCAAAAGGAAGAATCGGGAACCCAAAAGCTGGAATCCAAAAGCGTCACGCCGATAGCGCACCGAGCGAACGACCAACCGGTTCCGGCTCGGTTGTGGCTCATCAAAACCCTATCTGCGAGCCGCGACGTGATGGTGGGGCTGGCTGCGAGCTGAAAGAGGCATCCATGGGGCGTGTGCAGCTTGGTCCGCACGGTGCGGCGCGCAGGCCGCGCTGCCTCGATTGCGCACTAGTTGCGCTCGTAGAAGGTGATGCTCACCCCGCCCGACCCGCTGCCCGGGGCGGAGCTCAGGAACTTGCCGGTGGTGAGGAACGCGTAGGATCCGTCCGTACGTGCCTCGAAGACCGGTGTCAACCCGTTCATCGGCCCGCAGTTGCGCACGATGATGAACTCGCCATTGCTCGGCGCCAGCGTGTATCTGGCGTCCAGCGTGGTGCCCGACGACCCCGCGAGCTGGTAGTCCGCGCCGCCGTTGAGAATCGAGCCCGACTCCTTGCTGCCGGTCGTGGTGCCCAAACTGGACGGTACGCGGCCAATCAGCACGGATCCCTTCGGAACCGGCACGAACTATGGATTGCCAAGCCCGGACTTCGCAGTCGTCGGCCACTATATCGGCGGCCTCGGCGTGTATACCGAAGACGTGAACGCCAACAACAACAATCCCTACGGCCAGGGCGAGTACATCTGGTCGAAGGACAGTTCTCGCCAAGGATTGACGTGGTTTGGAACGTCGGCGATGGCGATGCGAAGGCAGGATGCCTCGGANNCGTACGCCCCTACACGTTGCTTTCAGGCTGGTCCAGCTTCGTGCCGGGAACCATGCGGACCACGATGACCATCGAGCAAGGCGGAAATCCGGTGTTCGGCGAAGACAATTTGCCCGACCCGCCACAATGGCCGCTCCCCTCGTCTTGTTCGCGTCCTGCTATTCGCTTGGTCTTCTGGTTCTATTTCTTGTCCATCGCGGTGCCGGCCTTCTCCACCTTGTTGCCGGACTTTTCCATCTCGTTGGCCGCCCTCTGCGTCTTCTTTGCATGCTTTTTGTGAGCCTTTGCGGAATCTTCCATCTTTTCGCCGTTGGCCTTTTCCGCGGCGCCAGCCCGATCCAAGCGCGCACCTTCCGCCGCGGTGTTGTCGTTCTTCTTCAGCGCTTTGGCGTCTTTCTGCATTTGCTCGCCCTTGACTTCCTTGGCCTCGCCCTTGGCTGCGGTTTTCTCGGCCGCCTTCTTCTCGTGCACAGCCTTCTGCTCCTGGACATTGCCCTTCGCTTCCATGGCATTGCCCTCTTTCTGGACGGTATTCTCGGCGGCGTTTCCGGTGGCGGTCATGGCCAACAATGCTGACATCGAAGCTCCCAGCAGAAAATTCTGAATTTGCATTTGGTCTCCTTGTGGTGATGGCCGAAGCCGGTCGACTAGGCGGACCGGCGAACTTGCCGACCGGAGAAGCAAAGAGGAAGCCAACGCGGGCCAAAGCTGACACGGCCCCCAGATTGCCTGGCGTTTGGGGGGGGCTCCAGCCCAACCTGTCGACCCTCAGATCAGTCACGATGATTGGATCGGTCCATCAACATGATGGACTCGTGGGGTGCTGGGCGTCGCTCGGCAGAGAATCCGCCCTGCTTTTGGATGGATCACGTCGAGCGGCCTGGAAGATGCATTTCGCTTGGTTCGGGGTGTAGACGCTGTGGCTTCCTACCCAGAGCAATGGCCCCGCGAAGAAAGCCCGAAAAGGAGAGCAAAATCATGAGCACCGGCACACTGATTGTATTGATCGTCCTAGGAGTCCTTCTGTTTGGCGGTGGCGGCGGCTACTACTGGAGAAGTCGACGCTAGCGCGCCCGAGGGATCTCAAGAAGTTCGACGTACCGACGCTGATCCTCCACGGCGACGACGATCAGATCGTGCCGATGGGAGCCAGTGCGCTGGCGTCGAGCAGACTCGTCAAGGATGCCAAGCTGGTCGTCTATGCCGGCGCGCCGCACGGCTTGACCGATACACACAAGGATAAGCTCAACGCGGACCTTTTGGCCCTCATCGAGTCTGACACGGGTACGAGGGTCACCGCACGGCTGTCGCCTGGAAGAGGAGCCATGTCGCAAAACGATCACCAACGGAACGGAATGACCGCGGCGAAACCCTCGGCCTCCCATCTGAAACGCTACGCGCAGATCGCCTCGCTGCTGTGGAAATACGGTCGCTCCGATCTGGCGCAGAAAATGAGCGGGGAGGAGGGGTTCGGAATCGACGAACTGCCGTCCGGTGACGGCCAGTCGCGGACGGACAGCGCAATGCCTGCCGCCGGCCAGGCGTCGCCCGAGCAGCTGGCGAATGATCTGGAGGCAATGGGACCGACCTACGTCAAGCTGGGGCAGGTTCTGGCTGGCCGCCCCGACTTGCTGCCCGAGGCCTACTTGAAGGCGCTGGCGCGGCTGCAGGACAAGGTGAAGCCGTTTTCCTACGCCGAGGTAGAGCAAGTCGTGATGACCGAACTCGGCGTCAGGATCTCCAAGGCGTTTTCGCGCTTTGATGTCGAGCCGGTGGCCGCCGCCTCGTTGGGGCAGGTGCACCGCGCGGCGATGCGGGATGGCCGGGCCGTGGTTGTGAAAGTGCAGCGCCCGAACATCCGCCAGCAAATCGCGGAGGATTTCGAGGTGTTGGAGCAAATTGCTGGCTTCCTCGATCGCCACACCGCTTTCGGCCGCCGTCACCGCTTCCTCGTCATCCTGCAGGAGTTTCGAGTGTCGATCCAGCAGGAGCTGAACTACGAGCGCGAGGCGCACAACCTCACCGCGCTCGGCAGCAACCTGAAGGAATTCAAGCTCATCCAGGTGCCACAGCCCGTGCCGGACTATTGCACACGGTCCGTCCTGACCATGGAGGAGGTGCAGGGAAAGAAGATTACCGCGCTTGGCCCGCTGGCTTTGCTCGAGCTGAAGGGAGCGCCGCTGGCCGAAGAGTTGTTCAAGGCCTACCTGCAACAGGTACTGGTCGATGGGTTGTTTCATGCCGACCCACATCCCGGCAACGTCTTCATTACGAACGATGGGCGCATTGCCCTGATCGACCTGGGGATGGTGGGCCACACAGCGCCCGCCATGCAGGAGAATCTGCTGAAGATCCTGTTGGCCATCAGCGAGGGCAACGGCGAGGCTGCCGCAGAGGTCGCGATCCGGATGAGCGAGAAACTGGAGGAGTTTGCGGCACCCGAGTTCCGCCGGAATATCACGCAGATGGTGGCGCTGCATCGGGACCAAGGGTTGGAGCAGCTCAATGTCGGCCGCTCCCTGCTCGAAGTCAGTGGCATCGCCCAGGAAAACGGTCTTCTAATCCCCAGCGAATTGGTGCTGCTCGGGAAAACCATGCTGCAGCTGGATGAAATCGGTCGGATTCTCGACCCGGCGTTTGATCCCAACGCATCTATCCGCCGCAACGTGGCCGCTCTGATGGTCCAGCGGATGCGCAAGGATCTCACCCAGGGCAGCGTCTACAGCACCCTGCTCGAGATGAAGGACTTCACTGCGGGATTGCCGTCCCGGCTCAACCGGCTCATGGACACGGTCGCCAACTCCGAGCTGGAGGTGAGGGTGAAGGCCACCGACGCCAAAATGGCAATGGACGGCATGCAGAAGATCGCCAATCGCATCACCATGGGCGTCGTACTAGCCGGGCTGATCGTCGGCGCATCGCTGCTGATGCGAGTCGTGACCCCATTTCAGCTCTTTGGTTTTCCGGGGCTGGCTATCCTTTGCTTCCTCGCAGCCACGGCCGGGAGCTTCTCGCTCGTGATCAGTATCTTTGTCTCTGACTACAGGAGCCGCAAGACATATTTGCGCGGGAAAGCCGCCGGCAGCTAGCTCCTGCCGGCCCAAGAGCGCTCGGCGGCTCCTGCGGCGCCCGTCTAGACCAATTTCTGCCAGTTAGAAGTATAGGTGGGCGAAGCCTTTTGCGGGGATTCCGCAAGACCTGGTCGCCGGTCGGGTGGCCGTGGGTGTCGTTGATCTTCTTGAAATGGTCGATGTCAGTCAGGCGACGGTGACGCAGACGAATACCAATCCGGCGCTCAAGCGGCGGTGGCCTGGTGTAGCCCGCCGAGCACGGGCCGGCTGCGCAAGGCCTTCGCCGGCACGGGCCGCACCGGCGGCAGCCATCGAGTTCCGGCCGGCGCTTGCATCCGCAGTCCGCGATGGGGCCGGCCGTGGTAGTACCGAACGTATTCGCGCAGGAGGCGTTCGGCGTGACAGTCGTCGAGCACGATGAGGTTGTCTAGGCAGTCTCGCCGCAACGTCTCGATCATCCTTTCGCAGAACGCATTCGCCTGAGGTGCCCGCGGCGG
This sequence comes from Myxococcales bacterium, assembly GCA_003158455.1. GTDB lineage: Bacteria > Myxococcota_A > Polyangia > Fen-1088 > Fen-1088 > Fen-1137. Next base: position 51,346 of record PMJO01000219.1, on the reverse strand, counting down.
TGTGACCAGGCATCTGGTACCCAGGCCCTTGACCCGACGCCGGAACTCCAAGCCGTAGATCGAATCGCGGTCGTGGATGAGGAAGCGTGGCGCCCGGTCGTCTCGGTCGCACACCGTCTCGACGAAGGACTGGGCAGCGTACTGGGCGCTCGGCGTAGGTGTCACTCCGCGGGGCAAGGGCTCTCACACGTGAAATCGTGCCGCAGCACCTGGGAATGTGCATCTCGACCGCGACCTATGCCCGGCCCTGAGTGGGCCGCATGGGCCGCTTCGTGATCCCATCCAGGCCGTCAGGCGATCTACTGACAGGAGCCCAGATGGGAATAGGGTCGATCCGGGTATGCGTCGATGTGGAAGGTCTGGCCGTCGCATCCGCAATAGTCGAGGACGGCGTCTACGCCGGGTATGCCCACTGGGGATAGAATATACTCAGTACAGATACCTTGCGGCGGCGAGCAGCCGGGATCGAATATGCAGTCAGCTTGGCGAAGCGCAGCGCAATCATCGCGGCTCTGGCAAAACGTCACTCCGGCATCGGTTGGTGGCAAAGGCGTCACGGCGCATCCGTATGAATCAGCGCCGGTACAGACGCAGCAAGAGATGCCGGTGCCGAACACGGTTCCGACAGGGACTACCTGGCCCGAGGTCACGAGGCAGCCGGTGGCGCCGGCCCCGTCTTGGATATATTGGGCGGCGGTGCCGTTACCTCCGATTCCTCCGGAGCCACCAGCCACCGGCACGCCGGCCGCGTCATCAGCTTGAGCATTGACGGACGTCGAGTTTGTACACGAGGCAGACAGCGCGACGGCGAACGCCGTGACGACAAAGACTACGGGAATCCGGCAACTTGTAAGACCGCAGGTCTGTCCCATTCTCAACTCCTTGGTTGTTGCCACCGATACGTCGCAGTGGCCACATGCTCGACTTTGCGCATGTCGAGGCACCCTCACCCAATTATCTAGTTTACCACAGCCCACAGTCACTTAGGGTTCGTACTCGCGAACCAGCGAATCTGGCCTCTACGGAGCAGGCAGCCCGGACAGATCGAGTGTCGCCACAGCATAGTTAGCTGGATACTGGTCTGATTCGACGAGAACGATGGCCTGGTCAGGCGTTTGGCCAACGAAGACCATGAGCGGTACTGCCGATTTGGTGGAGCCGGGCAAGGCTCCGACGGCGATGTTCGCCCCCATGTTCAACCACTGGTCGTCATGGACGACGACTCTGTCTCGGCAAACGTCATAGCCGCGAAGAGCGATCACATTCCCGGGCACGGAAACGAAGCGGCCTTGCTCGGGTGCGTAGGCCGTTTGCACCACGCTCTCCAGCTTCTCCATGCTGCCCCGGTAGATCCTGTCCTGGGATTGCACGGGTGACAGATCGAACACGGCGCCACATTCGACAACCAACTTGCCTCCGTCTTCGGTAATCTGGAAAGGCCCGACGCAGGAGCGGTATGGCGCCATCGAGGTGGAAAGGGTCGGATCGGACTGGGTCGTCGTCTGAGCTCCTTTATCGTCGTAGCGCTCAAGAGCCGGAAGATCGCGGTCCAGCAAGTAGAAGGTGTGGGTTCCGGGAACCACAGCGGCGCCATTCATGCCCACGGTGCTGTAGACACCTGGCCGGCTCGTTCCAGCGCTCTGGTCGTGCCATAGGTAGTCGGTGTAGGGCGTGGCAAACCCAGCACTTGAGGCCAGAGCTTCAGACGTCGGTCCAAATCCGACCACGCTGGTGCCGTCCGCCTCGGTGACGGTCACTGTCTGCAAGTCAATGAAGGTCGTCCCGCCGGACCGCACCACTCCAGCCGCAAGACCATCCTTGCAGTCCGTGGGCCATCTTGAGCAATAAGGCCGGCGTCGACGGGCCTCGGGCCATCAGCGGTACTGCGTCCGTCCTCGACAGCACCCTGGCCATCTGCGGGACTGACGGCGGCGTCGACAGGCCATGGGACATCCACGGTACTGACGTGGGCGTCGGCAGGCCATGGGGCATCTGCGGTGGTGCGGGCGTCATCGGCAACCATCGGAGCCTCTTCAGCAACCCGGGCGTCGTCGGCAGGCCATGGGGCGGCATCTGCGAGAATCTGGGCGTCGCGTGCGCCCTCAGCACCCGTTCGAATCGCGTCTTGCGCGTCCGTGGGCGACGCAGAGTTTCCGCCACAGCCCATGAAAACGATGACTGCACAGCCGAGCAATTGAGCTGTCGCCGGCCAGCTGAGTTGTTCCGAGTCACCCATAAGTAACTTCGATCGAGACATGCTGGGATTGTAGACGAAGACGTTGACGTGAGTCTTTCACTTTTCGACCGTGATCAAAGACGCTGCTGTCGGGCACGGGCTCCGTTCAGTCGCATCTGACCTTGCCTCGGCCTTCTACCACCCGAGTTTGGCCTTGATGGCTGCGGCTGCGGCGTCACCCATGATCTTCTGGCGATTCACGTTTGGGTGCGTGTCGCACCCGTAGTCCGCTGACGTCTGTGTCTGGAGTGCGAAATAGCTCGCCTTGGGATCATTCGACTGTGTGACCACGTCTTGGAGGTACGTGGAGCAGCTGGTGTATGAACTGCCACTCAGCATGGACCCGATGGTGAGGAAAATGTACGCGTCCGGGTATTTGGTCCGGATGGTTTGTACGAACGAAAGCATCGCCCCTTCGTAATTGGTCTTACCTGGATCGCCTTGCGCGAAATCATTGGTGCCGAGATTGATGACTACCGCTTGCGGCTTGGGCGAAAAGCCCCAAGTGGGCGTAGCTGGAGAGTAGTGCGTCTGGCCGTAGACATTGGGCATGGTGTTCGTCTTACTGCCCGTATTGTCTCGATAAATGCCGATGCCGCTTCTGGCGACAATCGACACATCCGCCCCGAGCGAACGGGCAGCAACCGCGCCCCAACTATCATAGGCGCTCTGCTGGGAGGTCTTGTAGCCCGAGCCCGCCGAGGTACACAGATCACCATATCCGCAAGAAATGGAATCACCGATGATTTCGATGAGGCGCCCGGGAGCGGCCGGCGGCGTGTTGAGCGCTCCTGCGGTCACGGTGATCCCTTTGAAAGTCGTCATGCCCTGCGCACTCTCTGTCTGTCGATAAAACTCGAGCGTGTGCGTGCCCGCGCTGAGGTTGGAAGCGGCGGTCACTGTCACGGTACCATTGCCTCCGTGGAGCATCGCGTTCACCGTTGTGCCATCGACAACAGCTGTGTAGTAAAGGTCGCCGCCATCGGAGAGTTGGACCGTGAGGCCCGTACCCGTGAATGACGCAACGAAGCCTGTCTCCGAATACGAGAATGCTGGCTGACTCGAATTGCTCATGTCGACGCGTCCGACCCAACGAACGCCTGCCGCGGTGCCCCCTGATGTTCCGCCTGCAGTAACCGAACCCCCTGTGCTGGTGGAACCACCGCCGCTGCTCGCCCCCCCCGCGCCGTCTGTGGAGTGAGCCCCACCTGTTGCGAGTGAGCCTCCCGTGGAGTGAAGCCCGCCAGTTGCGGGCAAGCCGCCAGTTGAAACGCCACCAGATGCACTCGAACCACCCTTGGATGTCGTGCCACCGGTGCTCGCCACACCACCGGTTGCCGCTGCGCCACCAGTTGTCGCTGCGCCACCGGTTGTGGCTGCGCCACCAGTTGTGGCTGCGCCACCAGTTGTCGCTGCGNNTTGTCGCTGCGCCACCAGTTGTCGACACTCCACCTGTCGAAGCTCTACCGCCGGTCAACGACCCGCCAGCGATTGAACTGGCAACGCTTGATGCGCCCCCCGTAGCTGCCCCGCCAATAGTGGAATCACCGCCAGTATTCGAGTTGACACCATTCGAACTGCCGGAACATCCCCAGCAGGCAACGATTGCAAAGCCTGTGCCTATTGCCTGGGCTAATTGTCTACGCATCGCAATCCTCCGGGTGCAATGCTAGACGCCGGAGCGCAGGTCGGCAAGCGACATCGAGACCCGTTGTTCACGTTTCGATTCCCACCCCGTAGTGAACTCGTGTTGCGCAAGAACTCAGGGCATGGTGTATTTCTTCAATAGAGGCCAACCGATACTGGCGGTCCCCTGCTCGTGCGTTCCGCCCTGCTTCGAGCAGAGCGTTACCTGCACGCCGCCGCCGCAAGAGGAATAGGTCGAGCAGCCGTTGCTGTCTTCTGCCGACGGAGAGTCGGTGCATTGGTCGATCTGTGCCCACTTCGCGAAGGTCGTCTGCGCACCGAGGAAGGTGATCGGCATGCTCGACACGTAGGTGGAGTAGCCACCGTCGTAATTTACGAAGGTATCCCCGTGGCTGCGGAACGCAATCACGGTGATGGGCCGGGAGGGCTTGCAACCGTCTACGTTCTCTTTCAAGAGATCGAAGGCGGCGGGCGCCACCGCCGCGAACACGTCGGCCGCGTGACATCCGAGGTAGTGGGTGATGCCACCGCCCATGGAGAAGCCCACCGCATAGACGCGCTTGGGATCGATGCAGGCAACCTTCTCCGCATCGGCCACGAGCGCCTTGGCGAAAGCCACATCGTCGACATTCGCCACGCAGCACGGCCCTACGTTCCAGCCGGCACCCATCGGACCGGACATGCCATTCGGATACGCCGAAACCACGCCTTCGGCGTCGGTCAACGACTTGTAGAGCGTGGTACCTTCTTCCTGCGAACCCGATCCACTGAGGCCGTGGAAGTCCACCACGAGCGGCACCGGCTTGCTCCCGTCGTAACCGGAGGGCGCATGCAGGATGTAAGAGCGACTGTCGGACCCGACCTGGACCGCCCTGTTGGTGTCGCCGGCCTTCAGGAGGGACGACGGACAGGTGACGGTGCCCCCGCTTCCATTGCTGCCGCTGCTTCCGCCCCTGCCACCATTGCCTGTGGCGCCGCCCGTCTTACTGCCGCCCGCTGCTGCGCCGCCGGTTTCACTGCCGCCGCTTCCATTTCCGCCGGTTCCACTGCCGCCTGCCGCCGAATCGCCGCTGCCGCCGTCGGTCCTGCCGCCATCCGTTCGCGTCGTTCCGCCACCGCCTGTCGATCCCCCGTTTTCCGAGCCGCCGCCCGTGCCTGCAGTTCCACCCGCGGATGTTCCTCCGGCAGCTTTGCTGCCGCCGGAGTTGCTGCCACCCGTGCCGACCAGCGTTGTGCCGCCCGCCTCCTGAACCCCGCCCGAGCCCTTCGTACCTGCCGAGGCTGCGGTCCCGCCAGCTCCCACGGTTCCACCCAAAGCACTACTTCCACCCGCACTGGCGGCGCCGGCCGAGCCACCGCGTCCGCCGCCGCTCGAGGCCACGCCTCCCGAGCTGCCAGAGAAACTCGTCCCTCCACCGGTGCCGGCGCCGCCACCACCCCCGTTCGATTGGCTACAAGCCAAAAGGCCGATGCTCAGAATCCCAAGCACAGCAAGGCTCGTGCGCTCCACACTTTGTCTAGACTTCATGTTTTTCCAATCGCTATCCGCTTGGATGACGAACAACCGCTCTCAGGGATCTTCCCCGGCTACCTAATGGCCAGCATTGGGAGATTTGATCGCCCATGCCGGCGACCCACGTCCCAAACACGCTGGCAGTGCTGGCCGGCGTCACAGCGCTTCACTGATTCGCTTCCCCCAGTAATGAGCGAATCCAGGTCGACAAGGCCATCAATCATCCGGCCAGTTCCACGGCGCCGGCCGGGGTGCGGGCCAACGACACGGGCGGCAACCTGCGCGCAACGATGGAGGCCGTGAAAGCCGAAAACGAAGCAGCGTCGCACAAGCGCAAGGGGTAGCGGGCGAAAGCTCGATGGGCGAGTGACCGAACATGAGAAGGCTGCCCGAGAGCAAGCGTCTTCTTCAGGCTATGGACGTGGCGCATCGAACAAATGGACCGTGGCTACGATCGTGCCGTTTGGCAACACCTCGCGCTTCGCAACTTGGTAGCCAAGACCCTCACACTTGACGCCCACGCTCCGCAGTATTCTGAACAATCCGGACATCAGATGACTGTCGGCATTCCGGTCCGCGAACTCGAGCTCGAGCTTGCAGCGGGTCGCCCGACAATCCACCTTTCTCAGATGAGCACCCTTTGCGAGGGGACCGCCGAGCCCCTGAACTATGGTGGCGGACCTTTTTGCCGAAGCGGCATCGGGCGGACCGTCGGTGGTGAATGCGACCTCCAGGTCCCTGGCAATTTCCTCGTCGGTCCTGACCTGGTTGGCGCCGGCCTTTCCGCGTCCTGGTGCCAAAGCGGGATCGAGCTGCGCCACGGGCTGTGTGGAGTCAGTGTTGTCACTCGGGGATTGCCCGCTCACATGCCGAAGCTCTTGGTCGTGGCGACTGTAGATGGTCAGCCCAAGCTGCAGCAGGGCCGCAGCCACAAACAAGATGAGATAACCAATTCCACGCCAGTCGCAGTGTTGGGCCTGACCGGCGTAAAGTCGATAGCCCTAGGCAAGGATCACAGCTGCGCAGTCTTGACGAACGGCACAGCCCGGTGTTGGGGGCACAACAACCTGGGGCAACTTGGCAATGGGACGCTGAACGATTCGTCGGTGCCGGTGCCAGTCACTGGCCTACAGGGGATTGGGTCTTTGGCGCTAGGCAGCGGCCATTCGTGTGCCGCGCTGCAGGGCGGCGGTGTCTATTGCTGGGGATGGAACAATTACGGCCAGCTTGGCAATGCTAGCGCGGTCAATTCTTCAACCCGCGTGGCGGTGGCGAGTCTGGCATCCAACGTTGTGACATCTCTGGCAGCCGGTGATGGTCACACTTGCGCCCTGCTGACCGGGTTTTCAGCAAGATGTTGGGGCGACAACGCCAACGGCCAGCTTGGAACCGGAACGCGCACCAACAGTTCCACGCCTGTACCAGTGGCGCTCGGCCTGTAAGAGCGGAGCACGCACCTCGTGCCCAACCGCGAGGAATTTTGCAATCAATACGATCCCCGGGTGGGCCGATTCAGGCTGCTTGTGTAGGGATAGGTCGGCCGGTTCAGAGCCGGCGCGCTCAAGCTCGCGCGAGTGGGGTGCCATATTCGCGAGTGGGCGTTCCACTTCTCGCGCCACTGTAAAGCTCAGATCCACCTCGGAAAGGTGCGTCTCCGCCAAGAAGGCGGTGCTCACCTCGAAGAACTGACGCGCTACCCGGCGGGCGGACGGGAGAGCAAGAGCTGAATGCGATCCTTGATCGCCAGCTTTTCCTTCTTCAGACGAGCGCGATCGGCCTGCTCCCGGGCGGTAAGTGACAGGTGGCGATCCAGGGCCGCCAGCCTGGATTCCAGATCCTTGTGTTGGTTGCGAAGCTCCTCCAGATCCTCGACGGCACCCATGTCGTCCCTGCGGCCGGCGTTCTCCTGCATGCGACCCCCTTGCCGGTCACTGCCGGCGAAGAATCTCTAGCTTAAGTCTATCCGCTGCCGCAGTCAAAACCAGAGAAGGGATCCTGGAGGGGCGAGCGGGTGATGGAGGCGGCAAGACTACCTCCTTCGCGGTATGGTTGGTCCCATGCAACGACGAAAACTGGGACGACAGGGGCTGGAAGTATCCGCCCTCGGACTCGGGTGCATGGGAATGTCGGAATTCTACGGCCGGCGCAACGACGGCGAATCCATAGCCACTATCCACCGGGCCATCGACCGTGGCGTCGATTTCATCGACACCGCTGACATGTACGGTCCCTTCACCAACGAGGAGCTGGTGGGCAAGGCGCTCGCGGGCCGGCGCAACCAGGTCGTGCTGGCGACGAAATTCGGCATCACACGCACGAATGATCCGCTGGCGCGCGGGATCAACGGACGACCCGAATACGTCAAGGCCTGCTGCGATGCCAGCCTGCGCCGCTTGCAGACGGACGTTATCGACCTCTACTACCAGCACCGGGTGGACCGGAACACGCCTATCGAAGACACCGTGGGTGCCATGAGCGATTTGGTCCACGCGGGCAAGGTTCGCTTTCTCGGGCTATCCGAGGCCAGCGCACAGACCCTGCGGCGAGCGCACAAGGTCCACCCGATCACGGCGTTGCAAAGTGAGTACTCCCTGTGGACGCGCGATCCCGAGGATAGCGTGCTGCCCACCTGCCGCGAGCTAGGCATCGGCTTCGTGGCCTACAGTCCCCTCGGACGAGGCTTCCTCACCGGTCGGATCGCGCGCTTCGAAGATCTGGACCCCAACGACTACCGCCGCCACTCCCCGCGGTTTCAAGGCGAGAACTTCAACAAGAACATGGAGCTGGTTCGCCATGTCGAAACCGTGGCGCGCGGCAAGGGCTGCTCGCCGGCCCGGCTTGCGCTGGCCTGGGTTCTGGCGCGTGGGCCCGACGTCGTCCCCATCTTCGGCACCAAGCGGCGCTCGTATCTGGACGAGAACCTGGAAGCTCTGAAGGTCGATCTGTCCGCCGATGACTTGGCGGAAATCGACCGCATCGCGCCCAAGGGAGTGGCAGCCGGGACGCGCTATCCTGAGGCCTTGATGCACGTCCTCGATGGCTAGGGCCGGACAAGTGCTAGGCTTGCCCCGTGCGCGCCAAGCTGATCTGGAAGGAGAATCTGCAGTTCACCGCCGAGGCGGATGGCCACCCTGTGATGATGGATGCCAGACCTCCGGTAGGGCAAGGCAAAGGCCAGACTCCCAAACAGCTCCTGCTCGCCGCCCTGTGTGGCTGCACCGCCATGGACGTGGTCGCGCTTATGCGCAAGCAACGCCAAGAGGTGAAGCGCTTCGCAATCACGGCCGAGGCCACCATCAGTGAGGGCGTGCACCCTGCCGTGTTCACGGCTATCGATATTGCGTTTCGCATCGAGGGCACGGTTGATCCGGCGCTTGCCGCCGAGGCGGCGCGGCTGTCGCAAACTCGTTTCTGCGCAATCAGCGCCATGCTGAGCCGGGCCGTACCGATTCGCTACGAGGTGTTCGTCAACGGTGCGTCGGTGGGTCGGGGTGAGGCGCAGTTTGCGCCGGGTCCGTAGTTGCACCCCAATGTCGAGGAGAACTTGTAGCGCCGATGCATCTTTTTCCCCTGTCCGCACAATCGCGTCTTCGTCCTGCGGTCTACGGCTTCATCCACGCGCTGGTGGATGCCGCTTGTGCGGTTGCCGTGGTGCGCGCGTCGCGTGGCTCGTACGTGGCAGACTTGGGCACATTCTGGACAGTGGCTGGCTACGATCTGCTCGCCTTTGGTCTGGAGTTTCCCCTGGGCCTGGTGGTGGATCGGCTGGGCCTGGCACGATTCCCGATGATCGTCGGTGCGGCCATGGCAGCCTTGGTACTGGCTCCGGGGCCGATTCCCCCTTGGGCCACCATGATCGTGGCAGGCGTGGGCAATGCCCTCTTTCACCTGGGCGCTGGTGGCTTGGTTCTGCGTTCTGCTGGCGGGCGGGCCGCACCGGCCGGGGTATTCGTGGCGCCAGGTGCGCTGGGGCTGGGCCTCGGCATGTGGATGGGCCGCACCGGCCGGGGCTCGACTTTCCCCATCTATGTCGCTCTGGCCTTTGCAGTGGTGGCGCTCATCACCTTGGACAGGCCGGCTAGCGCGGAACGTGGCACGCCGAGCGGGGCCGGCGAGAAGCCAGCCCTTCTGCCCTGGCTGATCATCTTGATGCTTCTGCTCGTGTCGGTCGCGGTCCGCTCTTTTGTTGGCTTCGGTGCCTGCTTTCAGTGCCCGGGGAGCTTGGCGGTCGCGATCGGCCTGCCGCTGGCTGCCTTCCTGGGCAAACTCACGGGTGGCATGGTGGCTGACCGCCTGGGTTGGCTGCGCGTGAGCACCGGGGCGCTGCTTCTGTCCTTGCCGCTCATCGCCTTCTCGGGTGGCTCGCTTTTGCTGGTGCTGCCGGGAGTGCTGCTTTTCCAGAGCACGATGGCCGTCACCCTGGTTGCCGTGTATGCGCTCATGCCCCGCTGGCCGGCGACCGCGTTCGGGTTGCCCTGCCTGGCGCTGGTCGCGGGCTCGTTCCCAACTTTCTTTCCCGGGGGAAAGCAGCTCTTCGGCCGCTGGACATTCGTACTGCTCATCGCTTTCTCGGCCGCAGTTCTCGCCCTCGCCCTGCACCGGCTCGCCCGCCGCAGCCTGACCAGGGATTCAAATGTAATGTGACGTCATGGAACGCCGAACCAGCGGCGGGAAAGCATCCCGAGGCTGAAGCTGGCGCCATTGGCGCACAGAGCCCACAACCAAGCGCGCTTGCGCTTGAAAGCAAAGCGGAAATAGGCAGCCTCAGCCAACCAGGCGAACAGCTCAGCCGCGACTATCTTGGTCGTGTAGTTGCCGGGAAACGCGGGATGGAAGAACCCGAACCACACGATCGGGTGAGTGAGCGCGCTCGCGCCAAACGCCGCCCAGACCGAGCAGCGCATGCTGCGCATGTAGATGGGCACCTCCACGATCTGAGTAAACAGAAAGGCCTGTAGCCACGCACCCATCGCGCAAGACTCTCGTGAAGTGCGTCCATGGTGGCACAAGGGTCAGGATGTGTCCATTCGCATCAAGCAAGGGCAGGCGACTCACTTCAGCTTGACCCATGGCCAGAGATCGCGGCATATGTTGGCGTTCGGTTGGCCCAGGACATCGTTCGGGCACGGCACAATGGAAATACCAGAAACAATGAGGCATAGATAACTTATCGAAATCACTGCCGGAGAGATGACCGAGTGGCCGAAGGTGCCTGATTCGAAATCAGGTGTACCGAAAGGTACCGTGGGTTCGACTCCCACTCTCTCCTCTCATTATTGATGGGAACCCTCAAAGGGTTCCCATACCCTCCCGCGATGGTCCGCGCCGAGCAGAGCTCGGCGGCTCCCCACGCGAGGATGGGAACCCCGAACAACTTAACATACCCTCCCGCGATGGTCCGCGCCGAGCAAAGCTCGGCGGCTCCCCACGCGAGGATGGGAACCCCGAACAACTTAATAAACCCTCCCGCGATTTTCGCGGGCGGCAAAGCCGTCCGCTCCCCACACGAATAACAAAACTGAATACTCAACTTCGGAGAGATGACCGAGTGGCCGAAGGTGCATGATTGGAAATCATGTGTACCGCAAGGTACCGAGGGTTCGAATCCCTCTCTCTCCTCCGCAGTGAATCCGCCCGCCGCTCCTCCGCCCTTCTTCCCGTGAGGGTGCTTCGCGGGCCTCAGTTGTGCTTGCCGCCCTCGAGTTCCCGAATCCGTTTCTGCACGTCCGCCCGGTTGGGCGCATTGGGGGCGACGCGCAGATAGCTCTTGTAGAAGCCAATCGCCTCCTTGTCGTGGCCCATCTTGCGGTGGCACTGGGCGATGTTGAAAAGGAACACTGGGTCAGGCACCGCCATATAGGCAGCTTCGAACTCGCCCAGAGCCTCCTGATAGTGGCTGAGCTGGTAGTGGCGCGTGCCCTGATTGTAGTGTTCCTTGGCGGTTGCGATTGACTCCGGGCTGGGTTTCGTCTCCACCGAGGCCGCGGGTGGCTCGCGCCGGAGCTTGACCAGGCGTGGGTTCTTTTTCTCGGCGAATTCCGCCAGCCCAGGTGAGTGAAGCAGGGCTAGCACCGCCTTGCCGGCCATGATGAGGGGGAACTCCGTGTCGCGGTGAAATTCGTCGGGGGTCGTCGCAATGGCCACCGCCGTGCCACCGCTCTCCGCGGTCAGGATGACGTGCCCGTGCAGGAAGTAGACAGCCGCGGACACCCGGATCTCCAGGCGGACGTCCAGGTCGGGCGTCGCATCCTGGCCGTGCACCACGGTGAGGCCGGCGTGGCCCAGTTCGGCCTGCACCGCAGCCTTCACTTGCTCGTTGAGCCTAGGGTCGGTGTCCCCCTCGGACACAAACGCCATGTCCTCCAACACTCGTACGCGCAACCCGCGCACCGCCGCCGACATGTCAGGCGAGGGAGCCCCGCTTGCACCCGAGCTGCTGCTCGAGGAAAGCAGTTCGCCACACCCGAGGGCTGTGCAGGCCAGAGCGAAAAGAGCGGGCCGAGTCACGAGGTGTGAATCACAGAAACGCCAGCCACTCCAGGTGAGCCTGGGTGGCTCCCTTGACGACCGCGGTGAACGCCGCCTGCAACTTGCGCGTGATGGGACCTGGCTCGCCGGAGCCGATGGAGATCTTGTCGATCTCGCGCACCGGCGTGACCTCGCAGGCCGTGCCGGTGAAGAAGACCTCGCTGGCCGCGTACAGCATGTCGCGCGTGAAAGCCTGTTCCACGACCTCGATCCCGTTCTCGCGCGCCAGCGTGATGACCGCATCGCGCGTGATGCCGTCCAGGATCGGCATCGACAACGGCGGGGTGTACAGGCGGCCGCGGTGGACCATGAAAATGTTCTCGCCGGTGCCCTCGGCGACCGCCCCGGCGGCGTCCAGCATGATGGCCTCGTCGTACCCCATGCTCACCACCTCACGCTTGGCCAGCACGGAATTCACGTACTGACCGGAAATCTTGGCCTTGCTCATGGTGTGGTTGAGGTGACCACGCACGAAGGTGGACAGATGGGCGCGGATGCCCTTGTTAAGGGCCTCGGCGCCCAGATACGCCCCCCAGGGGAAGGCGATGACGATCAGCTCGACTGGGTTGTCGCGTGAGCCGAGCCCCAGGGTACCGGGTCCGAGGTATGCGAGCGGCCTGATGTAGGCCTCTTCCAGCTTGTTGGCGCGCAGGATGTCGAGGCATGCGGCCTCGATCTGCGCGCACGAGTAGGGGACAGCCATGTCACAGATCTTGGCCGAGGTGACCAGCCGATCCACGTGCTCGCGCAAGCGGAAGACCGCGCTGCGGCCGTCGTTGCGCTTGTAGCAGCGGATGCCTTCGAAAACCGCCACACCGTAGTGGAGGGTGAAGGCAGAAACGTGGGTAGTCGCCTGTGCGAAAGGCAACAACTTCCCATTCATCCAGGCGAACTCGGACTTGATCATGTTTCTCCTCTAAGGCGCCGGATCTCTTCTTCGATGTCGGCCAGACCAGGACTCATGCCCAAAGCCGCCTCGAACTCACGGATGGCATCATCGGGCAGCCCGGTTTCAGCGTAGAAGCGACCGAGCGAGATGCGCACCCAGGGATTGGCGGGCTCGCACTCCACCGCCTTGCGCAGCTCGGCCAGGCCCGCGGCCACCGCGTGCGAGTCGGCAGGCGCCTGGCGATAAAGTGCCCAGCCCAAGGCGCTGCGGTAGCTTGCCTGTTTGGGCGCCAACGTGGTGGCCTGGCCAAATGCCTCGGCCGCCTGCGGGTAGCGACGGGCGCGCAGGTGCGACACACCGGTGAAGTACACCCGCTCGGCTGCGGTTGCCGCGGATTCGGATCCGGCAACCGGCTCCGCTTTGGCGGGCGTCGGCAACGGAGTGCGCTCCAATTCGGACAGATACTTGCGCCGCGAACCACCGTCATGGAGGATCTCAAAGGCCTTCTCCAGAAGATCGAAGATCTGACGGGCCACGTCTCGCACTTCATCCGAACGAAGGCGAAAGAGATCGGGATGGAAATCGCGCGCCAGGGCCTGGTAGGCGTCCTCGATCTCGGCCGGGGTGGCATCCCGCTCGACCCCCAGCACCTCGAAGTGACTCTGCGCTCGCATCACGGCCAGCAGGGCGGCCAGCTCCTCGCGGCTGCGCTCGCCGGTGGGCATGCTCCTGCTGCCCAGGTCCACGGGCCGAGGCGTGCGGCGGACCTCATCCTCGTGCCCACGCCGGGGCGCATGGGTGGCCGCAATCATGCCGGCTTCGGACATGGCCACCAGGAGAAGGCGGGCGCGGTCGATGGAAATGGGCGACGAAGCCAATGCCGCCTCCAGGGTGACCGTGCCATCCAGGCCATCAATGAAGCGCCTCTCGTTTGCGTCGGAAGTGATGTCCTGCAGGCGTCGGCGCGGGTCGGGATTGGGCGTGAGGTAGTTGCCGGAGAGAGGCTCCAACACGCTGTGGATGCGCTCCGCATCGTAGTGGCGCCGGATGCCCTCCAAGATCAAAGCTGCCGGCGTCCGTTCCAGGCGCATGGATGCCTCTTGCCGAGGCATCTCCTTCTTGAACAGAAACTCGCCGCTCGACCACGAGAAGATCTCGAGTAACTTCGATTCCATTTGCAGCATGAGGGCGCGCGACAGGTTGTAGGGCGAGAGCGCGCCCATGGCCACCAGGACTTCGCCCTGATGCTGGTGCGTCTCTTTCATCCGGCGCAACGATTCCTCAAGTGCGTCGGCAGAGATGAGACGCTGTTCGAGCAGGATCTGACCCAGGCACTCGGACAACATGTTGGAACGTACCGAGACCGGGTAGCCCTCGTCGAAATTGACGATCTTTTTGGTCTTGTCACGCGCGAGCAGCAGCGCGCCGGACATGCGGGCGGAATACACCCGCTGCAGGACGCGGGCGAAGGGCTGGCGGGCCAGCGATCCGTGCAGCTCGGCCTCGCCATCGGCGAAGTGCTTGGCAGTGGTTTCCACGGCGCGCTTCTCGCGCTTCTGTTCTGCATCGGCTGCGGCTGCGCCTGGGTAGTTGGGCACGGCGGGCGTCTCGGGCGGCGCGCTGGGCGGCACGGTCTCGAGCAGGCGCGCCAGCAGACGATCGACGTCGAGCGGCGTGGACAGGTACTCGGCCGGGGCAAAGCGGCGCTGCGCCTCGGCCTGATGGCTCGCCCCGCGGTGGGTGCTGGCAACGAAGAAGATCGGGGTCCGGGCGGTACTGGGGTTCTGCCGAACTTCATTGGCCAACGCGAAACCACTACCGTCGGAAAGGGTGGTATCCAGGATGATGGCGTCGGGCGAGCGCACGGCCAGAGTACGCCGAGCCCAGGTGAGCTCGGCCTCGGTCGAGAGCGAGTATTGAGCCTCGCCCAGCGTTTCGTTAATGCGACGAGCTAACGCAGGATTACTCTCGACTACCAGGACGTAGGAAGCCATGGCCGGGGATTGTATACCGCAAATCGGTGCTTCTGAGGCTTGCGACAGCAACTTCGCAAGCGGGTTCATCTAGGCGGCGACCCGCGGCTGAGAACACGGAGGGAAGAGGGGAGGCCGCAGAGCCGGAATAGGGGAGCGGTTGACTTGCTTTTCGCAGGTGCGGCCTCTGACGTGGAATGGTAGACGATGCACCGGAGGATCCGCGTGAGTCGCGCCCAACCGAAAGCAAAAGACGACCTGGCCTGCTTGATACTTGCGGCCGGCAAGGGAACCCGCATGTACTCGGCCCGGGCCAAGATGCTGCACCCGCTCCTGGGCGTGCCCTTGGTTTCGTATCCGGTCGAGCGGGCGCTGGAACTGCGCGCCTCGCCCATCGTGGCCGTACTCGGCTTCCAGCGCGCGGAGGTGGAAAAGGCGCTCGTCGCTCGCCACGGCCAGGGCACGGTTACGGTGGTCGAACAGGCGGAACAGAGGGGAACCGGGCATGCCGTTCGCCTCGCGCTGGCGGCACTGCGGCGCTGGGAAGGAACGGTTCTGATTCTGTACGGCGACGTGCCCCTGCTGAGCCGCGAGACGCTGACTGCCTTGGTGAAGAGATCGCGCAAAGCGGGCACGCTGGCCATCCTGACCGCCGAGCCAGACGACCCGCACGGCTACGGCCGGGTGATGCGTGACAGCCGCGGCTGCGTCACCGGGGTGGTGGAACACAAGGATGCCAGCGAGGAGCAGCGCCGGATCACCGAGGTCAACGCCGGCATCTATGCTGCGCCCGCAGCCTTTCTTCGTCAGGCCACCGCGCGGCTCTCGCCCCGCAACGCCCAGGGCGAACTGTACCTGACCGACATAATCGCTAGGGCGGCGTCCAGTATCGGCGTCGTTTCCGTCACGGTGAGTGCCGAAGAGATGGCCGGGGTCAACGATCGGCAGCAGCTCATCGCGGTCGAGAAGATCCTGTGCCGGCGCATCGTCGGCCATTTCGGCAAGCACGCCACCTTTCGCGATCCCGAGACGGTGTCGGTCGAAGCCAGCGTCGTCATTGACCAGGATGCGGAGATCGGCCGCAACGTAGTCCTGCGCGGCCGCACCCGGATCGGCGCCGGCGCTCGCATCGACGATGGCTGCATACTTGCTGACACCGAAGTGGGCGCGGCCGCCACCCTCTTGCCCTACACGGTTGCCACCCAGGCGTGCATCGGACCCGGCGCCAAGGTGGGTCCCTTTGCCCATCTCCGGCCGGGCACCGAGTTGGGGCCCGAGGTACATGTGGGCAACTTCGTGGAGACCAAGAAGACCCGCCTGGGCCGCGGCAGCAAGGCCAACCACCTGACCTACCTGGGCGACACCATCATCGGAGAACGGGTCAACGTGGGCGCGGGCACCATCACGTGCAACTACAACGGCTACGAGAAACGCCAGACCATCATTGAAGATGGCGCTTTCATCGGATCGGACACCCAACTGGTCGCGCCGGTGCGGGTAGGCAAACGCGCCGTCGTGGCGGCGGGCGCCACCATCACGGAAGACATTCGCGACGGGGCGCTGGCCATCACGCGCGCGCCTCTCACCCAGGTCGATGGATACGCCGACCGGGTGGCAGCTCGCTATGCGGGCAAGGCAGCGTCCAAGCCCTGACATTGGCAGCCGCCGCTGCGCAGCCACAATCGCGCCTTGAGATTCCATGCCAAGTTCTGTGAAAGACTTCTTCGACCAACGCGTCCCGGATGCTTTGTGCCAGCACCCGGAAAAGGCCAAGCAAGTGGCCGCGACCTTCTTGTTCGCAATAGCCGGCCCCGATGGCGGGACCTGGACCGCCGACCTCATCAGCTCGCCGCCCGTCTGCCAACCTGGATGCATCGGCCAGCCTCAGTGCACGATTGAAGTCATGGATGAAGACTTCCGCAGCATGATCGACGGTGGGGCACAGGCGGCCGTGCAGCTCTTTCTGAGCGGCAAGCTGAAAATCGCGGGCGATCCGATGCTGATCTCGCGCCTGCTCTCGCTGCTACAAATGGGGAATCCGGCGATCTAGGTCAAGAACGTCGAGGAATTTCGGCCAGTCTCGCAAAGTAGCGGCGGAACATCTCGATGCCCCGGCGGGCCTGGCCCCAGTCGAAGTTCTCGTCGACGGCGTGGTAGCCGTGCTCGGGCAACGCCAATCCGAGCAACACCACGGGCGCACGTAGTATGCGATCCATGGTCACTACCGCACCGATGGAACCGCCCTCGCGGGTGAGCGCGGGTCGCTTCCCGAACGCCTCGAACATGGCCTGCTGGGCGGCTTCCAAATGTGGTCCCGACGCATCGACCAGATAGGGCGACAGCGAGGATTCGTGAATCACCTCGGCGTCGCGGCAGTGGCGCCGCACGAAACCCTGGATCAGCCGAAACATGCGCTCGGGCCTCTGGTCAGGCACCAAGCGGCAGGACAGCTTGGCTTCCGCCAGGTGAGGCACGATGGTCTTGATGCCCGCCCCGCTGTAGCCGCCGGTCAGACCATGAACCTCGAAGGTGGGCGCGATCATGATGGCCTCGCGCAGGCGAGCGTCGTCGGGAAAGCGCACGCTGGCAAGGCCGTGCGCTAGTTGAAAGCGTCGACGGGAGAAGCCCGCCCTAGACAGGCAACGGCGCTCAACTGCACTGGAACGACGGACGTCGTCGTAGAAGCCAGGAATCTTCACCCGGCCGGTGCGGGCGTCGTAGCAAGCGTTGATGAGCTCGCACAACTCGCCCAGTGGGTTGCGGGCCGCGCCGCCAGTGGTCCCCGAATGCACGTCCTTGGCGCCGGTCTGCAGGCGCACGCAGAAACCCACCAGGCCGCGCAGGCCGTAGGGGATCGCCGGCCGGCCGGCCTGGGGCCACAACGTGTCGGAAACCACGATGGAATCGGTGCGTAGCGGGGCCCGGTGTTTGTCACCATCTGCCAGTCTGCGGAGGGCGGTTTGAAAGCTAGGGCTGCCTATCTCCTCCTCGGTTTCCCAAAGGAACTGGAAGTTGAGGCGTACCCCATCCTGCAAGGCCAGCCGGGCCCCGAGAAGCGCAGCCACGGCTGGCCCTTTGTCGTCGGTGGTGCCGCGGCCATGCCACCTTTCACCGTGGCGGACCAGCTTGAAGGGCGGGGTCCGCCACTCTTCCGCTTCCGCAGGCTGCACATCGAGGTGATTGTAGATGGTCACAGTTGGGAACTTCGGGTCTTGCGCAAGCTGTCCGAGCACCAGGGGCAGTCCCGCGGTTGGGATGCACTCGGCGTGGGCGCCCAACTCGCGCAGAAGTACACACGCCTGCCGCGCGACCTTGTCCACGTCGGTCCGGCGGCTGGGATCCATGCTCACCGACGGAATCTCGACCAGAGCGGCCAGTTTCTCCTCGAACTCGCGCCGCAAACCCGCGCTGCGGCCGTCCAGAGCCGACTTTGAAAACGACGTTCGCTTGCTCATGTTCCCGCGGACATACCACGGGTGGGCCGGGGCCGGAAACGGATCCGCCGCCATCCGCCCGGTCGGTCAACCAGCTACGAATTCTCGATAGGCGGTGCTAGTGTCTGAACGCCAACATCCACGCACCTGCCACCACGGCCACGGTCGCGATCAAACAGATGATCTGGCCAGGCTGTTTCACCGGGCGGCGCACCAGGCGTCCCCAGAGCAGACCGAAGCCCAGGCCGAAGCCCAGGCCAGTGGCGTGGGCGAGCATGTCGGTCCGCTCGCCCACGCCCAGCATGGCGAAGAGGCCCAGGCTGGCCGCGATGCCGAGAAAAGCCCGCTTGAGACGCCCCACCGTGCGCGCGGTGTAGCGCCGCACGAATTGCAGGCCGCCCAGCAGGCCCAACGCCGCGAAGGTTGCGGTGGACGCGCCGACAACGTCGTGGGGGCTTCCATACACATACGCGGTGAGCAGGTTGCCGGCCGCACCCGCCAGCAGGGTGGCGAAGATAGCCAGGCCGCCGCCCAGCCAGCGCCCCAGCGCGGAAAGAAACACGAGAAATGCAACTGCGTTGCCGGTGACGTGGATGAAATCCGAATGCAGGGTGAGCGCGGTCACCGCCCGCCACCACTGTCCGTGCACAATCGGCCCCGCGACGCCGCTGCCCACGCGAAACCAGCCGCCGGCATCTGCGCCATTGCGCGGCCCGGACACCCAGAAGAAGGCCGCGATGGTCAGCGCCGCGGCCAACCCGACGAACGACGGTCCATGGTCAGGTGCCTGCGGCTCACGCACCGGTTCTTCACTGGCTTCCCGGTCGTGGGCATCAAGCGCCGCCAGCGCGGTGGCCACCAGCGCGGGCGGCACCAACACCGCCCAACCTTCCTCGGTCAGGCCTACCCGGTGGGCGATCCCCATTGCTTCCAAGACGAAGTCCCACGCCTCGGCCTGCGCGCGACTGGGCGACACGCGCACAGCAGCTTCTGCCGGAACCTCAGCGGTCACACTCCTATTCTAGAAGAGTCGGACAGGAAAGACAGCGGGTGGCCGGTTCATGTCATCTCGGGCCCGCGGGTCATCAGGATCTTGCCCAAGCGGACCAGTTCGACCAGGCCGAACGGGCGCAACAGTGAGATGAGGGAGAGGCTCCTCACCGTCTGATTCCGTGGCTTGCTCAGCGCGCCTTGCAATCCTCCACCGATGAGCCACCATCCAGGGACACCTGATTTGTGGGCTTCCTCGGCTGGTAGAAGCCCGACGGAAAGGACATCGTGTCTGCAAGAGTCATCCATGGGAAAGAACGGGCTTCGCGGGGATAGCAAGCGAAGAGCCTCCGGGCCGCTCAACTGGAGCCCGAGTTTGCCGCTGGGGTCCCTGGTGCAGTGGTACCAGAGCGTGCCGGCGGTGGGAGGATGCGGCCTCGTGGTCCTGGTGCTTGCGGCAGCGTCGGCGTCCTGCAGCTCTCCGCTCGCCGTTGGCCAGGACAGCGGCAGCGCGGCCGGGGATGGAGAAATCGGAACCAAAGGTTTCGTTCAGATCGCGGCCGGCTATGGGCAGGTCTGCGGGCTGCGACGCGATGGCAGCGTGGCCTGCGCGGGCGCAAACGATTTCGGGGAGGCCACTGCACCGGCTGGCACCTTCACTCAGATCTCCGGCGGATTTCGCTATACCTGCGGGTTGCTCAGTGACGGAGATGCTCTCTGCTGGGGTGCAAACGACTTCGGACAGGCCAGCCCACCGGCTGGCCCCTTTCGGTGGATCTCCTGCGGAACTCAACACACCTGCGCCGTGCGGGCCGACGCCAGCGTGACCTGCTGGGGCGAGAACACGGAGGGGAAGGCCATTGCGCCGGCAGGATCGTTCACCGAGGTTTCCGCTGGCTATATGCACACCTGCGGGTTGCGAACTGACGGCAGCGTTGCCTGTTGGGGACAAAACGACTCCGGGCAGACCAGCCCACCGGGTGGCACTTTCGTTCAGGTTTCTACCGGCCAATACCTTTCCTGTGGGCTGCGGGCCAACGGCCAGGCCACTTGCTGGGGTATCAACTTCTACGGCCAGTCGTCACCTCCCGGCCCGGCTGGCACGCTCACCCAGATTTCTGTCGCATGGGATGACACCTGTGGGTTGCGGGCCGACGGCCACATTGCCTGTGTGGGGCACAAGCCAAACGGAGAGAATCCGCCGGCTGGCACGTTCACCCAGATCTCCACGCCCTCTTCGCACTGCGGGCTGAGAACCGACGGAGGAGTCACCTGCTGGGGCAATGAGGTGTCCCTGACGCTGGAACCGTAGGCAGCCTCGCACCGGGCTGTGGTGAAGAAGACAGGCTGTTCGGAGGCGGACAACCTGTGTCTGATATCCAGAACGATTGCGCCTCTCGCGCGAAGATGACAGCATACTGGTGTCTGATTGAGGTGGATACATGGCCTGTCCTAATCGCCTTTTGGTTTGTCTCTCCACCTCAGCGTTGGCCGCGATTGCCTGCAGTGGAACGAATTCAATCGCTTCCGATACCGGGGGTGCAGCCTCAGTGGGCGGTGCCACCTCAAATATTGGCGGTGGCGGTGACAGCGGGGGCAGCACCAGAAGCACCGGGGGCGTTGCTGGAACGAGTGGGGGCGGCGCGAGTGGAACGGGACTCCTCACGGACACCGGAAGCACGGGAGGCGATGGCTCCACCGGAACGGGTGGCTCCACGCAAACCGGTGGTTCCGCAGGAACGGGTCCGTCCACGCAAACCGGTGGTTCCACCGGGTCGGGCGCGGCTGGAGCGGGTGGAGCCGCCACCAATGCCATAGCCCACGCTCGTGGCAACCCGCGCTAGACTGAGACTGAACCAACCCACAGAGAGGAGATTCCATGTTCGTCGGCCACCTTGCCCTTGCCCTCGCCGCGAAGCGCGCGGTCCCCAAGGCTTCTCTCGGCTGGCTCATGGCGGCGGTCACGGCCCTCGATCTTGTTTGGCCGCTCTTCTTGCTCGCCGGCATAGAGCACGTTCGGGTGAGTGGAGGCGCCACGGCCTTCAACCCACTCGTCTTCGATTCCTATCCGTGGTCTCACGGCCTGCTCATGGCTTTGCTCTGGGGCACGCTGCTGGCCGTTCTGGGGCGCTCGCGCGGACTCTCTCCCCGGATCTGTTACTGGTTGCTCGGCCTAGTCGTCAGTCACTGGATCTTGGACTTTCTGACTCACGCACCCGACATGCCCTTGTGGCCCGGAAGGTCGCCGCGTTTTGGCCTCGGCCTGTGGAGTTCGATTCCTGGCACCTATGTGATCGAAGGCGCAATGTGGGTCGCGGGCATTATGCTGTATCTCCAGGGACGGCGGCCAACCAGATGGATCGGGCCGGTGGCCTTCTGGTCGTTTGTCATCCTCTGCACGGTGATGTGGGCGACTGGGCCTTGGTCTCCGCCGCCGCCCAACGAACGATTTCTGGCTTGGTTCACCCTGGTGGGTTGGATCATCCTGCCCTGGACAGCACTCGCCGACCGCTACTACACGCCGACTGCTGTGGAACCAAGTACCCACGGCTCATCCGGGATCTGAGTGAGGAAGGCTGAGCAGGTAAACAACCGCAACCGAAATTGGACTGACCGCGAAGGCAGTGCTAGTTGGCGTGGCACTCGCTTGGGACCGCGCTCGAAGCCACTCAAGGTAATCTCGAAGGTGGACGACGTGGACTGACGCTCGGCCCGAAACACCGCGGCAGACGTTCCCTGCCGCGAGTCCGAACTTGGTGGCAGCCGCGCTGTCGAGCGTAATCGAGCCCTCGACGGGCGTGTGAGTCCCGCCGATGTCGACCGCGAGCTGCTTGTTGATGAATACCCAGACATCATCGTCGCCGGTGATGTCGAGCTTGTAGGTCTTGCCCGCCTCGTACTTGTGGCTTCCATCTGCCCGGGATCGGACGCTCGACGCCGCCCGTACGACAGGATGGGGAGGGACAGCCGGGCACCTGCCCTCAGGCGCTAGGGCACCAGCCTGCCGGTTTCGGTGAGGACCTGGAGGATGCGGGGATCGTTGCGCGGATCGGTGCCTCTCCAAGGCGGCTGGATGACCAATTCATCCGACGTGATGTCGTCCGTCATGAGGTTGGGACCAGCGGGGGAAATCGAGGAGATCACACTGGTGAATGTGCCCAGATAGATACGGACATCATCCGCCACAACGACGAAGGGCAATCCCAGCGGCTCTCCGAGCGAGCTGCGAATAGAATCGCCAATTTTCTGGCCGGGATTGAAGCCAATCCGAGTGGTGTCAGTAGTCATAGTAGCTATCCTGTCTCGGCGGTCAATGCCGATGGGAAAGAACCATGGAGGAGCTTCGGCGCGGCAGACGCAATTACCTGATACAATCCCGACATGATCCGCCGATCTGCAATCGTGGCAGGAGCAGCGTTGTGCATTCTGTGGCCCGGCTTTGGCTTCGCGCAGAACGCGACCACGCCCGGAGCGGTGACCACCCCGTATCCCACGACCCAGGCCATCTCCATCGAGTGGGCCATCACCGGCGACGCCAACAATAATGGCGTGGTGCAGGTCCGCTATCGTGAATCAGGCGCGACCGCGTGGAAGACCGGGCTGCCGCTCATTCGCGTTCCGGCGGCAACGAACGACACCGGCTCGTTCGGCTCGGGCGGCGGCAAGTGGAGCAACCACCACGCGGGCAGCTTGTTCGATCTGGATCCGGGCAAAGCTTACGAGATCGAGCTCACCTTGACCGATCCGGATGGCGGCTCGACCACGACGACCGCCAGCGCGAGCACGCGCCCCATCCCGGTGGCAGCGGCGAACACCACCACCAAGCCGGTGACCCCGTCCACGTTCTCGAGCACGCTGTCGGCCGCAGCACCCGGCGATACTCTGCTGCTCGGCGCGGGCAGCTACCCTGCGTTCACCGTGTCTCGCAGCGGAAGCGCAGACAAGCCCATCGTGATCCGCGGCGAGTCCGCCGACACGGTGACCATCGCGGGCCGGGTCACGATGAGCGACCGGCAATGGGTCTACTTGGAGAACCTCACCGTGCAGGGCGAGGTACGCATGAACGGCGCCTCGAACATGGTCGTGCGCGGCTGCAAGATCCGCACGACCGGAGGTGGCATCACCTTCGAGATCGGCAACGACATCCCCCGCAACAACTACATCGTGGACAACGACGTTGTGGGTGGCGCGACCTGGACAGACGACCAACTCGGGGCTGGCGGCTATGACAGCGGCGAGGGCATCCAATTCACCGGCTCGGGGCACGTGGTGTGCTGGAATCACGTCAAGGACTTCCGCGACAACATCTCGCTGATGGAATACGACGAAGCTTACGAGCAGGTTTCTATCGATATTTGCAACAACGACATCGAAGAGGCGACCGACGACGCCATCGAAGCCGACTCGGCCATGGGCAACGTTCGGGTCATGCGCAACCGCATCCGCAATTGCTTTGACGGTTGCAGCTCGCAACCGAACCTGGGCGGGCCGACCTACTACGTCCGCAACGTGATGTACAACGTGCTCTACTCGCCCTTCAAATTCCACAACGGCACAGTGGGCGACGTCGTCTTCCACAACACTGTGGTCAAGTGCGGCGACGGCTGGGGTTGCTACGCAGGCGCGACGTGGAGCCGCGCCCTGGTCCGCAACAACATATTCATCGGCGGTACCGGCGGCGGCACCTACGGCGGCTATGGCAACGGTTCTGGCCGCGTGCTCGACCTGGCTGACGCCGACGCGAGCTGCTCATTCGACTACGACGGCCTGGGCTCGATCGACACCGGCAAGTTCGAGGGCAAGATCGGCAGCAGTCGCTTCACCAGCGTGGCGACCATGCAAGCCAACACCACCGAGGTGCACGGCGTGGCGGTCGACATGGGCATTTTCGCCAGCGCGCCAGCTTTTCCCTCCAATCCATATCCGGCCAAACCCGTGGTCGATCTGCAGCTCGCCGCAGGCAGCGCCGCGGTCGACAAGGGCGTCGTGCTCACCGCGATAAACGACGGCTTCGCCGGCGCCGCGCCCGATCTCGGCGCCTACGAAGTCGGCGCCGCGCCCCCGGTGTACGGCCCGCGCACCGGCGGGACCGGTGGCGCGACCGGCGCTGGCGGCGCGACTGGCGCTGGCGGCGTCACGGGCTCGGGTGGCCTATCGGGCACTGGCGGTGCGCTCGACACTGGCGGCGTCACGGGCTCGGGTGGCCTGCCGGGCACTGGCGGTGCGCTTTCCACTGGCGGCCTTCCCGACACTGGTGACACTTCGACTGGCACCGCTTCTGGCGCGGGCAAGTCCGGCGGCTGCGGCTGCTCCACTGCCCCATCGACCGGAAGCCGCAAGATCGCGTTGCTCGTGCCGGCTATGCTCGCGGCTCTGCGGCGTCGGCCCCGGCGCAGCAGCAATGGCCTGTAGCAAAAGGGGGAGAGGAAGTCTGCCGACAGATGATGGGTTAGAACTGTTTGAAGAAGGCCGCGACGGCGGTGTTCCCGAAGGGGGGCCGGTCGTGGTCTCCGTCCCACTCGCACCAGGTCACGGGATAGCCAGCGTCGCATCCCTGGTAGGTCACGCAGGGACTCGGATCGACGGAGGTGGTCTGCGACCCACAATGGTTCTGCTGCAGGATCTTGTCGCGGGCCTGCCGGCCGAGCGAGATGTCGACCAGCGAATCGTGCGTGCCGTGTGAGCCCCACATCTTGGCTAGTGGAAGCTCGAGAAGAACGCCCAGATCGCTGACCCGCCGTCGAAGCAAACGCCGCCAGCGTCACGGTCACAACCAAAGCTCAGGCTGGGCCAAGAATGGCCCTCGTCGTGCACGCACCACACGACGGGCAGATCGACCTGGCAGCCTTGGTACTCGACGCAGGCAGGCTCGGGAGCCCAGGTCTTCGTTTCGGTAGAGCATCCGTTCTGCTTGATCCAGAAGTCCCGGCTAGCCTGACCCTGGGAGAATGCAACCGTCGGGTCGTTCTCGCCGTGTGCTATCCAGGCCCCGACTTTGCCGGTACAGGTGGCGGTTCCTCCCCCAGGAGGCGTTCCGGATGCCGGCGCAATCGCTCTGAGGATGTCACCATAGGAACACCCCAGAATATTCGTCATCATCGCCCCCATGCTGTGGCCGGTACTGAAGATTCGATTCGAATCGATGCAGTAGTTCGACGTAACGTAGGTCACCAGGTCCTTGAACAACTGGAAATCAGCACTCCCCGTCGAGAGATCCCAACCCGTCATGCTGCTGCCACTCATGGGCAGGCCGTCAGGGTAGACGAAAACGGCCGCTCCATTGGATTTCGATTCGAGATTGAAGAGCGTGCGAGCCAGGCTGCCGCTTAGATTTGCGCCGTGCCAGACAAGGACCAGCGCCAGGGGAGTGGTGCCGGTGTAGCCGGTGGGAACCGAGAGCACGTAGGTGCGCGACGTGCCCGCGACCGTGATGGTCTGGCCGGTTTTCACTCCGGTGGCTACCCCGGTCTTTCCGCACCCCGACGACGCTCCCGCGTCGATTGAGCCAACAGTCCCAGCCTGCCCGCCGGTTGAGACTTGCCCACCTGTGGCCCTGCCACCAGTCGATGTGGCGCCGCCGCTCGGAATTCCGCCCGTGGCCGCCGTCGAACCGCCGGTGCGCGCGCCGCCCGTGGCCGCCCCGCCCACGCCAGAATTCGTACCCCCGGTCGCGAGAGAGCCTCCGCCTGCCGGAACGGATGCGCCACCTGCCCCGCCGCCGCTGGCATTGCCACCGGTGGCTTTGCCACCCGTTCCGGGGTTGGCTCCACCAGAACCGCCGACAGCGCTCGTCACCGAGGCGCCGCCCGTTCCGGTGTTACCGCCAGAAACCGCTATAGTCCCACCGACCGCGGAGCCACCCTGTGAAGTCGAAGTGCTACTACCGCCAACACCACCTTTTGACGACGTGCTGCCGGAACAGGAAAGTGCAATCGCGCCTAGAACGACGAGACAACTCGCCACTCGATTCAACGATGGGTATTGCATTACATCTCCTCCTCGGGTTGGGGCTGACTCTCCGAAAGCCGGCGTTCGCGCCGTCACAGTGACAATTCACCTAGTGCTGCCCGCCAAAAAATGTTGAAGGGTTGGCAAGCGTCTTCTCGGGCAGCACGCGAGCGCAAAGCGCGAGCCGCGAGGCCGCAAGGCCGAGCGGGGGAAGGGGGGACCCGGCGGGCTTTGCCCGACGGGGGGAGGGGCTCTCCCCTCCGTAAATCGAGACTAGTGCCGCCCGGCTTCGTGCTCTGGTGTCCCTTCTAGCAGTTGACATGGGCTGGAACCCTTTCGCTACTTCTGGCGAGCGGCACTAGTGCAAGTAGCTCTTGATCGCGTCGTACCAAATCCCCGCCATCCAGTCGTAGCCCTGTTGGTTGGGATGCACGCCGTCGCTGCTCAGGCCCGCGCTGGGGAAGTTCTTGAACATGTCGACCAGAACTACGTGCTTGCCAGCGTCTATCCGTTTCTGGACGACGCCGGGAACCGCGTTGTCAAACGTCTGGCCAACACTGCCGTACGATCCCTGCGTAATCGGGATGATGGTGGTGACCACGAGCAGGACATTGGGTCCGTCACCGACGATGTGGTCAATCAACGTTCCCAGGCGATCGGGTGCACCCGAAGGGCCCCGGGACATGTCGTTGGTTCCGGCGTGCAACAGAACGATGTTGGGCGCCTGGTCGACCATCATTTTCTTGCCGCTGTAGTTGGCGTCAGTCGATGTTCCCGTGACGATGTCGTCGATTTGCTGGATCGTCCATCCGCTGTGACCCTCGTTGTTCTTGGGAAACGTGGCCCCGGAAACCGTGCTCGGACCATTCGAGAGCTTGCCCACATACGTGATGTTCTTCTTGTCCGTGATTGTGTTGGAGAACAACTTTACGCGGTAGCCGCCGTCGTAGTTGACCCCCCAGGTGATGGAGTCGCCGAGGGGCAGTATCTTGCAGACGCCGCTCGAGGGACATGGATCGAAGGTCCCGCTTCCGCCGCCCGCTCCGCCCCCGGTGCCACTTGCATCCTTGTTCCCTGCGTCTGGGCCGCCGGTTCCACCGTTTGCAGTCGTGCCGCCAGTACCGGTCCTCCCGCCCGCGCCGGTTCCGCCGAGGCCAGTTCCGCCAACGTCGGGAGAACCGGCATCGGTGCCGCCAATCCCTCCGGATCCGCTCGTACCACCGCTGGCCCTAGATCCGCCGGCCGACGAGGTCCCTCCCGTGCTGCTGGAACCCCCTGTCGTCGTGCTGCCGCCCGCACTGGTCGTTCCACCCGCGGCCGGGCTACCGCCGGTGCCACTCGCGCCACCCGCCGTCGTCTGACCACCCGAGGCGGTCTTGCCTCCGCCACCCGCCGCGCCTCCGCTTCCCGTCGTCCCTCCTGTGCTGGATGTACCTCCCGACCCTGGACCGCCACCGGTTCCCGTGGAATTGTCCGAACTGGACGAACAAGCGCCACCGAGAACCGCAAGTAGCGCAATCACTGTTCCTAGATTCTGCCTCGACATAGACGTCTCCTTGTATCGACAACCGCTCGGACAAACGAGTCCCTCCCGGCTCGCTCGCAGGACTTTCCCGCGCCATTCTCAGATGGCCCCGTCGACCCGCAGATTGTCCGAATTGGGGATGATCTGTGCTACCAACTTCCAATCTCTTCGCTGCCCGCGAAGATTTCCTAAACGATCGTGCTGTTGGAACCTCCTGGGTTGCGGGCTAGACCCGCGCTTTCAAGTTGCCTTCCCATTACCGACTAGTGAAAACTCGAGAAAAACGCCCAGATCGCCGAGCCCCCGTCGAAGCAAATGCCGCCGTCACAGCCCCAGGTCAGGTTGGGCCAGGAATGGCCCTCGTCGTGCACGCACCACACCACCGGCAGATCGGGCTGGCAGCCTTGGTACTCGACGCAGATGGTGTCGGGAGCCCAGGGCGCCGTCTGGGTAGAGCATCCGTTCTGGGAGACAAAGAAGTCTCGGGTAGCCTGACCCTGGGAGAATGGAACCATCGTGTCGTTCTCTCCATGTGCGATCAAGGCCGCCACCTTGCCGACGCAGGTGGTGGTGCGTCCTCCGGTGGCCGGAGGCATTCCAGACACGGGCGCAACCGCCCTGAGCATGTCACCGTAGTAGCATCCGAGATCATTCGTCATCATGGCCCCCGTGCTATGGCCGGTGCTGAAGATTCGATTCGAATCAACGCAGTAGTTCGACGTAACGTAGGTCACCAGGTCCTTGAAGAACTGGAAATCGGCACTCCCAGACGACAGATCCCAGTTCGTCATCCCGCCTATGGGCAATCCATCAGGGTAGACGAAGATAGCTGCGCCGTTGGATTTCGATTCGAGATTGAAAAGCGATTGAGCCAGGCTGCCGCTTAGATTTGCGCCGTGCCAGACAAGGACCAGCGCCAGGGGAGTGGTGCCGGTGTAGCCGGTGGGAACTGAGAGCACGTAGGTCCGGGTTTGGCCCGCGACTGTGATGGTCTGGCCGGTTTGCAGGCCGGTGGCTGCCCCGGCCTTTCCGCACCCAGCTGCCGCATCTCCGGAACCGCCTTGGCCGCCGGTGCCGGCCTGCCCGCCGGTTGAGACTTGCCCGCAGGATTGAGCCGCCGCCGCGCAGACTCCGTCCGCGCCGCAATAGCCGGAAACATCGGGGGTCATGACCGATCCTGTGGAACAAGCCAAACACGCGTCTCCGCAGTGCTTGCCTTCACACGCCTGCCTTGGTGTCAGCGGGCAGTTTGTGCCAAGGGATTCCTGTTTCCCCTTGCAGGCGCAGATCCAGCCGAGCGCAAGCAGCGCGGCTGCCACGAGGTGCGATTGAGCTGGCCTCTGCACTGGGATCTTCCCTGGCTGCCTAATGGCCAGCATCGGGAGATTTGATCGCCCGATGCTGGCGAAACACGTCCAAGACACGCTGGCAGCGCCGGTCAGCGTCACAGCCCCTCACTGCTTTGCCTCCCCAGCAATGAGCGAATCCGCGGCGCATAGGTCTGGTAGGCCTCGTCGGCCAGGAGCTGGCTGGCCAGCGAATCGGCAGCGGCGTGCCTGCCGGCCTGGACCAGGGCCGCCAGACGCAAGACCATGGCTTCTGGCCGCAATCGTCCTTGCGGGAACCTGCGGCGGTACTCGTCGAGCAGGCGCAGGACCTCGGCAGGCCGGTGCGCCTCCAGGGCTTCTCTGGCACGGTCCAATGCTCTTGTTTCATATCCTAGGGAACGATCGAGTGGACTGTCGCTTGCTTCGTGGGCTCGACCGGACGGGCTCGCTCTCCGCCGCTGCAGGTTGCCCTCACCCGCAACCAGGCGCGGCTCCTCTTCGTGGGCGGTCGCGACACCTTGGCGGACCTCTGGAGAAACCGAAGCCCTGCCGGGCGCAGGAGCTTCGCCGGGCGCAGCCACCGGCGCTGTATCTTGGATTGCCGGCGTGGCCGACGGTACGATTCCGTGAGGCCGTGCGAGATAGTATGCAACTGTCGCAGCTCCGCCAACGGCGACGGCGAAGAGACCGATCTTCACCCACCTGACGAACCCTTCGCTCTTGACCGAAGCCGCAGGACCCGCATCGCCAAGGCCAGATGCGACGGCATGGCCCGGACCCGGAACCGCCGGCAGGCCGGGTGCGGGCGGCAATGCCTGCATCGCGGCCAGTACGCGCGCCGTCGCCTCTTTCCGCGGGCCGTCGGCACGTCCGGCGCGCAGCAGAGCCCTCTCGATTTCGGTTGCGTCTTCCTCTAGCAAGGGACGAGGTTCCATCACCACTTTCCTCCTGCTTCGCACCGGGACGATCGGGCTGCGGACATGTGCGACACGGTCTCCCGGAAAACCTCGCGTGCGCGCCGAAGTCGCGAGGCGACCGTACCTGTCGGGATCTCGACTACGTTCGAGATTTCCGCCATGGTCAGCTCTTCGATCTCGAACAAAACGAAGACGGTACGAAGGTCCTTGGGCATGGCATCAAGTGCGCGATCCAACATTGCGCGCGCTCGCCACCTGTCGAGCAGCTCCTCAGGATTGGCGGTCGTGTCGGCCAGGGCCGGCAGGTCGTGGCCGTCTTCCTCACGTCGCCTCTTCCGGCTGCGTCGGAAGTCCGCAGCTACCCGCAGCGCGGTCTGCAGCAAGAACGATCGTTCACTCTCGGGCGCAATGTCGGTCAGACGCCGGTGGACCACCAAGAACACCTGTTGGCTGGCGTCATCAGCATCGGACTCCGACACGCCCAAGCGTCGCAATGACCGCCACACCAGGGCGTGATGATTGGCCACTAGGGAAGCTATGCGCCGCCCCGACTCTGCGTCGGCTGAGGACGGCCCTGCGGCTTGGCTGGCGTCCATGCAGCTTCTACTCATGCAGATCGGTTATGGCCGGAAGACGGCAGTCTGATCATCGAAATCGATAGGATACGCCAATTCCAATCAATCCGCCGATGCGCGGCACGGAATACGCGGTCGTGCTTGAACCCATGTCCGTGATTTCGAAAGTCGGTCGATAGAGCGGCAACATGAGAGCCCCTTGCACTTCGAGGATCAGCCGCGCCGTCACCGCAACGCGCAGCCGGAGCACCGGCCCCGCATCCGACCAGACGCTGACCGTCTGCTTGGGTTGGCTTATCCTGCGTCCCTCGCCGAAAAGCAGGCCCAGGTGGAACGCGAGACATGGGTGGACCGCCAAGCGCTGGGCCATCACCCCGAGCCGAATGGGACAGCCTTCGACCGCCGCGAGCGCCCACTGAAACCTCGCGGCAGCGCCGGTCGGCAATTCCACGTCGGATTGGTTGAAAAAGATCCCCATGCGAACCGCCGGCCCCAGCGTCGAAGAAACCGGTGCTTCTGCTTCGACGAAGAGTTCGCCACCATAGCCTAGGCTCGGCGACACCCCCAATGTCATGTGTCCCAGAATCCCAGCGGACCATTGCCAAGGTTGTGAAGCATTCTGCGCTGCGGGCGGAGGTCGAGCGGCGACGGCCGCTTCCGAAGGAGGAAGACGCTGTGAATCCGGCTGGGCAGCGGCCTTTGTCGTGGGCTTGGCGGGGCTTTTCCCGGCCACATTCGAGCTGCTCGTCAGGGCATTGGGATCAATCGCCAACGCGGTCATCAACGCAAGAGCGTTCGAAACCTCGTCGCAGATGGCCCCATCCACACTGCGAATTGCGCTGCTGCCGTCGGGGCTACGAATCTCAAGGCGGCCCGAGAACGAGGAACCCGCCGCAGCGACACGCACGAGAAAGCTGCGTGCTTGTTCGTCCGGTGCCGCCTGGCGGAAACGAGTCGTGCGCTCCTGGAGCGAGCGCATGAAGGCCGCCGCGTCTGGGCACCCAGTGGGCGCCACGTAGTCGATGCGCACGTTCTCAGGATCGGCTGCGGCGACGCGACAAAGCACGAGGAGCGCGGACAGCACGAGGAGCGCTCGTTCGATCTCGCGTTTCCGTCGTGCGCACATGGTCTACCTTTCGCACATCACGGGCCGAAAATCCAAGCGAACGCTGCCGACGCAGCCCGCAATCGATAGTGAGAGTGCCCGTTTCCTCAATAGCGCAAGGGTGAGCGTTACCGACGGTGTCGGCGCCTAGTGGAAACACATGTGCAGTGGGACCTACGGCCCCGATAGTTTCTAGGCCTGCGTCGGGTTCGGACATTGATCTGGGAACCCGGAACGCGGCAGGCTTGGAAACACAGAGCCATCTTTGGCGCATGCTACGCTGATTGGGAAGAAGGTTGCTATCGGAGAAACCGATTGCTCGTAGACAAGGCCAAGACGTTCCGACTCATGATCGCCGCGGGCTTTGCCATTGCGGCGTGCAGTCGCACGGCTGGACTAGCTGTCCATGCCAAAGACTCAGGAACGACTTCTTCAGATCTAGGACCGGAACGTGATCTGCCTTCGGACAACAGTCTTGCCTACAGGGATGCTGCCGCGGATGCAGACGCCGCCATTGCCGATACGGTTCCGAAAACGTCCGACCTCGGCCGAGAAAGTGCGACGCCAGATGCAATCATCAACAAGGATACTGGCCCGGACAGCAATATCGTCGCGAAAGACACTGCGCCGGAACTTGTCGCCCGAGATGTTGCAGCGGACGGCGGTGAGCCGCTTGCATGCATGGGAACGCTTGTGTTCGGCACCTGGCCGTTGACGCACATTGGGGTCCAGCTGGACTTGGTGGCACTGCGCGACTTGAACGGCGATGGCAAGCTGGACCTCGTCAATGCGAGCGCTCAAACGGTCAGCGTGTGGCTCGGGACCGGCGGCGGGAGATTTTTCGCCAAGACGGATTATGCTATCGGCGCCGCCGAGACGCCGCAGTCAATGGCTTTTGCCGACTTGAACGGCGATGGCAAGCTAGACCTGGTTACAGCGAACTATTGGTCGGGCACAGTCAGTGTGCTGCTGGGAAAGGGCGACGGAACCTTTGCCGCCAAGATGGACTATGCTGTCGGAGACAGTCGGGATGGAACGCATGTGGCCAGTCCGACCTCGGTGGCGCTGGGTGACTTGAATGGCGACGGCATGCACGATATCGTCACTGCGAACCGCTACCGGAACACGGTGAGCGTGCTGCTGGGAAAGGGCGACGGAACCTTCGCCGCCCAGATGGACTACAGTCCTGGCGAGGGCCCGGAAGAAGTAGCGCTGGGCGACTTGAACGGCGACGGCNNTGAACGGCGACGGCAAGCTGGACATCGTTACGGCGAACATCGACTCGGCCACCGTGAGCGTGCTGCCCGGAAGAGGCGACGGAACCTTTGCCTCGAAGCTGGACTACCCAGTCGGGGGCGACCCGAGGTCCGCACCAAGGCAAATCGCGCTCGGTGACTTGAACGGCGACGGCAAGTTGGACGCCGTCGTGGCGAACTACAGTGCATCTTCGGTCAGTGTGCTGCTGGGAAAGGGCGACGCGACATTTGTCGGCCAGACGGACTATGCAGCCGAGCAATACCAGGATTCAGTGGGGACTTCAGTGGTACTGGTGGATTTGAACGGCGACGGCAAGCTGGACCTCCTTACCGGAAGCAGCAGCTCAGTGGGCGTGCTGCTGGGAAAGGGCGACGGGTCCTTCGCCGCCATGGTCGACTATCCAGGCGGGATAGGCTCGGTGGCACTGGGCGACCTGAATGGCGACGGCAAGTTGGACCTCCTTACCAGGATCGGCAGCTCGGTGGGCGTGCTATTGGGAAAGGGCGACGGAACATTCGACACGTGGGCGATATCCCCAACCGGGAATCACCCGGGTGCGATCGCGCTCGGTGACTTGAATGGTGACGGCAAGCTGGACGTTGTTTCGGCGAACCAAGCCTCGGAAACGGCGAGCGTGTTGCTGGGAAAGGGCGACGGAACCTTTGCCGTCAACGTGGACTACCCAGCCGGGAACGGGCCGGCTGCAGTGGCGCTGGGCGACTTGAACGGCGATGGCGAGCTGGACCTCGCCGTGGCAAACGACAACTCGGTGAGCGTGCGGCTTGGAGCTGGCGACGGGAGCTTCGCCGGCAACGTGGACTACCCAATCGCAAACCGGCCGACCGCGATTGCGTTGGGTGACTTGAATGGAGACGGCAAGCTGGACATGGTCGCCGTCGGCACCGTCGGCACGGCGAGCGTTCTGCTTGGAACCGGCGGCGGGATGCTTGCTGCCAACCTAGACTACCAAGTCGGGACCAATCCGAATGGGGTAGCGTTGGGCGACCTGAACGGCGACGGCAAGCTGGANNAACGGCGACGGCAAGCTGGACATGGTTGTCGCGAACGTCGGGTTTGAAGCTGATTGGTCGGTCAGCGTGCTGCTGGGGAAGGGCGACGGCACCTTCGCTGACAAGGTGGACTACGATACCGGGGAAGGCCCGAGCGCGGTCACGCTGGGAGATTTGAACGGCGACGGGAATCTGGACATCATCATGCCAAACACGTTTGGGAGCCCCGGCACGGTGACCGTGTTGCTGGGGAAGGGCGACGGCACCTTCGCTGACAAGGTGGACTACGATACCGGGGACTCTCCGAACGCCGTGGCGCTGGGTGACTTGAACGGCGATGGCTGGGTGGACATCGTGACGTCACATTGGGGCGATTCTCCGTGGCGTTCGGGCGGGGTGAGCGTCCTGCTCGGCAACGGCGACGGCACCTTCGCGACGAAGCTTGACTACCTAGCCGGCGGCGGTTCGCTGGCGCTGGGCGACTTGAACGGCGACGGCAGGCTGGACATCGTCACAACAGGCAACAACTCGGTTGGCGTGCTGCTTAGTTCGTGTCGCTAGTCGGGAGGGTGGCCCAGCGCCCTCGCTGGACATAGAGAGGCATTTGGTATCAGACTGCGTGGGTGCTTGAGCGTTCAGGGAACCGCGGAGCATCCGCATGACGGCCTTCTTGCTTGCCTTGTGGCTGGCGCATCCCATGCTGGCCATCGAGGGCGACAGCACGTGTCCGAGCCCCGCCCAGGTTGACGAGCAGCTGGGCAAACTGGCGGCGCGCCGGGAATCCGGGCGGGACGAGCCATCGGCGCAGCACCGCGCCTACCTCTCGACCGCCGAACGTGTCGTAAACATCGAGTTGCTCGCGCCCGACGGTGGGCTTCTGGCGGAACGGAAGCTCGACCTATCCGCGTCGTGTGCGGAGCTGGCCCAGGCGGTTGCGGTCATCTTGGCGGCCTGGGAGGCGAAGTTCAGTCCCACGTTGGCGCCGACCGTGGTCGAACCGCCCGCGCCGCCGCCAGCACTACCGCCCGCGTTGCCGCCCGCACCACCGCCCGCGCTGCCGCCAGCGCCACCGCCAGCGCCACCACCAACACCACCGCCAGCACCGGAGGTTGTGGTGATTGCCAAGGTGAAGCCAGCCGCGAAACGATCGATTGCCTTTGATGCAGGGATAGGCGTTTTGACCTCCATCGTTGGCGGCGAGGCTGTCTTCGGTGCCAAGCTGGAGGGCACGCTCTTTCCCCTGGCGATTCCGATCGGGCTGGATTTCGCCCTGTCGGTGGCGTCGACCCACGTGCAGGCGATTTCGTCGCCTGCAGCTGAGGCCAGATGGATGCGTCCCGCGCTTTCTTTCGGGCCGAACCTTCGCTGGCGGGGCAAGCCGGCGGCAATGCTCGACGTCCACGCTGGCGCCGTGCTGGCCGCGCTTCGCGTACAGGGGGCAGGTGCACTTTTCAAGACTTCTTCGGACACCAGCCTGCAATTCGGTCTTGATGCCGGCCTGCGCGGACTTTGGACATGGAACAACGGCGCGGCTTGGCTCGGCGCCGACCTATACGCATACCCTGGCCAGGATCGGCTAACCATCGGAAACTACGGCGACGTTGGCCGCCTGTCCCACGTGGAAGTACAGCTCGCCTTCGGGATCAGCTTAGGGCAGTTTCGGTGAAAGATCCGGCGGGCGCCCCGACACTAGAAGGCGCCACCATGAATCTGCCCAGCTCGGATGCCAATCCCAGGATCGACGGCGATGCTGCCGTGTCGGATCTGGATTCGCTGTATCGCGCCCATGCGTCGACGGTCGCACGCTGGGCAAGCCGTCTTGCTGGGCCAGACACTGACGTGG
Organism: Myxococcales bacterium; assembly: GCA_003158455.1. Lineage (GTDB taxonomy): Bacteria > Myxococcota_A > Polyangia > Fen-1088 > Fen-1088 > Fen-1137. Next base: position 15,628 of record PMJO01000219.1, on the reverse strand, counting down.
AAGACCTGGTGCACGAGATCTTCCTGGTGGCCGGGCGCAGGCTGCCGGAATTTCGCGGCGACGCAAAGGTGACGACGTGGCTCTACCGGATCACCGAGCGGGTCGCGCTGGACGGTCGTCGCAAGGATCGCTTTCGCCGTTGGTTCGCACGCGCGCGCGCGGTCGAAATTGAACACAGCTTTTCCCCGTCGCAGCCAACGCCGCTCGACGCGCTGGAACGGCGGCAAGCCGCGGAGTCGGTCTATCGCATCCTCGACCGACTGCCCGACAAGTACCGCACGGTTCTGATCTTGTTTGAACTCGAGGAGCTGTCGGGCGAAGAGATCGCCGCCCTGACGGGCCTGAAGCCGGCGACGGTATGGGTTCAGCTACACCGGGCGCGAACGCGCTTTCTGGGTGAGATGAAGCGAGCTTTGGGGAGAGAGCCATGAAAAACACCGATGAGCAAATCCCGATTCGCGAACGCTGGACGGCGCAATTGCCGGGCAGTGGCGACGAGGCCGTTGCCGGGGCGCTGCTGCGGTCTGCGGCGCAGGCAAGTCCGCTCGACGAAAGGAAACTGGCCGAGATCCGCGCGCGCCTGCGCAGCAGCGAGCGGTCGAGGGGAAAATCGGTCCCGCGGCCGGCCAGGCGGTTCCTTCGCCCAGTCATCGTCGCCGCCGGTTTGATCTTGTTCGGCGGGGCTTTGTCCGCCGCCGTGTCGCGCGTCATTCGTCGGATTCCGGATCGGCCGAGCGAAGCCCAGACTGCGGAGCCAGGCCCCACGAAGAATCCGGTCCGGCACGCTCGCGCAAAGGCAGCAAAGCTCGGCGATCCGGCAGCGCCAGAGGCCGCCGCCGAGACGTCCACGTCCGTGTCACCCGGGGTGCCGCCGGAAACTCCGAAGCGCGAGCAGGCAGCAAAGCCCGGCGATCCGCCAGCGCCAGGGGCTGCCACCGGGATGCCCACGCCTGTGTCACCCGGGGTGCCGCCAGAAACGCCAAAGCGCGAGCAGGCCGCTGACCAGCCCGCGCCGCCGCCTGCCGTCCGCCTGTCGCGCCCCGGTCGTTCGCTGGCCCTCAGGGAGACGCCCAACCTGCAGCCCAGTGAGCGGGGACCATCGCCGCTCGAACCCCAGCACGTCGTGCAGCCGCTGCCCGCCCCGTCTAGGCTGTCGCGCGAGTCGCAGCCGCTGCCCGCCCAGTCTGAGCTGGCGCGCGAGTCGCGGCTGGTTGCAAGCGCCATAGCCAAGTTGAGGCAGGAAGGCGACGCCGAAGCGGCCCTCGTCATTCTTGACCAGCACCGGGCCGAGTTTGCCTCCGGCGCGCTCCGGTCCGAGGCGACGGCGACCCGAATCGAGGCGCTGCTGCGACTCGGGCGCAACCCGCAGGCTCTCGCGCTTCTCGATGCGCAGTCGTTGTCTGCGAAAGGCGTCGGCCGAGAAATGCTCGTGGCACGTGCCGAGCTGCGCGCCGACAAGGGCCGGCGTTCGGCTGCGCTTCACGACTTCGACCTTCTGCTGTCTGTCTGGGGTAAGACCGACGCAGTCGCCGAGCGGGCGGTCTACGGTCGCGCGGTATGTCGCGCGAAGAGCGGTGACTGGGATGGCGCCCGGCACGACTTCGAAAGATACCTTGGCGATTTTCCGCAAGGCCGTTTCGCCGAGCAAGCTCGTGCGGCCCTGGCGCGTGAACATCGTTGAAAGATCCGCACCTGCTCGTCCCACAAGCAAGGCAATGGAGGAAACGACATGCGAACCAAACTATTCCTGATTGTGATGGTCGCCTTCTCGGCGTGCGACAAGGTCCACGGTATTGGAGAACTGGAGCCAGACGCCGGCAATCCCAGCAACGGAGACGCCGGACCAGGCTCAGGTGGTAGGGGGGGCGTGATCGCTGCAGGCTCGGGTGGGACGACTGACTCAGGCGGCGCCACGGGCTCCGGCGGTGTGGCGGTTTCAGGTGGTGCGACCGGCTCCGGCGGTGTGGCGGTTTCAGGTGGTGTGACCGGCTCAGGTGGCGCTACGGGTACGGGCGGCAGCAGCACCGTAAGCGGCGGCCGCAGCGGCAGTGCCTTGCCTGGCGACATATTGAACCAGTCCCCCAACAAGGTCGTCTCGGCGCATAGCACGGTGCGAGTGATTGTCACCGGTTACACGGGGCCCCTCTACCAGCTCTGCCTGGGAACTGCGAATGCCGGACCGAGTTCTTGCAAGGGGACGATCCAGGACATTGTGTCCAAGGATGGCTACGCCGACGCCGTTACGCAAGACACGTTCTGCGCCGACGGAAGCTGTACCATAACGAAGATCTACGACCAGTCCGGACAGGGGAATGACCTTGAACCCGCGCCCAGAGGCGGAAACAAACCGACTCCCGACAACCCGGCAAAGGCCGCGGCTCTCCCGCTAACGATCAATGGCCATTCGGCCTACGGCATCCTCATCAGGGCCGGTATCGGCTATCGCACCGGCTGCACTGGCTGCAATATCAAGACTGGGAACGGGATGGCCAAAGGCGACGAGCCGCAGTCCATCTACATGGTGACCGGCCAGAAGGACCTGGTCGATGGGTGCTGCTTCGACTACGGCAACGCCGAAACGTCTTCCAATGACGACGGCAACGGCACCATGGAAACGGTCTACTTTGGGGCGGGCGTCGTTTGGGGCACCGGCTACGGCGGGAAACCGGGCCCGTGGGTCATGGCAGACCTCGAAAACGGTCTATATGCCGGCTGGGAAAACGGGCAGGACAAGAACATTTCGACCAATACGCCCCTCAAATTCGACTTCGTCACGGCCATCGTCCTCGGCGACACGAGGGACAAGAACAGTGGGAAAGGTCGCTTTGCGATCTATGGTGCCGATGCGACGTCCGGTACCCTGACGACCTTGTACGATGGAATTCGCCCCGAGAAACCCGGCTACGTCCCCATGCAGAAACAGGGGTCCCTCATCCTCGGAACTGGCGGTGACAATAGTAACTCCGATGGAGGACGCTTCTACGAAGGCGCTGTGGCGACTGGCCCAGCAGTGTCGCAGGCGACTCTGGACGCGCTCCAGGCCGCCATCGTCGCTGCAGGGTATGGGAAGTGACGCTCGCAGGAAGCTGAATCCAAACCTTTGGCGCCCAGCAGCCCGTGGTGAAAGTCGGTCCGACTTCCGCCACGGGCTGTTTGACCCTAGAAAATCAGGATCAAGACCACGCCCGAACTGTTTCTGGCAAGCAAAGGCGCGATTCCTATGCGAACCCCGGCCGACGGGGAAGCAAGCTCACCACGGCGGTACTGGCGCAAAGCCTTGAGCGCGCCGACCGGCTGAGTGAGGATCATGATCTCGCCTGTCGCAATACCGGTCAGCAGACTGATAGTCGCACTGGTCCAATGGCCAAATCCAGCGCCGATGATAAGGAAGATTCCGGCGTTGACTACGACGTTGCCGCCATGAAAGAGCAAACTTTGCCCCTGACCTTCATTCGCTGCGTCTCTGTTCAACAACTCCTCCGTCCAGGCAAGCGCGACGCAGGGAGTTGTTGTCGGAGTGTCGGCCTCAATCTCGTCGAGGCGCTTTTCATCACCAATGACTTTGAGCGGTGTGACCACCAGCGGGATCACACCAACCAACGCGGCGCTACCACCCACGTACAGGTCCAACCCCGACGCGTGGGACACCAGAGGCGCGGCAACGAATTGGCCAACGGTGAGGGCCGAATAGATCGTGCCCCATGAGTAGCTCCAGATGCGGGCATTGCGGGCGTCGATACGCAGGCGTTCGCGAATGAAGTGCAGCCGAGTTTCTGCATTCAACTGCTGTAGCGCAGGTTCCCCGCCGACCAGAGAGGCTGTGCATTCGTCACTGAGCGCTGGCCTAGCGCACATGACGAGGGCAAAACCAAGCACACACCAAACCCGACGCATCGGCTTCTCAGCATAGCAGGAAAGCTCTGAACGTGCCTTTCGGCAGGCCCCACAACCCCATCTGGGCTGCCTCGTTCTTCTCCAGGGGAGCGATGAAGTCGAGGCTTGGTTTCGATTTCGTCACCTTCTCCGTTCCGGTGACGCTCATGTCCACTTGGGCGGGTTGGATTTCGGCAGTGGCAATCATCTACTGTTTGAACACGACTGCTGCCTCATCCGGCAAGAGCATCATGCTGGCCAACGTCGTGGTGTCGGGCGTGGCCGGCTAGCGCACCGAACGGTTTGCCTTCCTGCACGGATGGACCGTGCGCGCGGCCCTGGACCGGCTGCCGAACCCGATGCACTTGCTGGGCGACGCGCGGTGCGCGGACAGGCTCAACGTTAGGGCAGCGTTCGACAATGCGCCTAGTGGTGTTGTGAGGCCGCGCGGTCAAATCCCGTCCTTCGCGAAATCGGGATTGCCGGATCCGCTGATTTCGCTTTTCTTCCCTGGCGGTGCCGTCCCGTGGTATCGGAGCTACGGGAACCATGCAGCCCTCGCGCGCTCTGGCCATCGGTGTCTGCCTCCTTGCCCTCCCCCTGGCGTCGGTGGTCGCCGCGACTCCGCTGCCGAGCCCCGGCGCTCCGCGCGGCGCCTCGGGCGTGGCGGGGGGCGCGAGTGCCGAGCCCGACTGCGGCACCGACAACCTGCTCGCGGGCAAGGCTCCCGCGGAGCAGCAGGAGATCACGGGTAACCTCTCGCTCGTCACCGACGGCGCAATCGGAGTGGAAGGCACGCGATGGGACGCGCCGCTCGCGGTGACCTTCTTCAGCTCGTTCGCGTCGCTCACCTATGACCTCGGCCGCACCCGCACGGTGAGCGCTCTCTACATCCAGGCGGATGCCAACGATACCTACCGGATCCTCGGCTCGACCGATGGCGCGCCCGGCAGCTTCCGACTGCTTACCACCGCCGAAGACGCGTTCGCGCGCGGCCACGGGTTGCGTGACCGGGCGATTCGCATCACCCCCACCCTCGTACGCTACCTCCGCGTCGGCGAGGCGAACGGAGACGGGCGTTTCTCGATCTCGGAATTCGCGGCGTACTGCAAGGTTCCGAGCCCGTTTCCGCCAGCGATGAAGGCGGTTGACGCTCCCCTGGTGGAGACGCCGCGGGCTCCCGAGAAGACCGCCCTGCCCGAGGAGACCGACGCCAACACGCTCCTGCTTCTCCTGGCCGCAGTCATGGCGGCGTTGGGCGCGGGCCGCATGCTGTGGGGCCGCCGGTCGCCCACGCCGCGTGCTCCGGAAAAGGCGCCGCCGGACGTTGCGCCGGCCGACGGACTTTCCGCCGAGGTTTCCGGTCCGCCGGCCCCGGCGCCTTTGGCCGCGCGCTCGCACGAGGGCGTCTTGCGCCTCCTGTTCGTAGGCAGCGGCTGCGCCGCGCTGATCTACGAGATCGTGTGGCTGCACCTCCTGCGGCTGGTCATCGGCGCCTCGTCACTGTCAGTGGGAATCGTGCTCGCGAGCTTCATGGGCGGGATGTTTCTCGGCAGCCTTCTCTTCGCCCGCTACGTGCGCGACCACCATCACCCGCTGCGCGTCTACGCCCTGCTCGAGCTCGGCATCGGCCTTTTCGGCTTGCTCATGCCCCTCGTCTTGCCGGCTGTCCGTTTCATCTACGTTGGCCTCGTGGGCTACGGTGCCCTGGGCATCGCGCTGCGCGCGGTGATCGCAGCGGTCGTGCTCCTGCCGCCGACGACGCTCATGGGCGCCACCCTGCCCGCGATCGCGCGCCGCTACTCGACGGGCCGGCGGGGCATGTCGGGGCTGGCCGGCCTCTACGCCGCGAACACCATTGGCGCGGTCGCGGGCAGCCTCCTCTCCGCCTTCTACCTGCTCGCCGTGTGGGACGTCTGGGTCGCGACGTTCGCTGCCGCGGCCCTGAACGCGCTGGTGGGTTCGTACGCGTTTCGTCTGGGGGGCATCATCCCTCGGCGCATGGACGGGGGGACGCGCGCTGCCGCCACCGCGATGCCCGCGGCGCCGCGCACCGACCCAGACTTGCTTCGTTTGGTCTACCTGGGCACAGCGCTCTCGGGATTCACGGCGCTCGGGGCCCAGGTCATCTGGACCCGCCTCCTCACGTTGCTGTTCGGGGCCACCGTGTACGCATTCGCGATCATCTTGGCGGTTTTCCTCGGCGGGCTCGGCATCGGCAGCGCGCTGGCGGCCTATCTCTTGCGCCGCGGCCACAATGCGCTCGGCAGCTTCGCCTGGTCGCAGTTCCTGCTGGTGCCGTCGCTTTTCGTCGGGGGCCTGGTATTGGCCCGACTCCTGCCGTTTGCGGCGCCGCAGTCCTACGCCTGGATTCCGGAGGGCGCGCGTCAGGGGCTGCACGTGCTGCGCGCCATCGACGTCATTCTGCCGTCGGCGGTGCTGTGGGGCATGAGCTTTCCGTTCGCGCTGGCGGCAGCAGGAGGCGGTCACGGCGACACCGCGCGGTCGAGCGGCAACGTCTACGCCGCGAACACCATCGGCGCGATCGCGGGTTCGCTCGGCATCAGCTTCTGGGCCATCCCGCAACAGGGAACGCGCTGGGCCGCGCAGGTGCTCGCCGTCGGCGCCGGCCTGTCGGCGGCGTTGCTGTTTTGGGCCGCCAGCCGCCGCGTGCGCGCCCAGGCCACCCAGGGTCGGCGGTCGCTGCGGCTGCTGTCGCCTGCGCTAGTGCTGGCGGTGAGCTTCACCGCAGCGGCCTTCCTGCCGGGCCTTTCGCGCGTATTCCTGGCGCACGGCCGCTATGTCTGGTGGGTGGATCCGCGCGACGAATACCCGTACGTGAGCGAAGGCGCCGCCTCCACCGTGGCGGTGCACATCGCCCCCGACGGCTACCGCAATTTCCACGTCTCGGGCCGCGTGGAGGCTACCAACAACCCCAACGACCTTCGGACCGAGCGTCTCATCGGTCACCTCTCCGCGATCCCCCACCCGAGGCCAGAATCGGTGCTGGTGGTCGGCTTGGGCGGCGGCATCACCGCGGGGACCTTGGCGCTCTACCCCGAGGTGAAGCGTATGGTGATCTGTGAGATCGAGCCGCGCGTGGTAGGCGCGGCCCAGCTCTTCTCGGCCGAGAACTACGCCGTGCTCTCCGATCCCCGTGTCCAGGTGGTGTTCGATGATGCCCGGCACTTCCTGGCCACCACGCGTGAGAAGTTCGACATCATCACGTCAGACCCGATTCACCCCTGGGTGCGCGGCAACTCGCTCCTGTTCTCGCGCGAGTACTACGCCATCGTGAAGGCGCACCTCAAGCCGGGCGGCATCGCGACGCAGTGGGTGCCGCTCTACGAAACGAGCGAGCTCGCGATCAAGGTACAGCTGCGGACCTTCATGGACGCCTTTCCGAACGGCACCATGTGGAACACCGTCACCGGAGGCAAAGGCTTCGACGTCGTGCTGGTGGGCGGCCTCGAGCCGCTGCGCATCGATATCCCGGCGACCGAGCGACGGATGTTCGCCGACCCACGCATGTCCGATTCCTTCAAGCAGGTGCGCATCACCTCGGTCATCGATCTCCTTTCCTGCTACGGGGCGAGCGGCAAGGACATGCAGCGCTGGTTGGAGGGGGCGCCCATCAACCGAGACTTCAGCCTAAAGCTGGAGTACATCTCGGGCCTGGCGCTGGATCAGAAAGAGGCGGACGCCATCTACAGCCACATGGCCGCAGACAGGACTTTCCCGGCCGAGACGTTCACCGGGCCACCGGAGCAGGTCGACGAGCTCCGGCGCCGCATCCTCGGGCGGGCCACTGTCACGCCGACGTCGCGCTGAGCGCGCGGCCCTTTTCCGCATATTCTGACCAGCGGTAGATTCCATGTCTCGAAGGCGCTACTTCACATACGCGGCCAGTGGAATGTCGAGCGTGCTGATACCCGCGCTGCCCTTGGCCACGAGACCGGCCATGATGTTGGCGCCGTTTTCCTGGAAGTGCGTACTGTCGATGGTGCCGTCCGCCTTCACCAAGTAGAACGTGCTGCCCGAGGTTTCGCAGGTCACATTGGCGAGATAGGCGATGACCATCGCGTTCAAATCGACGACCGGCGTGTTCAGGGTGGGGCCGAGTTCCTTCATCGCGGTGGCGTATGCAGCAAGGCCATTGGCAACGCCGGTTTCACCGGCGCTGCACGAATGGCGCGGCGGCGGCGTCACGAAGATTGTGGTTGCGTTCTTGGCGCGGGTCGCGTCGACGTATTTGGTCAGGTAGGTCTTGAAGTCGGTCTGCGGATCCAAGTAGTAGGGAATCTCGGTTGTCGAACCGGACAACGTGTAGGTGGCGGTCTTGTTGCCGTCATTGGTTCCGAATTGCACCAGCAGATAGTCGCCCGGCTTGATGACCGCGATGATGGCGTCGAGGTAGCCAGCCTCGATGAAATGCCGCGAGGTCATCCCGCCGACGGCTTTGTTGACGACCTTGGCGTTGGAATTGAAATAGTCCTGCAGGAATTGCCCCCAGCCGCCTTGGTGGATGGAACTGTTGGTGTAGGTCGACACGGTGGAATCGCCCGCGATGTACACGGTAACGTTGCCTGTGGCGCTAATATCGGCCCGAAAAAAGTCCCTCGGCGCATCACCGCTGGCGGGCTTCGTGGCATCTGGACTGAGGTCGCCCGCTCTAGCATCGCGAGCGTCCGCCCCGCCGTCCGAGGGGCCGCCCGTCCCGCCGATGCCGGTGCCGCCGCCGACGCCGCCTGCACCACCCGCCCCAGCGATACCGCCCGTGCCCTTGCTGCCGCCCGTCTGGCCAGCTGCCCCCGCGCCGCCGCCGATTCCCGCCGAGGTTCCGCCGGTCTGCCCGACTCCGCCGCTGCCTTTGTTGCCTCCGGTTGCGCCTGCACCACCCACGCCGCCGGTCGAGGACGTGCCACCCGACCCGACCGCGCCCGTACCGCCGCTTCCACCGCTCGAAATCGCCCCTCCCGTGCCCCTGCTTCCACCGCTTGCGACAGAACCTCCCGAAGCCACAACGCCGCCGGTACCGGCCTGTCCACCGCTCGCGACCGAGGTATTGCCGCCGCTTGCCGAGGCGTCTTCAAGATGACCAGAACCGGGGGTGCTGCTGGAACAACCAGCCAACAGGGCAAGAGAAGCGAGAGCGAGCTTCCTCATGACCACCGTAGAGTGGCACAGCAGGGGCAACCGGCTAACGAAATCAGCACGTCGTGCCACGGGAGCGCTTCGGGTGTATTCTAAATGACCAGGCCTGAAACAACTTCACGGCGGCGACTTCGAGGCCGTGGACACCGGGCCGATCCTAACCAAAGGCTAGCGCAGGATGGACCCAGCTCTAGATCGGCCGTCGTGAGGTTGTTTCATGGATAGCAGAAGCCGTTTGTGGATGTTGGCCGTCGGCGCGGTTGCGATTGTCGCGGGGGACGCCTGCCATTTTGCCAACGATGCCAACAAGAGTGATTCGGCGCCCCCTCTCGCCCCAGGCACCGGTGGAGCGCCCAATCGTGGCGGCGCCCCAGGCACCGGTGGGGCGACCGACCGCGACGGCGCTTCAGGTCTCGGCGGCGCTTCGGGTCTCGGAGGGGCTTCGTCATCCGGAAGCTGTCCGCCGACGACCAAGGATGCCACGCTCACCTGGATAGAGAAGACCATCAACGTGGGTGGATCATCTCGGCAGTACTATCAGTGGTTACCTCAAGCCTACGACGGCAACCGCCACTACCAGGTTCTTTACGAATTCCCTGGTTGCAGCACCGATCCAGATCCCCAAAACAATCACCCTCCCACCCAGACGCAGAGTGGAACGGAAGCCATTCACATCCGGATGAGAGCCGCTGCCGAGTGCTGGGATCTGTCAAAATCCGGGGTGGAGTTCCCCTACTTCGATGCGGTTGTGGCGGCGGTCGAGAGCACTCTGTGCACAGACCCCAAACGTCGCTTCGCCACTGGATACAGCAGCGGTGCCTTCATGGCTCACTACCTGGCGTGTTGGCGGGGAGCCATGCTACGTGGTGTGGCCACCATTGCCGGAGGGTATGGCCCAGTTCCGCCCACAAACTGCACGGGCAACGTAGCGGCGTTGTTGATCCAAGATGCAGATGACCAGACAGTGCCGCCGTGGAAGACCATCTCCGCACGCGATGATCATATTGCCCGAGATGGGTGTGACCCGAATGCGCCAACACCCCCATTTGACCCGCCTCCGTGCCAGGAATACAGTGGCTGCAAGCCGGGTTACCCAGTGGTGTGGTGTGAGACGCATGGCCAGGATCATTCCTCACAGCCCGACCTTTCCGCCCCGGCGTTCTGGCACTTCCTCTCTACGCTTCCCTGAGATGCGTAGGAGCTGAGATGCCATCCCCCGACGGTCTCGGACTTTACGACGAGCAAAACTTCGCGCCAGCGCTCCCGGCGGCTCGCTCCCGGGGCCGTCTCTTCGGCGGCCCTACGTCGCCTCCGGCCCGCGGGTCATCAGGATCTTGCCCGAACGGACCAGCTCGACCAGGCCGAACGGGCGCAACAGTGAGATGAAGCTGTCCAGCTTCTCACTGCCGCCGGTAACCCGCAGGATGAGCGAGCCGGTACCGCAGTCCACCACCTTGGCCTTGTAGTGCTCGGCGATTTGCAGGATCTCGGTTCGCTCGCTCACCTCGGCCTGCAGCTTGATGAGCGCGATCTCGGTCTCCACCACTGACTGGCCGGTATGGTCAATGGCGCGTACCACGTCGACCAGCTTGGCCACCTGCCGGATCATCTGTTCCAACGTGTCGGCCGCGCCCCGGCAGGTGATTGTCATGCGGGAAAAACCGGCGTCGGTCGGATCGGGACTGACCACCAGGCTCTCGATGTTGTAGCCACGGCGGGCGAATACCAGGGCCACACGCACCAACACGCCGGGCTGATTGCGCACCAGCACCGAGATGGTGTGCAGGGGATTGCCTTCCGGAACGGTCACGGCGGCGGCGAGTGCGGTGCTCATGATGTCCTCTTGCTCATGGTCAATGTCAGATAGGCGAGCGCGGTCATGACGGCTCTCCATCTTCTTCGGCTTCGATGCGCGGTGGATCGATGATCATCTCGCGCAAGCTGGCGCCCGAAGGAATCATGGGGAACACGTTGCCTTCCTTCACCACCTCGGCGTCGATCAGGCATGGGCCATCATCGTATTCCATGGCCGCCTGGAGCACGCGATCCACGTCAGCGGCCCGGCGCAGGTGCAGGCCCTTGGCCCCGTAGGCCTCGGCCAGCTTGACGAAATCGGGATTGCCAGCGCCCCCACGCCACTTCAATTCGGTGTTTGAGGGCTTTCAGCCGCTCGCCCTGCTTGCCCAACCCGAAGAGAAAAAGGATCGCCGCTGCTACGGCCGCCGTGCCACCAGCGGCGTAGATGTTGTTCAGGAAGATTTGACAGGGCTTGTCGGTGTTGCCGCCGCGGGGTTTCGGATTGGCTGGCCACCTGAACATGGCTTCTTCCATCTGCAGCGCTGGACGAGCGGGGATATCGACGTCCTTGAGCACCCCAAGTGCCTCGACGGCCCTCTTGTGCTCGGGCCAGGCTTCTTTGTACTGACGGAGCGTGGCATACATGGAAGCCTGGACGGCGACGGGATAGCCATTGGGATCGATCCCTCGCTCCTTCAGAATTTCCACCGCCTTTAGGAGATCGGACCATCGCTCGGGCTTGAGGCGATCTTTGTCGGCGCACCACCCCCACCCACACGGGGACAATGCTGCCGGTTTGAGATTGGTCATAGGCGCCAGGGAATGAGCCAAAGGGAAATGGCACCAGGCGCGCGTGAGCGCAATCGTGTGTGCGTCCCGGAGCATTTCTGGCACTTTGCGAAAGTCCTCTTTCCAGTCGATGCCCGCGGGGCACTTGCCGTTGACATCGTGGCCGAGTGCCCGAAACACCTCGCGCTTGTCCTTCTCCAACTGGGTCAGCACCACTGGCTCGGGCGCGACGCTCAAAGGCCTGGCCCGCTTTTCGGGATGGGCCTTTAGGTACGCTTCGACGGTTTCCGCTGGCGCCTGCCCTCGTTCTTCCCGTTCCCGGCCGGGATAACCCGCTGCAGCCGCCCGTGCCCTGCTGGCGTGAGCTGGCTTTGTCCTAGGTTTCGGGGTTGTCCTAGTTGCAGTCACGATGGTCCCCCGATCAGACTCGCCTCTGCTTCTGGCGAACATTCAGCTCGCCTCCACGCCTCCACGCGCATTCCGCCCTGTGTATTTCCTTGTCGAGGCGCGTGCCCTTCTTGCCGAGTCCGAAGAGAAACAAGATCGCCCCTGCCACTGCCGGCGTCCATTTGGCGGATGGACCCGTCGGGTACTCGTTGAGGAAGAGTTGATAGGGCTTGTCGGGCGCGTGTCCACCACCTTCTCTGGGATACGCGGCCCACTTGGATTGCTGAAATCTGCGAAGAGCGTGTGACGGCACCGGTCCTGTCCGACGAGATCCACACCAGCATGGTGCGGGTGTTGGCCAGTATGGCCTTGGCAGGCCGAAGGGAGATGACCCCATGATGAACTCCGAAGGACACCAGAAAGTCACCGCGAGCCACCTCAAACGTGGCGCCTATCTGTACGTGAGGCAGTCGACGGTCCGACAGGTCTTCGAAAACACCGAGAGCACCCAGCGCCAGTACGCTCTACGCCAGCGCGCCGTTGCGTTGGGCTGGCCCAACGACCAAGTCATCGTCATCGATAGCGACCTTGGCCTGTCAGGGGCCTCAGCTGTTGACCGCGAGGGTTTTCAGAAACTGGTGGCCGAAGTCGGGATGGGACGCGCCGGTATCGTGCTTGGCTTGGAGGTGTCTCGGCTGGCGCGCAACTCGACCGACTGGCACCGACTGCTCGAGATCTGCGCACTGACTGATACCCTGATTCTCGACGAGGACGGAATCTACGACCCCGCGCACTTCAACGACCGGCTGTTGCTCGGGCTGAAGGGGACAATGAGCGAAGCCGAGTTGCACGTGTTGCGAGCTCGCTTGCGTGGGGCGACCACCGAAGCGCTTCCTGAGCCTGGCGGCCCAGGCATCGATCACGACGGGGTCGTGCTCAAGGACGGCAAACTCGGGTGTTTGCTGGCCCGTTTCGAGCAGGCAGATGTCGTGTTTTCTGTCGGCCCAGTCGAGGCCGATGACGGCGGCGAAGTCGGAAGGATGGCTTGGCATGGGGCACCTCGGTTAGGATGAATTCGGGACATGCGAAGCCAAGCCCAGCGAAGGCAATATGGAGAGCCGGTGATGGCGGCTGCCCCTGAGTATTCGTTACGGGCAAAGGCACACCCGCGGAATCGAAGCAGAGTTCGAGAGCATCAAGTGCTCGCCGTTGCATATTCGTATTCCGCGGGTGCATGTCCCGCTTCGATTCTCGCGACAAAGTCACGGGCGTCGAATTCGGAACGGAGTACCCATAATGCCGTTGCAGCTGACAAGGGCCNNTCAACGAGCCGGGGCCGCGCGGCTTTTCAAATAGACCGAAGGACGCCGCGCGGCCCCGGCAGTGGTACTATCGACCATCACGTAACGGCCCTTGCAGCTGAACGGCAAGGCGTTAGGCGGACAGGAGGCGGCTCTGCCCCTATCGTGCCCTGGTCGCCGTGTCCTGAACTAGGACCCAGCTGCCTTGTGTTTCTAGGCTCCCGATAAGCCTGTTCGCACACGCAGTGGTCAGCGTTCCCGATGTTGCGAGGGTCACGTTCAGAGCCTGAAAACTGATTGATGTTCCAGCCGCGTTCAGTGTGCCAATCTCGATGGTTGCGACTTCATAGTTGAAGCTGCTCCCTTGCTCGGTGCATACCGCATTTACGACAGCGTAGGTTGTGTAGGAAAGCCCGCTCCCGCGGACGTAGGAGCGCGATGTGCTGCTGATGACCTGGGTACCATTGACTGTCGTGATCGCGTTCGATTGCAATACTCCAGGGCAGACGACGCTGACATCGCTCGTGTAGCCCGCCAGCACGCGCCCGACGTCGGTCTTGCTCGATGTCGCCAACGTCGATCCGGAGTTTGCTGCCACGGTTATCCTGCCCGATACGTCAGGCGGGTTTTCCAGCAAACTTGGCTGAAATGAAGACCCCGCACTCAGGGCCTGTACTGCCGTGAGGGCGGCTGCTACCGTTGGGTTGTCTAGGATCACCTGCGGTGAGTCGAAGTTGCCAAGAATCGGATCAAGAAAACCACCATCGACTGCGATGGTGCAGGCCGTTACTTCACCACCCGAGTCCGGCATCGACGAGGAGCGGTCAGAATCGAGCGTACTTGAGGCGTCCACGCCGGAGTCTGCTCGTTCAACAGGAGATGTTTCTAGGCCGCCGCTGTCCAGCGCACCTCCGTCGAGAGGGGGCAGCAAGGCTGAGTCACGGAAGCCCAGGTCAGGCGCTCCATCGCCGCCGGATGTCGCGTCCGTTTGCCCTACCTCAGGTGGCCGCCCATCGACGTAGGAAGAACCGGCGTTGATGTCGTTCGCCGCCGGAGCGTCGACAAGCGGTCCATCTAGCCGCGTGTTCGAGTCCGGGCTGCCTCCGTCCGCAGCAGGGCCAGCGCCTCCACTCCCTCCGTCGAGTTTCGGTGATTGGGACGTGCTACTTGAGCAAGCAACAATGAGAAGAGACCCTGCAAATCCAAGAAGCACCCTCGTGGGGATGCTGTCGAACGCTTTCGCCATGACTAACTCCTGCAGGGGTATATAGCGCGAAGACAAAGAGGACACAACCGCGACCTTCGAGTGTTCGCCGCACAGGCAACGTAGATTCTTGTCCGTGCTACCGTTGAGCAACCGGGAACATGGGTGACAGAAAACCGGGAACATGGGTAACACTTCGGTGCGGGTGGTTTTCCACTGATTTTCTATCCTCGGATGATGAAGTGACCATAGGACCGTCACCAATCCGCTCCCTGGCGGCTACTACAGTTGGACGGTGAAAGCGGTAGACCACATCGGTGGGTCAACGATGGCCAGTGCCAGCTCCCAAAGTGGCACTGGGGGTATCGAAGTGCTTTGCACAGGCACGTGCGGATTCGGGCCAGAACCGGGCCTTGAGCCGGGACCCGAGCCCACGCCAGAGCCGCCACGGGATGCAGGTATCGATGCTCCCGCGGATTCTGGGCAGGACGTCCCTGCGGCTACCGCGACCGGCACCGTTACGAGCACGGGTACCCTGACGGTCGCCGCGACCGGTACCACGACCGGCGCGACGGCTACGAACACCCTTGCTGTCCGAAAACTGATCGCCGAGGCTCATGCGGCCTCCCGATAGTAGAAGTTCAGCATCCCGCCGAGGCGCGAGCGACAGGCGACCCTGCCGTCTGCCCCGTTGTCATTCGTCGGTCCAACCTGTTTTCTGATGAGTTGGCCACCGATGCCCTGGTGGAACCGCTCGGTCATATAGTGCTCAACGAATTCCTTGATCAAGTGGCGCAGATGTCGCTCGCCGAAGATGACGAAGTGATTGAGACACTCGTACTTGATGGTTTTTACAAAGCGCTCCGCGTATGGATTGCAATTTGGACTTTGCGCCGGAATCTTCACGCTCTTCACGCCTCCCGCTTCGAGAATCGCGACGAACCCCTCCGTGAACAACGGGTCCCGATCATGGATCAGGTACTTCGCGCCACGAAGAAACCCATCAACCGGATCTGTCAAATTTCGAGCCACCTGCTTCATCCACGCTTCGCCTGGGTCAACAACAATCCCGGCGATCTCGACGGCGCGACTCTTGAGTTCGATGACGAAGAACACCATGTAC